>NZ_JBEXGE010000038.1:0-74951 GCF_040607155.1 Micromonospora sp. NPDC005324 | reverse complement strand
GTGCCGTCAATGTCGATCGGGTCGCGGGCCGGCGCGCTGCCGCCGATCAGCGGAAGCAGTAGCCGCTGCTGATGGTCCACCAGGTAGATCACCAGGGCACGCGCGTCCAGCAGCGGCGCCGCTCGCATCGCCATCTCCGGCAGATCATCCGGACGCGCGTGGTGTGACTGCTGTAGCAACTGCCGCAGCGATTCCAAACTACTCACAAGCATCCTCCCATGTACCGGCCCGTAGATTGTCACTCTGCACCGACCAGAAGGCTCTCGCTGCAGAGCCACGTCACACCAGGGGCCAACCTCCGCTACCTGGTGCTGCCGTTCATGTATCCGCCCGCTGCTGCTGCCCGGCTGTCGAGCCGCTGGCCCAGAGCTTTCCTTGTGCCGCTCTGGACGAAACAGAGCCGACCACGGACGAGGAGCGCTCTGCCCAGATCGTGCCAGAGTGGTGCGACTGCCAGACCGCCGATTCGACGATCGCGCTGCCGAAGGACGACGCCCGGCACCGGCAGACCGTGACTGTCACACCTCCCGAGGCTTACGGATTGCGGCTCGAGTCGGCGTTCGGACGCCCTCTCTGCGCATCGGCCTGTTCAGGCACGGTCTCAACATTCACTGGGAAGATCAGCAGAGGATCGACGCGATCGGGATCTTCGCCGACCCGATCGCCGAGAATACTGGTCAGCGTTACCTCGTCTGGTTGGGCATGGCGGGTGGCCTCGCCGGTGGCGTCGCCACCATGTGCCTCGACGCGATCGTCCGCCGGAAGCAGGGGTAGCAGCGCCGAGCCATCTCGCCGCGCCCCTGGCTGTCGTGCTCTGCCTACCTACGCTGCCGGACCGCCACAGCGCTTGTTGACGGTGCAGCACCCGTCGGTGCATCCGCTGGGGTCGGTGGGGGTGCGCAGGGTGGCGCCGGGTGGCGCAGCAACTGTTGTCGCTCCAGCCCTTCGCAGCTGAACAGCGAGTTGACCGCGAGCCGGTCCAGCAGCACGGCCGTGAGGTAGGTGCACAGCAGGGTCTGCTTGGAGTCCGCGACGGTCGACGCCGATCCGAGTTCGCGCTCCGCGCGGCGTTGTGCGGCCGACAGGACCGGCATCACCGCTACGGACACTGCGACCAGGACCAGACCGATCTGGCACTGCCGAGACGGCAGCCCACCGCTCATTCTGCGCGGGGCGGTGCCCGTGTTCGCGCTGAGGTCTGGCGTCGCGCGGGCTGACAGCGGGTTGCTCAGAGGCCACTGACCCAGGTGCAGCAGGCCGCAGGGACATGCGAATCGGCGGTGACCGTCCGGGTGACGGTCACCGCCGATCGCGTGGTCGAGCCGGTCAGGCGGCCGAGCAGGCGGTGTCCAGCTCCTTGATGGCGGCTTCCAGGGCCTTCTTGCTGGGCTTGGCGTCGGCGGACTTGTTGTACGCGTCGCTCAGGCCCATCATCTCGTTCTGGATCTTCTCGGAGGCGGCGGTGACTGCCTCGGTGGCACCGATCGAGTGCGCCAGGATCGCGACCGAGCCGGCGGCCCACTGGGCGCTGACCGCGAAGTGCCCGGCTGGCGGGCCGATCTTCTCGGCCTTGGTGACCTTGGCCGCGTTGTCCTTGATGTCCTTCTTGACGTCGGCGCAGGCCTTGATTGTGGCCGCGTCGTTGGCCGCGGTGCTGGGCGCGGTGGTCGCACCGCCGGTCGGGGCGGCGCTCGAGGCTGCCGGGGACGGCGAGGTTGCGGTGCCCTCAGATTCGGGCTGCGGATCGCAGCCGGACACCGCGATCGCCGCCGCAACGGCCAGACCAGTCAGGACGAGTCGAGTTCGGTTCATCGATGTTTCCCCCGTGATCTTCATGTTCGGCGCACGCTACCAGCCCGGGCCGAACGAGTGGGATCAGTTAATGGGCCGACGAGCACCGAGCCCTAGGTCTGGACCCTGGGTGCGAGGCGCGCCGTGGCTGGCCTCAGCTGACCCGGGTGCGGATCTCACGGACCACTGTGGGGGCCAGATTCCATTGGCAGGTCGTGACCGGTGCCGGGCAGTTCGACGCAGCCGGCGTCAATCGGCACCCCCACTACATCCTCGCCGCCTTCGTGGCGTCCGGAAGATGGCCGCCGGGTGTTCTGGCAGGCGGCCGTCGACGGAACGACGCCAACTGATCCGGTACACGTGGGAAGAATGAGCCCGCACCGCCTTGACCTCCCAACTCTGCGCCGACACAGGCTGAGTGGACGGACGTCGGGACATCCACCAGGATGGCCGGCCATCGATTTCGATGACCGGCTCACCGAGAGGGCCGTGCCGCGCGTCGATGGTGAGACCAGGCGATCGAGCTCAGCAGCGCGGTCACGCTGGTTCTGGCAGGGTCACGCGGAGTTGCGCCACTTGCGGCCGTGCCGGCCGATCAGCCGGTCGGCGTCGGTCGGGCCCCAGGAGGCGGCCTCGTAGGTGGGGATCGGCGAGTTGTCCTTCTCCCAGTTGTCGATGATCGGGTCGACGATCCGCCAGCACTGCTGCACCTCGTCGCTGCGGATGAACAGCGACGCGTCACCGATCAGCGCGTCCAGGAGCAGACGCTCGTACGCCTCCGGGGACTCCTCGACGAACGTCTGGTCGTAGGAGAACTCCATAGTGGCGGTGCGGACCCGGAAGGAGTGGCCCGGCACCTTGGCACCGAAGCGCAGCGAGATGCCCTCGTTCGGCTGGATCCGCAGGATCAGCGCGTCAGCCTCGAGGCCGGTGAGCTGGTCGGTCGGGATAGGCAGGTGCGGCGGCCGCTGGAACTGCAGTGCCACCTCGGTGAGCCGGGCCGGCAGACGCTTGCCGGTGCGTACGTAGAACGGCACCCCGGCCCAGCGCCAGTTGTCCACGTTCAGCCGCATAGCGGCGTAGGTCTCGGTCCGCGACAGGGGGTCGACGCCGGCTTCCTCGCGGTAGCCGGCCATCAGTTCCTCGCGGGTGCCGCCCCGGGTGTACTGTCCCCGGACCGCGGCCTCGGCGATGTCCCGGTCGGTGGGGAGCCGGATCGCCTGCAGCAGCTTCACCTTCTCGTTGCGCAGGCCCTCAGCCTCGAATGAGGCAGGTGGCTCCATCAGCGCCAGCGCGAGGACCTGGAGCACGTGGTTCTGCACGATGTCCCGCATCGCGCCGGCGTCCTCGTAGAAGCCGCCGCGGCTGCCGACGCCGAGGGTCTCGGCGACGGTGATCTGTACGTGGTCGACCCAGGAGCGATCCCAGATGGGCTGGAAGATCGAGTTCGCGAAGCGCAGCGCCAGCACGTTCTGGACGGTGTCCTTGCCCAGATAGTGATCGATACGAAAGACCTGGTGCTCGTCGAACGCGCTGTGCACGACGCCGTCGAGCTCGCGGGCCGTGACCAGGTCGCGCCCGTACGGCTTCTCGATGACCAGGCGGGAGAAGGAGCCTTCGCGTGGCTGGTTGAGCCCGACACCGGCCAGTCCGTTGATCACCGGCTCGAAGGCCCCGGCCGGGGTGGACAGGTAGAACAGCCGGTTGCCGGACGTGCCCCGCTGTGCGTCCAGCTCGTCGAGGGTCTTTACCAGCCGCTCATAGGTCTCCGGGTCGTCGTAGCCCCCGGCCACGTACCGCACGCCGCCCTGGAGCTGGCGCTTGCTGGCGACGGTGCGTTCGCCGAGGGCGCTCTCGGCGAACTGCTCGTCGGTCATCGACGTGCGCGCGACGCCGACCAGCGCGAACTGGTCCGGGAGTCGCTCGTGCCGAGCCAGGCTCTCGACTGCGGGCAGCAGCTTACGCCGGGTCAGGTCACCGGAGGCACCGAAGATCACCAGCGTGGCCGGCGGGGCACTCCGCTCCTGGATGAGCTGAGATGCGTGGTCCATGGTCTGCGTTCCTCCGGGCACAAGGGGTGTGGGTTGGGGGTGCCGCGCTGTCATGCCAGGAATTGTGCGGCTGTGGCGGTTGTGTCCGGGGGCCACGCGGCGTGGCCCGTTGGTCGCGGACCTTGAGCGTCGCATGCCGGGCTGACTGGTAGGCGAATCGGTGCGGTCTGTCGGCGTGCGGGGTGGCGCCGGATGCCGTACCCGCTGGCACACGGAAACGGCATCCTCACCGCCAGCGACCTGCTGTTCGTCGGCCAGCGGATGGCCGGTGGCGTCCGAGTGACAGGAGCAGGCCGGCCGCGGCCAAGGCGATTCCGGCTGCGGCGGTGTATGCGGGGAGTTGGGTGGGGATGCCGAGGTGGACGGTGATGCCGAGGATGCGGGACAGGCCCCAGGGCAGCAACGCGAGCTGGTCATTCCACACCGTCAGCGCACGTTCCAGGCCCACTACCGAGACCAGGGCGGACAGCACGCCGAGGGGCACACCCACGGCGGTGAGGGTCAGCCCGACGGCGCTTCGACGGCGCAGGCCGTACCGGTCCCGCAGGACCACGGCGACGGCCACGAACAGCCAGC
Organism: Micromonospora sp. NPDC005324; assembly: GCF_040607155.1. Lineage (NCBI taxonomy): Bacteria > Bacillati > Actinomycetota > Actinomycetes > Micromonosporales > Micromonosporaceae > Micromonospora > Micromonospora sp. NPDC005324. Next base: position 70,533 of record NZ_JBEXGE010000038.1, on the reverse strand, counting down.
AGAACGCCGCGAACGCGACGGTGACGTACGCCGCGCGCAGGCTCGGCGCAGTCCAGAAGGCGAACCAGTATCCGCCCGGTCCGCGCCCGGCGAGCGCCGCCAGCAGCAGCACGCTGCGCAGCAGCGCGACGCCGCCGACCACGGCCCACAGGTGGAACGGGTCCCGGCGGCCGACGACGAGGCGTACGACGAGGGCGAACAGCGCCCACCCACCGAGGGTGACCAGCAGGTGCGCCGGCGCGGCGAACCAGGTCAACACGAGCCGGCTCGCCACCAGCACCACGGCCGGAATCAGCCACACCAACACCCGGTCCGCCCGCGTCATGGGCGTCGGCAGCGCGGCCACCCGCCACGGCCGGAGCGCGCCGAGCAGCAACCCGCGCGCGGCGGCTGCGCCGAACCCGCGCCCGTACAGGCCGAGCAGCACCACCAGCAGGATCGACCCGAGCATCGCCCGGGCGGCCCAGGCCATCGCCGGGTCCCGGTCGGCGCGCCGCGCCCCGAGGTCTGCGGCGGTGAAGTTGTACGCGGGCAGGTCCAGGTCGGTGCCGTAGCGCTGCCGGTGCGCGTCGCGCGCGTCGTGGTACGCCGCCGCGGCCAGCCGCCAGTCGTGGCGGGCGGCCGGGGCGCCCGTGTCGAGCCACTGCGCGTGCCGTAGCACCATGGTCCGGTACGCGCCCAGCGTCTCGAACAGGTCGACCTGGTAGTCGAGGGTCGCGGTGAAGCGCCCACGCAGTTCGGCGTCCCGCCACGTCGCCGGTTCGGTCGCGGCGACCAGGTCGCGCATGCGCCGGGCCAGCACGACGGCCTGCGTGCCCTCCTCGATCGCCTCGTCGACGCGGCCGCCGGTCACCGCGTAGATGCTGTCGAGCGCCGCAGAGTCGCCGGTCGGGATGTCCCACTCGAAGATCCACATCATGGGCGGCGGTTCCAGCCCGAGCGCCCGCACCGACCGGTCGGCGTACGGAGAGATGTAGAGGCCTCTGGTGACCGCCTGCCGGGACAGCGCCATGGCCTGCCCGATCGCGGCGACGGTGCCCGGATCGCCGGAGAACGTGCGGTACGCCCAGTCCGCCGTGACCTGCGCCGGGTCGGCGTGTGGGTCCCAGGCCAGGCGGCCGACGGCGTACGTGTTGAGGTCGTAGAGCTGCCAGAACCCCGTGCGCAGGTACAGCGACATGGGCCCGGCGCGCAACGGCCCGCCGTCCTGGGTCCAGTTCCAGACACCCTCGACGTTCGGGTTGGCGGCAAGGAACGCGCGCAGCGCCTGGCGGTGCAGCGGGCCTAGGTCGTTGGGCAGCGACCCGAACGCCTCGAACTCGCGCCGGGCCTGGAACTCCACGATGCGGCGGTGCCCGCCGCCCAGCAGGGTGGAGTTCAGCGGTAGGTGGCTGTAGAAATCGCCCAGTGTGTACTTCGTGGACACGATCAGGTGCGGATCATCGAGCCCGCCGAGGACCTGCGCGTACGACACCGGGTTGGTGTGCAGGTCGCCGACGGCACCGACGCCCACCGTCCACGTACGGAAGATGATCTCCTTCCCGGCTGGGCCCGCGGTGTCCAGCAGCGCCCGCAGCATCGCGCGCACTGACGTCTCCGTGGTGACCGCGAGCCTCGACGAGTAGTCCCAGCCCGTTCCGGCGTACACCTCGCCGCCCTCGCCGACGCGGATCATCAGGCCGTCGACGAACGGCATGCTCTCGAACAGCTCCGCCAGACCGGCCTGGTAAACCGCCCACAGCCGAGGGTCGGCCACGTCGAGGCCGCCGACGGTCCGCGTCAGGTATGCCTCCAGCGGGGGCGACACCGCGAGCATGTCGGTCAGCAGGAAGACCCGCACGCCCATGTCCTCGGCGTACCGGAAGACGGGGCCGAACGCCGCGACCATCGCCCGTGCGCGTTCGACGTGCGGGTCACCGGGCGGGTAGACCGCGCCCCCGTCGCCGACCTTCCTGAACGTGACGTACTCCAGGAGGCCGGGCACGACGATTCCGTTGAATCCCTGCGCCACCGAGTGGTCGACGAACTGCCGAAATTGCGCGTCGATACGGGCCACCGCGCCCGCGTCCACCCACGGCGCGCGAGGAAGCACCGCCGACCCGACCACGTCGGTGTTCAGGCCATAGTCGTCGCCGGCGGCGAAGACGGCCGGGTCGGGCTCGCGCCCCACCGAACCCGCGTCGGTCAGCCGCAGGCCGAGCCGGGGGATGACCACCCGACCCGCGTCCGCCGCGGGGAGCACCTCCGCACCGGAGCGGATCCGGTCGGCCAGCCGGTACATCCCGGCTGCCACGCCCGCGACGTCGCCGCCCTGGACGGCCAGCTCGGCGCCGCGCACGTCGAGCCGGTACGACTCGGGCGTCCCGCTGAGGGTGGCCAGCACGCCCGCCCGCAGTGTGCTCACCGCCGTCAGGTCCGGGGCCGCCACGCGCCCTGTGCCGATGCCCGGCGCGGCCGTCGCGGACCTGGCCCGGCTCGACGCGGCCGAGGCGAGCACCGGCCGGGGCAGGCCGCGGAAGACGACCGCGTCGGCGACGGCGGCCGCGGCCTTCCTGAGGCGCGGTTCGTCGGGCACGACGAGGGACGCCAACGGCGGGACCGGCGCGGGCGTCCGCGCCGGCGCGGCGACAGCGTCCTCGCGCGGCACGGCGGCGGGGGCGTGGCTGAGCCCCAGCGTGTCGCCGACGCCCCAGGCCGTGGCCGCGCCGAGCGCCAGCAGGACCGCCGCGACGACGAGCAGCGGGTACGGCCGGCGGACCTGGGCAACGTGAGCCACGCTCGCATGGTAATAGCCCGTAGGCTGATTCAGTGCGGTCCGGACGTGCCCTCGTCGAAGGACAGCGATCGGCCCCGGTGGGATCGCCGACTACGCGCCACCGCCTCACTGTCGCACCGACGTCGGTCGTTTGTGGAACGCCCGCGTCGGGCACAAGATATGCCATGGTGAATGAACGAGGCAGGTTGGTCGGCGGCTACCTCATGCGACTCATCGGTGGGTTGGCAGTCATCTTCGGGCTCTTGATGCTGTTCAGTGCGCTGTCCCGGGGTGACATCATCGGGCTGGTGCTCGGCGGTGTCTTCGTTGTCGGTGGCGCCTTCCTTCTCACGCGTTCGGGCAAGATCGGCCGTGTGAAAGAGGTGGCCGCCACCCGCCGCACGGGCTGAGGGTCCGAAGACCTTCGACGGTGGGCCAGCGGCTCGCAGGGCGCCGAGCTTTGGTGGAGCCCTGCGAGCCGTTGGCGAGGTCGCTGGATGATGAGACTTGGTCGGTGACGGGGATGTCCAACCTGTTCGATTACGACGCAGAACTACGCTTGCACAACGAACTTTTCCGCGCCGCTGCCCACGTCGGCTCTCGCGACCGTGTGCTCGACATCGGCTGTGGTACCGGCCAGTCCACGCGCGAGGCCGCCCGCGCCGCCGCGGCCGGAAGCGCGGTAGGCGTTGATCTCTCCGCGCCTATGCTCGAACGGGCTCGTCAGCTCAGCAGCGACGAGGGGCTGACCAACATCATTTTCGAACAGGCGGACGCCGAGGTCCACCGCTTTTCATCGACGCCGTACGACGTCTGCATCAGCAGATTCGGAACGATGTTCTTCGCCGATCCGGTCGCCGCGTTCACCAATATCGGGCACGGCCTGCGCCCTGGGGCACGCCTGGTGCTGCTGGTCTGGCAAGAGCGCGACCGCAATGAGTGGGCCAACGCGATCGGCCAGGCCCTCGGCACCGCAACCGCCACACCGCGCGGCCCGAACCCGTTCTCACTCGCTGACCCGACCGTCACGCAAGGCATCCTGACGTCGGCCGGCTTCGCGGACGTCAGCTTCACGGACGTCAACAAGCCCGTCTACTACGGCCCGGACAGCGCCACCGCCTTCGATGCCGTGCTCAGCCTCTGGGAGTCCAGGAACCTGCTTGCCAATCTCGACGCCGCGGCCGCCCAGCAGGCACGCACGCGGCTACGCGCCACCCTCGACGCCCACCAGACCGACGGCGGCGTGTACTTCGACTCACGGGCCTGGATCGTCGAGGCTCGCCGCAGTCACTGAAGACCGCCACCACCGCCAGGATGAGTTCCCTGACCGAGACCGCGGTGCGTCAGGTAGGGCGGGCTGGTCAGGTCTGACGGGTGGTGATTGGCCGGCGTAGTTCGGTTACCAGCGACCGTACCCACGGCTGGCGCATGGTGGGTTCGCCGGTCATCGCGGCGGCAAGCCCGGCTCGCCCTTCGGGCGAGCGGCCGTAGGCGACCAGGGCCACGGCTTCGGCGAGGGCGGCCAACGCCGTGGGATCGCGTGCCGGGCCGTGCGTGTCCTGGTCGAGCCACCGTACGACGGGGAACGAGCGGGTGATCTTGTGCTGGTGGTCGCCGAAGTACTCCCACAGCCATCTGCGCAGGGACACGCCGACCAGGGCGCTACGCGGGAGGTGGCTGGCCCACGGGGCGGCCTGGTACCAGCGCCACGTGTTCGGGCTGGTCTTCGTGCGGGCGGTGATGCCGATGAACCGCACCTTCGTACGGATCACCGACCAGGCGACCCTCTCCTCGCTGATCCAGCGCCGGAGCAGATGGAACAGGTTCTCGTAGGTGCGGCCGCCGTGGACGAGGTCAACGAACGCCACCGGACGCTGGCGGTGGGCCAGCCCGTGCGGGGTGATTCCCAGGTGGCTGAGGTTGCTGCGGAACTGGGTGACCTGCGCCGGGGTCAGCGCATCCGGATCGCTCCACAGTGACAGGGGAAGACGGTGGCAGCGGTCGCGCCATGTGGTGGCGGCCAGCGCTCCGCTGAGCAGGTCGAAGATGCTGTCGGGGGAGCGGCCGACGAAGTAGAGGTCCGCGTCGGCGCTGCGGGCAAGGACCTTCCCGGCACACTCGAGCAGCTCGGGTAGGAACCAGAGATCGGGCTCGGGGACGGCGTCGAGGAGAGCGCCGAGCTGGGCTGGCGAGACAAGGTCCCAGCGGAACGGACCCGTCGGTGCCGGTACTGCTGCCACGGCCGAAATCCTATCCGGCTGGCCGCGTTCGATCTCCACGGTGGAGTTCAGCCAAGCGCTTCCGCGTCGCCTGTCCATGGGGCGAGGCGTCCACTCGCCACACCGAGACGGCCGGACTTCTGCCGATCAGACGATCTTGACATGCCGCGGTGAGCGCGTGAAACGCCGAACGGCGGCCCGCTGAATCAGTCGGGCCGCCGTTCGCGGAGTGTGGATCAGAGCGGGCGGATGTTCTCCGCCTGCGGGCCCTTCTGGCCCTGGGTGATGTCGAACTCCACCTTCTGGTTCTCGTCGAGGCTGCGGAAGCCGCTCGCCGAGATCGCGGAGAAGTGGGCGAAGACGTCAGCGCCGCCGTCGTCCGGGCTGATGAAGCCGAAGCCCTTGTCGGCGTTGAACCACTTCACGGTACCTGTAGTCATGTCTGCTCCTCGCAGGCTGTAGAGACCGCACTGTGCGGACCCTTACGCCGCCGCGTTGATCACCCGCGTCGAAACGACACGAAAAACGAAAAGCGCCTGGAGGGGTTTCAGATGCCCCATCAGGCGCTAGAAAACGTCTACGGAAATCAAAACTGCAACACGGGAACCATAGCACAGGATCCGCCGTCGCTGCCGCGACCACACTGCTGCCGGCTCGTGCTCGCCGCCCGGCTCGCGGGGCGGGCCCGACGAGCGCCGGTCCGGAAGACGACGGATACTCGCCTGATGACTGGACCGGATCTCGACCCCGAACAGTATCCGCCCATTGACCCGCGCGAACCGGTGCCCGACGACGCGGGCGTCCTTCTGCCCGGCGCGCCGGACGAACTGCCCGAAGCCCCTGCCGAACCGATGCCGGACGATGATGGCAACGCCGGCGGTGTGCGCGAGCCGGCATAGATCCGTCCGGCCGCGGTCGAGGAACTGTTGCGCTACGTGCCGCTCGGCGCCGACTCGTTCGGTCAGCCGCCCGGGCAGCGGGTGTCACCGCCGCTGTGTTCCACGCAGTGCCCCGGCGGACCGGGCGTCGTCGCTGCCGGCGCCGGATCCAGGTCCCGGCCGGCGAGGACAGCGATCGGTACGGCAGGCACGGCGATCACGGCGGCCAGCACCAGGAAGACGACTGCGGTGCGTACCTGGCGCAGTTGGTACGCGACGAGCGCGATGAGGAGCGGCCCGGCGGTCGCCACCAACGCGGCGACCAGTAGGGCCACGCTCGCCTGACGTGTGAGGTCCTCGAACTCGCCGGGTTGGTCGCCGTAGCTGACGCTCCACTGCTCCAGGCCGATGCCCAGCCACCACAGGGCTGCCGCGATCAGTCCGCAGACCCAGAGCAGGGCCAGGAGACCAACGATCGGGACACCCCGTCGACCTGTGCCGACCGCTTCAGACGTCATGCCGTCCAGCGTGGATGGCTCAACCCGGCCGGGCATGAGTCGGCGTACTCACGTTTGCTCGGCGAGGACGCGCGGGAACTAAACCCGGTCGCCGCACTGGCCGGCAGCTGACAATCGGTCGGCGGCGCAGTGCTAGCCCGGTTTGGGGGAGCAGTCGCTCGAGAGCGAGGGGGCCGAGGCGCCGCTGCGCCCCGGCCCCCTCGGGCCTGCTCCCTACGGGGTAGGAGCCTCTCAGGTCACCCGCAGCGATGACCGTTGAGGTTGAAGGCGGGTGGTGCCGGGTTGGTGCCGCTCCACGTGCCGTTGAAGCCGGCGCTGGTGGAAGCGCCGGGGGCGAGTTTGCCGTTCCAGCTCATGCTGTCTGCGGTGACGTTCGTACCGTTCTGTTTCCAGGTGGCCGACCAGCCCTGGCCGACCTTCTGGCCGGTGGTGGGGAAGTTGAAGGCGAGTTGCCAGCCGTCGATCGCTGTGGTGCCGGTGTTCTTGATCGTTACGGTCGCGGTGAAGCCGCCCGGCCAACTGTTCGCCGTGTAGCCGACCGTGCAGCCGGCGGTCGGGGCGGTGGGCGCGGTCCGCACGGTCAGGCCGGGCGAGGCCGGCGAGACGTTACCCGCCGCGTCGCGGGCGGTTACCACGAAGGTGTACGGGGTGTCCGGCGTCAGCCCGGTCACGGTGTACGTGGTGCCGGTGGCGCTGCCCACCTTCACGGTGCCGGTGGTGTCGACCCGGTGCACGTCGTAGCCGGTGACGGCGGTGTCGTCGGTGGACGGCGTCCAGGCCAGCGCGACGCTGTCGCCGGTGGTCGTGCCGGCGGTCGGCATGCCCGGGGTGGTCGGTGCCTGGGTGTCGCCGGGCGTGGTGTCGCGCGGTAGCACCAGGTGGGTGATCGAGTTGGCCGGGAAGGTGGCCGTCAGGCCGGTGGCGGTGACCGGCTGGTCGGCCTCTCGGACGACGCCGGCGAGGTTCGCCTCGCTGTAGCGGTAGACCTGAGCGGTGCTGGCGGGGGCGCCGGTGAAGGCGACCGGGCTGGTCAGGTCGTCGCCGGTCTTGTTGACGACGACCAGTGTGAGTGCCTTGTCGGCGTTCCGTTCGGCGGCGTACACGGCCAACTTGCCCTGGTCGGCGCTGGTCGCCTGGACGGAGGTTTCGCCGAACGCGCCGCCCCTGCCGTCGTAGTTGCGGTAGACGCGGAAGGCGTTGGCCACTGGCTGGTCGGCCTCGGGTGCGGTCCAGAGGGTGGCCAGGTCGAGTCCCTCGCGGCCGAAGATGCCGAGTACGTCAGCCTGGGCGAGCGCGCCGTTGAGCGACCCGTGGGCGCCCCAGTTGTACTCGGTCATCGCGATCTTCGTGCCGGGGTAGTGCTGGTCGACCAGGTCGCGCAGGCGCGGGATGAACCGGACCGGACTGTTGATCCAACTCTCGTCCACATAGGTCGGGTCCCAGAGTTGGCGGGTCGAGCGCAGTCGCAGCGCCTGGGTGTCGGCGTCGCCGGCCGCGTCGCCGAACACGCCGGACTGCTGTGGGTAGAGGTGCACGTCGAAGTAGTCGAGGATGCGTGTGCCGTGCTGCTGCTCGTACTCGCGCATCCGGTCCAGGTACCACGGGCCGAGGTCCTGGCCGCCGTGCGCGGCCTTGTCCGGCGGGTTCGACCAGCAGCCGGTGCGCGAGCAGGTGTCCTGGTCGAGGCCCGAATAAATGATCGAGTTCAGGCCCCAGCCGACGGGACCGAGGGTCTTGGCGCCGGGGTCGGCGGCCTTGATCGCGGCAGCGTACCCGTAGGTGCGGTCGCGTAGCTCGTCGTAACCCATCCCGGTCGGGCGGACGTCGCGGTGGGTGGACTGCCACAGGTCCGGCTCGTTGTCCAGGTTGTAGAACTGGACTCCGCCGTCGGCGGCGGCGCCGAACTGCCCCTTGAGGTGGTTGACGAAGTCGGTGACGTACTCCGGGCCGACGGCGACGCTGGTGTCCTCCGGATCGTTGCCGGTGACCAGTGACCCGTCCGGCTTTGTGCCGTTGCCGCAGTCCGGTGCCCAGGGGTCGGTGGACTCCTGTGGGCCGTACTTGGTGACGCTGAAGCCACACGCCCGCGACCGGTCCTTGGCGATCCAGCCGAGCATCGGCACCGTCATGACCGTGGCGGCGCCGGTGGCCCTGTTCTGCTGCACGAACCGGTCGGTCTCCGAACCTTCCGGGAGGTCGGCTGGACTCGGGTTGTCGTTGGGGATGTTCTCGAAGTACCAGTCCGACGCGCGGTTGGTGGTGTCGGCACGAAAGTTGTAGCGGGTGGTGGCGTTGCCGCCGTAGCGGTGCACCGGCAGCCGCAGGTCGCGGGCGAGGGCCTGGTCGGCGAAGTTCATGCCGTAGATGTACGGGCTGATCTGGTGCCGGGCTGCGGTGGTGTCCACGGTCAGCGCCGGGCCGGCCGCGGCCAGGGCTGGCTCCGGCAGGGCCAGACCGCCGAGGGCAGTGGCGAGCATGACCGGGAGTAGAGCTGTGGTGGGTCGCACGAGCATTCCTTTCGAATAGGAGCTCGACGATGGGAGCGCTTCCACAGCGTTGCGCCTTCCTGGCTCTGAGTCAACGCCGGAGCACTCATTGTAGATCATGACGGTTCGATCCGACCCGTGCAGGCCCGACTGCCGGCCGACCGGAGTCAACCTCTTCACATGTATTGAATTCATCAATGCGAGCGGGCTCTGCATTGACGACATCGCCCTTTCGAGTAAGCGCCTCGGTTGCTGATCTGGAGCCCAGGGCGCCTCGGAGGCTTTCGGCGCATGTCGTCATGATGTGAGTCCCGAATGGCGTCCCTGCCAGGGTGCGGCTTGGCTGCCGCACTCCGGCAGGGGCGCCGCCGGTCTGCGGCGGACTTCGGACCTGCCCGGTAACGGGCGGAAATCACCGGCTGAGTCCACGTCCCGCCGCCTTGTCGGTGGCGCCTGTTGAGGCGGCTGCTGCTGTCACCGTCCGCAGGTGGGACAGGCTCCCGCCGTCGGCGCAGCGGTGACGGTCGCTGACCTGGCTGGTCGTGCTTCGCGGCGGGCGGCGACGGCCGCTGTCAGCGTCACCGCGCTGAGGATGACGACTATGCCGGCGGTTGCGGTGGCGACCTGGAAGTCGGGGTAGCTGGCGCCGACGAGGTCGGCGGTGATCTCGCTCAACGGGTAGAGGCCGAGCAGCCCGATCGGGGCGAACAGTGTCAACAGGGCCCAGAGTCCTCGGGTGTCGTGGCGCAGGGCGAGGATCGCGGCGGTGAGCATGGCGGTCAGCAGCAGCGCGACGCCGGCCTTCGGCAGGAAGTTGCCCCACTCGCCGTTCCGGTAGGGGGTATTTCGCTCGACCATCCCGTGAGCTGCGGCCAATGTCGCCAGCGGGGCGACAACCAGCGGCACGAGCCGCTGCCACCGTGGCGGGTCGGCGGGCAGGGCGAGTGCCAGAAGGCCGAGCGTGGCGTGGGGCACCAGGACGAACAACGGCGGTCGCGGTAGGCCGGCCAGGGCGCCGACCGGCAGCGCGACGGCGCCCAGCAGCAGGGCCACGCCGATGGTCATCCGGGTCCACCGGAGCGGGGCGACGGAGTGCACGACGGCCGCCAGCAGCCAGACTGCCCAGACGATGATCCCGGTGGTGGCGAATGGTCCGAAGGTCGGCACCACCCAGGGCACCTGACCAGCGATCTTCTCGGCTGCCGTCCAGATGCCGGCGAGGGCGGTCGCGGTGGTGAACGCGAGGGTGGCGGCGAGGCGTACCCCGGGGATGAGGTCGGCCGCGCCGGCGGCCCGCAGCCGCTCGCGGACACCGCCGGCCGCGACGTCCGCGGCGTCGACCGGCGACGGCCAGCGGCGGCCTGGTTCGGCCAGATCGAGGTACGTCCCGACGATCTCTGCGCCGCGGGCCTGCCGGTAGCCCAGGGGGTACGCGCGGAGTAGCCGTCGATAGCGGCGTTCGAGGTCCCTCATGCCATCCCTCCGACGGTCCGGGGCACAGCCCGAGAGGAGCGATCGCGGAGTCGGGCCGTGGCGGCCTCGACATTGCGGCGCAGTCGATCAGTTTCCTCGCTGAGCGTGGTGTCGCCGGCGGGGGAGAGGCGGTAGTAGCGGCGCAGTCGGCCGTCCACGATCTCCTCCCGGTGGACCTCGACCAGGCCGGCGTCGACGAGGCGGTCCAGCGCGCCGTAGAGGGTGCCGGGGCGCAGAGACAGCCGACCTTGGGAGAGGGTTGCGACCTCGCCGATGATGGCGTACCCGTGCAGCGGCTCGCCGGCCAGCGCGGTCAGGATCAGGAAGGTGGGCTCCCTCAGTGGCGTGTCCACGCCGGCAATGTATCGGTCGCGAAGCTATTCGCGAGGCGGAATCACCGATTCACCTTGCTGGATCTGCCACGGGTCTGCCGACGGGCGCGCCGGCTCCACCAGAGCCGGCCCAGGGTGGTCAGCTCAGTGGCGGGCGTAGCCGTTCGTCGTCGAAAACGATCTCGATCACTGCTAGGGGCATCCTGGCGGATCCATGCACGATCCTGCTCACGCGCAGGCGCAGCGCGGCGAAGAGGATTGGGCAAGAGGCGAAGAGGATCGTTCTTTTCGCGGGCCCGGCACAGCGGTCTCCTGGAAGAGACACATTCCCCACGGATTCCGACGAATCCTCAGGCCTAGGAGGCCCATCATGAAGGTAGCCGTCGTCACCGGTGCAAGCTCCGGCATCGGCCAGAGCGCCGCCGTGCAGATCGCCCGGCGCGGTACCGGCGTCATCCTGACCTACAGTTCCAACGAGCAGGGCGCCAAGGACACCGTCGCGCGGATCGAGCAGCAGGGTGGCACTGCCGCGGCGCTGCACCTGGATCTCGGCGACACGGCGGGATTCACCATCTTCCGGGACGCCGTTGCCCAGGTGCTGCGCGAGACCTTCCAGCGGGACTCCTTCGACCACCTGGTCAACAACGCCGGATTCGCCGGCATGGCGATGATCGAGGACACCCGGGAGGAGGAATTCGACCGGCTCACGGACGGCCTGTTCAAGGGGCCCTTCTTCCTCACCCAGGCACTGCTGCCGCTCCTCGCCGACAACGGGGCCATCGTCAACCTGACCAGCAACTCCACGCTGCCCCAGGTGACCGCGCCCGGATACTCCGTCTACGCGGCTCTCAAGGGCGCCGTGGCAGTGCTCAGCCGCTACATGGCCAAGGAGTTCGGTCCCCGCGGCATCCGCGTGAACTCGGTCGCACCGGGAGCCACCGTCACCCGCTTCGCCGACGACGCGTTCAGCAAGAACCCGCAGATCATCCCGGAACTGGCGAAGACCTTCACTCTCGGCCGCGTCGGTGAGCCCGACGACATCGGCATGGTCATCGCCATGTTGGTCTCCGAGGAAGGCCGGTGGATCACCGCGCAGGACATCGAAGTCTCCGGAGGCCAGAACCTCTGAATGTGTGCCCAATCCTGCCAGATCGCCGTACCCGTGTGGAGTTTTGTGCAAAGATGGGATTCATGTCTGCCCTGGATGAGATGCGTGAGCTTCTCAACCGGCATGCGCGGCCCGACATGAGCACGGCGATCGACGGCATCCGGGTGTGCAAGTTCACTCATCCGAATGCTTCGGCGGCCGGGATGTCCGGGACCGTGCTCGCAGTCATCGCCCAGGGCGGCAAACGCCTCGCCCTGGGCGAGCGCCTCTACGAGTATGGGCCCGGCCAATACCTGATCGCCTCCGCCGACCTTCCCGTCACCGGCCATGTCCTGGACACCGGGCAGCCCACCCTCGGCTTCGGCATGACTCTCGCTCCCTCGGCCCTTGCCGAACTGCTCCTGGAGGCCGACCCCCGAGACCTGCCGGCCACCCCACGCGCCGCATCGCCCGGCATTGCCGTCTCCACGGCCTCGCCCTCACTGCTGGACGCGATCGTGCGCCTGTTGCGGCTGCTGGGGCAGCCCGCGGACCGCAAGATCCTCGCTCCTATGGTCAAGCGGGAGATCCTCTGGCATCTCCTACGCGGTGAGCAGGGAGCAGCCATCCGCCAGCTCGGTCTCGCCGACAGCGGACTGGCTCACATCAACCGCGCCGTGCGTCAGATCCGGGAGAACTACGCCACGGCCTTCCGCGTGGAGGACCTGGCGGAAATCGCCGGCATGAGTGTTTCCGCGTTCCACCGCAACTTTCAGACCGTCACAGGGATGAGCCCCATCCAGTTCCAGAAACGCATCCGCCTGCAAGAAGCCCGGCTCCTGCTCGCCAGCCGCCCCTCCGACATCACCGGCGTGGGCCTCAGCGTCGGCTACGACAGCCCCTCCCAGTTCAGCCGTGAATACCGCCGCATGTTCGGCACACCACCCAGCAAGGACACCCAACTCCGCACTCCGCCAGCTGAACTCGTCACCGCGCTGCCCTGAGCTTGACCCTGTCGGGGATCCTGGTGCTTCCCGGTGCGGCAGCATGATCCGGCTGGGTGTCGGTCCGCTGCGGCGGTGCCGGCGGAGGTGGCCGGCCTGGTCGAACTGGGCACCCGGGTATGGCTGCGCCCCCGCTGGCGCGCTCAGCGGGCCGGCGTTCGGCAGTGGGCTGAGCGATCCATGATGCCCGTCTGCGGCACTGACAGCGCCTGCTGCTGGATTGGCGGAGCGGCGGTGACGGTCCTCGTGCTCGGCGTTTGCTGGCGGGTCTCGTAGGCTCTGTCAGTGCAGAGCAGTCGAGGGCGGATCATGGCGCACATGTTGGATGCGGCGGAGAACGCCTCGCCGGTCGAGGCGGTCGAGGCGGTCACCAGGGAACTCGGTGCGGCGCTGGGGGCGCGTAGCGTCGCGTTCTTGATCGCGGACCTCAGCGGTCGGGCGTTGGTCCGGTTGGCCCATGTGCCGCTCGAGGGTGCCGGTGCCGGCCGCCGGGACGGTGAGGAGACGGCCACGGTGATGCCGTTCGACGGCGGCCCCGCCGAGCAGGCGCTACGCAGCCAGACGGCGCAGGTTCTCGCGCAGCCTGACGGATGGACGGTGTTGGCACCGGTGACCGATCGTGGTGAGGCTATCGGTCTGCTTGAGATGACGCTGCCTGAAGAGCCCGCCCCGCCGACGTTGCAGGAGATCACCCGCACGGCGCACGTGTTGGCGTTCGTGGTGATCGCGAACCGGCGACACACCGACCTGTTCGAGTGGGGGCAACGCACTACCCCGTTCACCCTGTCCGGCGAGATCCAGCGCCGCCTGCTGCCCGCCTCGTTCACCTGCGAGAGTAGTGCGTTCACGCTGTCCGGCTGGCTGGAGCCCGCCGCCAGCGTCGGCGGGGACACCTTCGATTACAGCCTTGCCCGTGACGTGTTGCATTTCAGCGTCACCGACGCGATGGGCCACGGGGTGGCCAGCGCGCTGACTGCCACCCTGGGCGTGGGCAGCCTGCGCAACAGCCGCCGTCGCGCGGTCGGTCTGGTAGCACAGGCCGACGCCGCGGATGCCGACGTGGCCGAACACGCCGCCGTGCCCGGCAGTTACATCACCGCGATCCTCGGCCGTCTCGACCTGCGTACCGGGGTGTGCGCGCTGCTCAACGCCGGGCACGTGCCGCCGATGCTGGTGCGCGACGGGGACATGCGGGAGCTGCCGTTACCGGCCAACTTTCCCCTGGGCATGTTCGCCGGGTCCGGTTACCGCGCCGCCGAGATCGCGCTGCGACCCGGCGACCGTCTGGTGGTGCTCACCGATGGCATGCAGGAGCGCAACGCCGCCAACCTGGACCTACCAAACATGCTGCGGTCGATTGCTCATCTGCACCCGCGCGAGGCTGTCCGGGCCTTGGCCGACGCCGCGCTCGAGGTCAGCGGACCGACTCTGGCCGACGATGCCACGCTGTTCATCCTGGACTGGCACGGCGGGCACAGCGAGGACCGGCGGAGCAGCGCCGGCGCCGACCAGGCGCGTGCCAGCACCTCGCTGCCTGCCTGACTACCGGCCTGTCGCGTCATCCGTGGACGGCACACTCGCTTCAGCGGCCTGCACGCTGTCATACACGTCGATAACCCGATCCACCGATGTGACCGTCAGCACGCTGCGCACGGCGGGCTGCACCGCGGCGAGGCACAACCGGCCGCCGACGACACGCATCGCCTTGAACATCACCACCAGCGCACCCAGTGCGCTGGAATCCATGAAACCCACCCCGGCCAGATCCACCACTACCTGATGTTCACCGGCGTCAACCAACCGTTGCAGACCCTCGCGCAACTGCGGAGACGTCGCCATGTCCAGCTCGCCGCGAGCCTCGAGCACGGTGCAACCCCGGCCCGGCCGGGCCGACAACAGCAAGTCCACGACACACTCCCCACGCCGTTGATCCCCGCATACCCTATTCTGCCGGGCGGGCGGACCGCCGCCGGCCAGCGTACGTCGAGCCGACACCCTGACCGTTTCAGCTCAGCAGCCCCCGGGTAAGGCTGACCACAACCGGCGCGTTCCGCTTCAGTCCGGCGCGGTTGCGTACGGACCGAGGAGGAAACTGCGCGATGCGCGTGACCATGACGCTGTCACTCCCGCGGCAGCCGACCTCGGTGAGCCGAGCCCGCCACACACTCGCCACCCTGCTGAGCCTCACCGACGCCACCGAGGACTCTCGTGGTCACCTCGCCGTGCTGATCACCGAGGCATGCGCCAACGCGGTGATGCACGCGTATCTCGACAGCACCGTCGACATCACCATCATGATCGATGATGCAGTGTGCCTGCTCGAGGTCGGCAACCGCGGCGTGAGTCCGAACGGCGCTGGGCGGCTCGACGTCGACCTCCCCGACCCGCTCACCGTCGGCGGCCGTGGACTGCCCTTGATCGCCGCACTTGCCGACACGGCGGCCTTCGTCCTCGGACCACCGGATCACGTGCTGCTCCGCATCACCAAACACCTCGCCGACCCGGGGCCGCAGCCGACCCGATGACCGGGAACGCCCCCCTGGCTCCCATGCCGGCTGGCGGTTGTCGGGTGGTAGCGTGCAGCGGCAATTCCCCCTGGGATCCCGGCCCGCACGGAGAGCTGCTGGCCGGGTCAGCTCCGCGGCACCGCGGGCAGGCTGACCGGCGACCCTTGCGGCGAGGCGTCGATTCGCCCGCCGAGTGAGGGAGCAGTGCCGTCATCGAGCTGGCCGGCGACGTCGCCCGCCGCGAAGTCACTCTCCTGGCGGCGACGTCGGAGAGTGAGCGTGCCCGCCGCTCCGGTCAGCGCCCCTGCCGCGAAGGCAAGGATGAGTGCTCGCCGCGCGACGGACTTCCTTTTTCGTGCCATGACCGCTCCCTGAATTCGACGTGCCTGCCGTGTCCTGATTGTCGGACTCGACTGACGGAGTCGCGCGTCTAATCGGCGGACATGCATGAAGCGAGTCTCACTCGCGTGTCGGGCATCGTGGGCTGGTTTCGGCGTGCGAGAGGCGCCGTTGAGGGAGACTGAAGCCATCAGCCGGCGGTTCGCTTGCCGATCTCTGCAGGACCACGCGTGAACTGCGTGCCCCGATCACGGCTGACGGCGGGGTCGGTGAGCTGATGGCGTGGCTGACGAGGAGTGGCGACGGTGAGTGACACAGATCTTGGTGCCCGCAGTGACCGTGGCAGTGATTACGCCGACCTGTCCCGCCTGGTCCGAGGCGCGGGTCTCCTCGACCGGCGTCCCCGCCACTACGCGGCGCGGATGACGGTGGTGTTGGTAGGTCTCGCGCTGATGGGTGTTCTGTTCGTCCGCCTCGGGTCGTCGTGGTGGCAGACGGCTACCGCCGCCGGCGTCGCAATGCTGCTCGCGCAGCTGGCGTTTCTCGGTCACGACGCCGGGCATCGGCAGATTTTCCGATCCCGCCAGGCGAACGACGTGATCGGCTATGTCTGTGCAAACCTGGTGAACGGGATCAGTTACGGCTGGTGGGTTGACAAGCACAATCGCCACCACGCCCATCCCAACACCGAGGGCCGCGACCCTGACCTCGTGGTGGCTCCGCTGTCCTTCACTCCGGGTCAGGCCGCGACGCAGCGCGGCCTGCGCGCCCTGTTCGTTCGGCACCAGGCGGCGCTGTTCTTCCCCCTGCTGATGGTGGAGGGTCTGCATCTGCATGCCGCCAGCGTCCGGGCGGTCGTCTTCCGCAGCGGGCTCAGGCGCCGACGAGCGGAGGCCGGACTGCTCCTCCTGCACGCCGCCGGCTATCTCGTGGTCGTGTTCCTGGTCCTGAGCGTTCCGCAGGCGATCGTGTTCATCCTGGTCAATCAGGCGATCTTCGGCCTCTACCTGGGCAGCTCCTTCGCCCCGAACCACAAGGGGATGCCGATCCTGACCGGGGCCGATGACGTCGACTACCTACGCCGTCAGGTCCTCACCTCTCGCAATGTGCGCGGGGGCCGGCTCCTCGACGCACTACTCGGTGGGCTCAACTACCAGATCGAACATCACCTCTTCCCCAGCATGCCCCGGCCGAACCTGCGCCACGCCCAGCCACTGGTCCGCCAGTTCTGCGCCGAACACGGCATCGCGTACCACGAGACCACCCTGATCCAGTCCTGGGCCCAGGGGCTGGCACACCTGCGGACAGTCGGGGCCGGAGCGACCCGAACCGGCAACGACTGAAACCGCGTTGCGCCGGGGCAGCACCGACAGATGCGTCACACGTGCGCGCTCACGCGGTCGGGTCCCATTCTGCGAGCTGCTCCATCGGCTCGGTGTCGCCGGTGGTCTCCAGGTTGTCGAGCGGGGCGCGCTCGTAGAAGTAGAGGACCATTTGGCTCGCTGCGCCTCGCATCGCCATGTCCCCTGGCTCGGCGTCGGCGGCGAGGTCGTCGCAGCGGACGCCGTCGGCGTTGAGCGTCAGGCGCCAGGAGCGGCCCTCGGTCGTGTGCAGGTCGATGGTCGCCGGCTTGAACGGCCAGGGGACTGTCGTCGCCGCGACGGTCGTCAGGAACTCGTCGACGCCCTCGACCGCGACGTCCGTCGGTAGCGGCTGTGCGGCCCCCTGGGTGAGCTGGGCGTCGTAGGTGTGGACGGCCAACTCCTGGATCTGGTGTCGGGCCACGGCTGCGCTGGTCTGCGGGGCCTGCGAGCGGCCCCACCAGGTCCAGCAGCCGCGGTCCGGGCCGGCCGTGCGCATCGCGTCGAGCATGAGCTGGGTCGACTCGGCGAGCCAGGCGTCCAGGGCTCCGCGGTCGCTGGGCGCGGTCGGGGCGCCCTTCGGGTTCGTCTTCGCCGGGGGCTCGGCGTCCGGGCCCGCCGCGATGATGGCGGCCTGGCGGCGGCGGCCGTCGCCGAGGTGCTGCGCCAGTTCGCGCAGCGTCCAGTCCGGGCAGGTCGGGACCTGGACGTCAAGGTCGGGGGCGGTCGCGATCGCGGCGCGGAACGCGGCCGAGCGGTCTTCGATCAGCCGCAGGGCCTCGGGAAAATCCACAATGGTCTGCACCTGGGTTGTGTATCACTGCGCCCCGGCCGCCGGGTAGCGAATTTGTCGGACGAACGCGCACGTCATCCGCTCACTGACGGCTCTCCTTTATCTTCGGCAACAGGGTGCCGTCGTCGCACCGCGCCTTGATCTCGCTCTTGTTGCCGGCGGACAGCAGCACCACCTGGACCTCCTTGACAGGCCCCGGGTTGTAATCCCTGATGCTGTAGCCGGGGGCAGGAGCGACGTTGACAACGCGAGCCTGATCTGCGGTGCAGAGCACGGTCACCACGCCACCGAGTGCCCGAAGGGGTGTGCCTGGCTTCGGCGAGGTCGGCGCCGGCGGGGCACCCGACGGCCTCGTCAACTGCTCGGCACTGGGTGACGTTGTGGCGCCAGGGCTGGCCGAGGAGCCGGCTCTTGCGGTCGGTTGCGCCAGCCCAGCCGGAGCGGCAAGCGTGCGGCTCGGTCGTGAGACTGGTGCGGGCTCCGCAGAGGTCTGCCGGGGAGCAGGTGGCTCAGTGGCAGACGCCTCGAAGGCGGCGTCGGGAGGGGTGGCACCCTCACGTGTGGAGACCCCGCCCGATCTGCCATCGACAGGTGTGAACTGGGGGAGCAGGAGCGCAGTTGTCCCTGCCGTCGCCATCAGAACGGGGATCAACACGGCGTTCGGGATGCGGCGACGCCGACTGGCAGGTTTACCGGCGGTAGTCGGTGTCGACTCGGGTACCCGCTGCGCCGCCTGTTTCGCCGGCCGCTCGGCGTCATCGGTCAAACCGTGCAGGGCCGCCGCCACCTCCGCGGCATCGGGCCGATCCGCGGGATCCCTGGCGAGGCAACGGTCGAGGAGACGGTGAACCTCGTGCGACACTCCCTCGATGTCAGGCAGCGGTGCCGGATCGACATATACGTGAGCAGTCAACATCTGCGTGGGGGTCTCCGCCGACCACGGCAGCTCATTGGTCAGCGTTCGGTACAGCAACAGTCCGAGCGCATAGACGTCGGAGGCTGGCAGGACAGTGCCACCGGCGAGCCGTTCGGGCGCGAGGTAGGCCGCGGTGCCCAACAGTTGTCCGTCCGCCTCCAGCTCCGGCCGACCGACAGTGGTGGCGATACCGAAATCGACCACCTTCACACCGGCCGGTGTCAGCATCACGTTGGACGGCTTGATGTCCCGGTGCACCAGTTGACGTTCGTGCGCGGCGGCGAGCGCCTCGGCGACCTGCGCGCACGTCCGCATCGCGGCGGCCGGCGGCAGCGGACCGGAGGCAAGTCGCTGGGACAGGGTCTGCCCGGGCAGCAGTTCCATCACCACGTACGAGACCTGGCGGCCGGTGTCATCGGTGTGCTCGCCATAGTCGTACACACTCGTCACGTGCGGGTGCCAGAGGCCCGCTGCGGCCCTGGCCTCTGCCTGGATGCGTTGCCGTGCGCCTCGGGCGGCGGCCTGCGCGCCGGCCAGGACCTTGACGGCCACCGCACGTTCGAGGACGCGGTCCCACGCCCGCCAGACGACCGACATGCCACCTGAGCCGAGACGGCTCTCCACCTGATACCTGTCGTCCAACAGATCACCGACCATCACTGGGACAGCTTGCCAGAGTGGACTCGCAGTGGCATGGCGACCGACTTCGACGCTGGTCAGCAGCCTTCAGGTCGCGTCGGAGGCCGGTTGAGCGGGCAGGACCAGCCCTTCGTCGCGGTCGCGACGTGGAGGCGATCTGCGGAGAACACGATCTCGTCGAGTCAGCCGGCCAGTTGCCGACGGCGTGCCGCCAGGTCCGCCAACACCTGGCCGCGCCGGTCGTGCCAGGCCAGGGAGTCGGCGATTCCGGTGGACAGGTCGCGCTGCGCCCTCCAGCCCAGCACCTCCCAGGCCCGCCCGCTACGGGCGAAGCCGCCGGCGGTGTCTCCGGGGCGCCGCGGTGCCTCGCGGACCAGAACCGGACGGTCCACCACCGCATTGAACGCCGCGACCAGTTCCAACACCGTCGTTCCGGTGCCACTGCCCAGGTTGAGGGCGGTGTGCGGAGCACCACCGACGGCGAAGATGTCGTCGAACCGGTCCAGCGCCCGAAGGTGGGCGTCGGCCAGGTCCCAGACGTGGACGTAGTCACGCAGCCCCGAACCGTCGCGGGTGGGCCAGTCCAGACCGTTCACCGAGAACGGCACACCGGTCTGGTGCGCCTGCACCAACCGGCCCAGTGCGTGCGAGGGCGTGGCGACCTGGAGCCCGGTGCGCAGCGCCGGATCCGCGCCGATCGGGTTGAAGTAGCGCAGGGACAGCACTCTCAGGGGGCTACTGGCCGCGATGTCGGCGAGCATCCGTTCCACCACCAGCTTCGTCTGCGCGTACGGGCTGGTAGCGTGCAGTGGCGACACCTCGTCGACGCCGAGATCCGCGTCCGGCCGGTAGATGGCCGCGGACGAGCTGAAGATCAACCGGTGTACGCCATGCGCGAGCAGTCGGTCGACGAACTCCAGGGTGGCGGAGACGTTCGCCCGGTAGTAGTCCACCGGCCGGGCCACCGAGTCCGGCACCGCGATCAGGGCTGCGCAGTGGACGACCGCGTCGATGTCCGGATGCCGCGTCAACAGCTGGTCCACCGCGTCCGCGTCCGCGATGTCAGCGTGGTGGAAGGACCGCCCCCGGCAGAACTCGCGACGACCGGTGACCAGGCTGTCCAGTACCACCGGTGTGTGGCCCGCGTCGATCAGGGCGGACGCGATCGTACTCCCGATGAATCCTGCCCCACCCGCGATCAGCACCTTCACGAGCAGACCTCCCCCCGCCGGTACCCGACAACGCGCTGCGCCCTTTTGCATTTTGGTCATAGTGAAGGGCTTCTGAGCTGGGAAATCGACCGATCGGTGCGCCGCCGGGACGTCGACAAAGACCGATGACTGGTTGGCGACTGGGCGGGTACGCGGCGGCTCGGGTCGGACGTGCGGGTCGAATCAGGAGGCAGCATGACGGGGGAGCGCATCGGGGTCGCGGTGGTCGGACTGGGTGGAGCGGTCGCGACCACGGCGATAGCCGGAGTGGAGTTGTTGCGATTGGGCATGACGGATATGTCGGGACTACCCCTGGCGCACCGCACCGATCTGGTGCCGTACGAGTCGATGGTCTTCGGGGGTTGGGACCTGGCTCCGGACGACCTGGCCAAGGCGGCACACGTGCACCGGGTGGTGGAGCCAGCCCACCTGGACACTGTCGCGGGGCCGCTGGGGCAGATCCAGCCCTGGCCGGCCGTGGTGGACCCGGCGTACTGCCGCAACGCCACCGGAGCGAACGTGGTGCCGATCGGGCCGCTGCGCGAGCGGGTGTCGCACCTGCGAGCCGACCTGGGCCGGTTCAGGTCGGCGCAGGACGTGCAACGGGTGGTGGTGGTCAACCTGGCCTCCACCGAGGCCCGACCGGATCCGGCGTCGCCGGTGCTGCGGAGTCTCGACGGGTTCGAGGCGGGGCTGGACGCCGACGATCCCGCCCTCACACCCGGTCTGCTCTACGCGTACGCGGCGATCCGGGAGGGTTGCCCCTACGTCAACTTCACGCCCAGCCTGGGCGCCGACGTTCCCGCGCTGTTGGAATTGGCCGAGCGGGAGGGCGTGCCGGTCGCTGGCAAGGACGGCAAGACCGGCCAGACACTGATCAAGACGGTGCTCGCCCCGGCCTTCCGGTCCCGGGCGCTGACCGTGGAGGGCTGGTACTCGACGAACATCCTGGGCAACCGGGACGGGCAGATCCTCGACGACCCGTCGTCGTTGGCCAGCAAGCTGGACACCAAGGGTTCGGTGCTCAACCAGATCCTCGGTTACGACGTGGACGACCACGTGGTCCGGATCGACTACTACCGGCCGCGCGGTGACGCCAAGGAAGCCTGGGACAACGTCGACCTGATCGGCTTTCTCGGGCAGCGGATGCAGCTCAAGGTGAACTTTCTCTGCCGGGACTCGATCCTCGCCGCGCCACTGGTGCTGGACCTGGCGCGACTCATGGCGGAGGCTGCCCGCCGCGGTGAGAGCGGCGCGCAGGAGCAACTTGGCTACTTCTTCAAGGCCCCGATGACCCGGGACGGCCGGACCCCCGAACACGCGCTGCACGCGCAGGAGCGGACACTGCTGGACTGGCTGGACGCGGCGGCATGACCACCGCCCTGGCAGCCCTGCCGGTCGACCGACTGGCCGCCGTGACACCCACGCTGCGCCAGATCGGCGACCTCAAGCGGGTCCGGGTGGCCCACGCCGAGGGCTCGGTGGCCGAACGGGCGTTCTCCCGAGCATGGGCGGCCATCGCCGGCGGCGCCGACCCAGCGGTCGTCGCCGACCGGGAGTGCGCCGCGGCGCTGGCCGGGGCCCGCCTCGGCGGCATGGACGCGGCCACCCTCACCGCCTGCGGACTGGCGGAGACCGAGGTGGAGAACGTCCTGGCCCGCGCCGTCGACGAACTTGTCGGATCGCTGCACCCGGATACCGGACGCCGGGTACGAGCGGCGCTGCCCCACCTGGTTGCCCAAGGCCTGCCAGACGCGCCGGTTCCGTCGTTCGTGACGGCCCTGCGCCGTCAGCCGCGCGCCGGCGCCACCGCCGCCGGACGGCCACGCCTGGTGGTCGAGCCAGCCGAGAACCACGCCGAGCACTGCTGGGCCGTCGCCGTGTACGGTGCGCTGCTCGCTGACGACACCGGCGCCGACCCGGCGCAGGCGTTCCTGCTCGGCCTGGCCCACCACCTGCACAACGCCCGGCTACCCGACGCGGGTTTCGCCGGTGAACTGCTGCTCGGCGCGTACCTGCAGCCGATGACCGACCGGCTCACCGAGTGGGAGTTGGCCGAGTTGCCGAACCCGCTGGCGGCCCGGGTCACCGCGGTGCTGGCGTTCCGGGTGGACGCCGACACGCCACTCGGACGGACCTTCCACAGCGCTGACGTACTGGACCGGGTGCTTCAGGTGCACCATCACGCCCGCGCCGCCGCGTTCACCGTGGAGCAGGCCCTGGTGGACCTGGCGCTCGTGCACGACGGCCCGGTGGTGGACTACCAACGGGCCGTACTGCGGGCGGCCGGGCTGTGACCGCCGTCCGCGCGGTGCCCGCCACCACAGCGACCGGGTGGCGTGGCCCCGACGGCACGCCCCTTCTCGCCGACACGTCGTGCACCCTCACCGACGGGGTGCGCCGCTGGCCGGTGGTGGAGACCATCCCCTGGCTGCGTCCGGACCGCGACGATCTGCGGGGGCAGGCGGTGGCAGCGCTCGACGCGGGTGAACCGGACCAGGCCGCGGTGACACTGCTCGCCGACTCCGACGACTGGTGGGACGGCCCGGCGCCGCCGGCGGACCAACTCCGTGCGGCGCTGGGTGCCAGCACCCTGCGGGACGCGGTCGAGCTGCTCGGGCTCGGCCGCGTCGGGGTCTACTTCCTGCACCGCTGGTCAGACCCGAGCTGGTTGGCGGCCCTGGCGCTCACCGCCGCACATCCGCCCAACGGTCGGCCGGTGGTCGACGTGGCCTGCGGGGCCGGCCACCTGCTGCGACACCTGGTCCTGCACGGCCACCGCGATCTGACCGGCGTCGACGTGGTCTTCGCCAAGCTCTGGCTGGCCCGCCGATTCGTGCTGCCGCCCGACGCGCCGGTGGCGCTGGTGTGCGCCGACCTGACCGCGGGCTGGCCGCTGGCACCACAGGCGGCGCCTCGCCACGTGGCCTGCCACGACGCCCTCTACTTCCTGCCGGACAAGGCTGCCGTGGTGGCCGCCGCGCGCGCCTGCGCAGGGCCCGACGGGGCGGTGCTCCTCGGTCACCTGCACAACGCACAGCACCCCGCCGGCACGACCGGGCTGCCGCTGCCACCCGACAGTTGGGCGGCTCTGCTGCCGGGCGCCAACGCGTACGCCGAGGAAGAACTGACAGCGGCGACGGCTGCCGCGCGGCTGCCCGCTCCGGCTGACCCCGCCATGCTGATCGGCACCGAGGCTGTCGGCCTGGCCCTGGACGCGGGCGACGCACCGGCCGACGCCGCCCTGCTGCGGCCCGCGCCGGCGAGCCCGCTGCGACCCAACCCGCTCTACACCGACGGGGTCCGCCGCTGGCCCGACCCGCGGTGGGCGGCCGAGTACGGCGACCGGGCCGCCGCGTACCTGCCGGAGCGTTGGCCGCCAAACCCGGGCCCGGACGCGGTACGGCGTCGCCTTCTGCTCGACCTGCCCGAGCGGTGGTGAGCGATGAAACCGGTCGGGTGGGGTGTGGTCGGCTGCGGCTGGGTCGCCCGTGACCACGTCGCCCCGGCGATCCGTGCGGCGGGGCACCGGCTCGTCGCCGCCTGCGACCCGGATCCGGCCGCCGCCCGTGGGCTCGCCCCGGATCGGGTGGCCACGACCGACCTGCACAAGCTGCTCGACCACCCGGAGGTCGAGGCGGTGCACGTCGCAACCCCCAACCACACCCACGCCGACGTGGTGGCGGCGGTGGCCAAGGCAGGGCTGCCGGTGCTGTGCGAGAAGCCCTTGGCGGCGACCGTGCCCGACGCCCGTCGACTGGTCGACGCGGCCGGTGGCAGCCTCGCCGGGGCTGCCTTCGACCAGCGGTTCCACCCCGCCCACCAGCGAATCGCCGAGATGGTCGCCGCCGGTGACCTGGGTACGGTGACCGCGATCCGGATCGTCTACGGCTGTTGGCTGCCCGAGCGGTGGAGCCCCGACGGCCGACCGCACGACAACTGGCGGATCGACAGGGCCCGCTCCGGTGGCGGGGCCCTGGTGGACCTGGCCCCGCACGGCGTCGACCTGGTCGGCGTGCTGCTC
The DNA here is from genome assembly GCF_040607155.1 of Micromonospora sp. NPDC005324. Taxonomy (NCBI): domain Bacteria; kingdom Bacillati; phylum Actinomycetota; class Actinomycetes; order Micromonosporales; family Micromonosporaceae; genus Micromonospora; species Micromonospora sp. NPDC005324. The sequence goes on along the minus strand of NZ_JBEXGE010000038.1, from coordinate 45,991 downwards.
GGCGACGATGTGGTCGAGCTGACCGTGCGGACCCATCGGCGGGTGCACCCCTATCCGGTGGACGACGGAGCGCTGGTGGCCGGCGTGACCGGTGGCGGCGTGCTGGTCCAGGCACACGTGTCGTTCAACACCGCCGATCCGCTTCCTCGGCGCCGACTGGAGGTGGTCGGCACCAGCGCGCAACTCGTCGCCGTGGACACCCTGGGTCAGAGCGCCGGCGGCACACTGACCCGGCTCGACGCCACGACCGGGGCGGCCACCGAGGTGCCGTTCGACGGTGGCACGACCCCGTTCACCGGTCAGGTGCACGCCTTCTCCGCCGCCGTACGCGAAGGCGGTTGGCAGTGGCCCCTGGACCGGGACCTGCGCCTGCACGAGTTGCTGTGCGCCGCCGCGGAGAGGAGCTGACAATGCCTCTGCGCCCGTACGCCTGCGCGAACTGCGGTCACTGGCAACGCTGGTTCGCGTCCCCGCCGTCCTGTCCGGTCTGCACTGACGTGCGCAACGCGCTGCCCGAGGACGGCTGGCATTTCACCTCCGCCGACGAGGTGGCGGTCGGACGACAGGCACGCTCGACAGTGGTCGCTCCCGGCGTCACCGGCTACTGGTGCGAGCCGCAGCTCGGGCTCGGCACCACCGGCTGGGTGATCGAGACCGACGCCGGTCTGGTCGGTTGGGAGGCGGCCGGCTGGTACCCCGCCGACGCTCTCGCCGACCTGCGCGCCCGCGGTGGTCTGGTCGCGCTCGGGGCGAGCCATGTGCACGGGTACGGCGCTCTGTGGCAACTGCAGGACGAACTCGCCCCGCCGGTGCTCGCGATCGGGGTCGACGATCTCGTCTGGACCAAGGCGTTCCAGGTGACCTGGCCAACCGACGATCGTCACCTGCTCGCACCCGGCCTGGTGATGTACCGCAGCGGCGGCCACTTTCCCGGCCACAACGTGCTGCACGACAAGCAACGCGGAATCCTGTTCGTCGGTGACCTGATCAAAGTCGAGCTGGCCGGCGAGACACCGATCGGCCTCTCCTGCCACAAGGCCTTCCACGCTCAGATCCCGCTCTCGCACGCCGAGGTGCGGCAGGCCCGCGACCTGGTCGAGACGCTCGACTTCGACGCGGTCGCCACACCCTTCGAGTACGCCGCGCCGGTCTCTCGCCGGCAGGTGCTCGCCCTGTTCGACCGGCAGTTGCGGGGGCAGCCGACGGCCGGACCCATACCGATCGAGGAGCTGACGTGACCCGAGCCGCCGAACCGCGTACCCCCACCATCTCGGCGACGTCGGTCGCCGACCGGCTCGCCGATGCCCTGCCAGCCGGCGAGGTCGGTGACTTCGACGTCTCCGAGCTGGACCGGCTCGGTCTGCCGGTCGTCTCCGCCGACCACCTCGGCGACGGCTGGCCCCGGGCCGCCGCCATGGGTTACGGCGCCACCCTCGAGCAGGCGCGCACCGGCGCGTACGGGGAGCTGGCGGAGACCCTGCTGCTGCACGGACAGCTGAGGGCGATGGTTCCCCGGCGCGCCTCGTACGCGCAGCTTCGCACCGAGCTGGGCGCCGGGGGTGTGGTGGATCCCCGGTCGCTGGTGCTGCCCGCCGGCACCATCGTCGACGACGACCAGCCCCGCTCCTGGCTGCCCACAGTCCGGTGGCGTACCGGCGAGACGGTGCTGGTGCCTGCGGAGTTCTGCGGTTCCGCGAGCGAGGACCTGCCCTGGCAGGACCCGGCCGAGCGGCTCGTCACGGTGATCACCAACGGGTCGGGCGCCGGCGACACTGTCGAACGGGCCGTCGCACACGGCCTCCTGGAACTCCTGCAACGCGACGGCAACACCACCGCTTTCCGGGCCATGGACGCCGGCGTGGTGATCGACCTCGACGGGGTCCGGGACCCGGTGACCCGAGCCACCCTGGACCTGCTGCGGGCCGCCCACATCGACGTGGTTCCGAAGCTCGCCTCTACCGCCTTCGGGCTGGTCGACGTGCACGTCGTCGGCATCGACCGGGAGCCGGAAACCCCGCCGCTGGCGGTCACCGCCTGTGGGGAGGCCGCCCACCCGGACCGGGAGACCGCACTGCGCAAGGCGCTGCTGGAGTACGTCTCGTCCCGCTCCCGCAAGGTCTTCTCCCACGGGCCGTTGGAAGCGCTGCGGCGGTTCACGCCGGAGGCGTACTGGCGGCGCGAGTTCGCCCGACCGGCCGAATCACAGGAGACCCGCGCGTTGACGGCGATGCGCGAGTGGACGCACCTCGACGGCGGGCAACTACGTGCCCTGCTGGAACCCGTGGTGCTGGCCCGGCGCAGCACCGTGCCCTTCACCGCGTTGCCCACCGTCGCGCCCGGAAGCCTCGACGACCCGAGCGCACTGCTGGCGGACCTGCTGCACCGGCTCGCCGAGTTCGACGTGTTGGTGATCGTCGCACCCGGCGAGGGGGCGGTGGCGGTCAAGGTGATCGTGCCCGGGCTCGAGGCGGAAACCATGTCGTACGGTCGCATCGCGGCGCGTGGGGTCGAGCGCCTGATGGAGAAGGACTCGCCACTGGTCGGGCTCGGGGTGCCCCCGCACGGCGGTACCGCGCCGGTGGTCCTCGACCCGGCCGGCCGGGAGCGGCTGGGTGGCGATGCCTGGCTCGACCTGACCGAGGTGGCCCACACCATCGGCCCGCTCTATCCGCTCTACCGCGAACCGAGCCGGCACGTCGTCGCCCGGAGTCAGACATGAGCCTGCGATACGCCTACAACACCAACGGGATGACGTCGCACCGGCTCGACGACGCACTCGCCCTGCTCGCCGACTGCGGCTACGACGGCGTCGCGCTCACCCTCGACGTGGCCCACCACGACCCGTACGCGCCCGACCTCGCCGAGCGTACCCACCGGCTGGCCCGCCGTCTCGACGCGCTCGGCCTCGCGAGCGTGGTGGAGACCGGTGCGCGGTTCCTGCTCGACCCGCGGCGCAAGCACCACCCGACCCTGGTCTCGCCGACCGAGGACGACCGGACGCGGCGGCGCGACTTCCTGCGCCTCTGCGTGGACGTCGCTGTCGAACTGGGCAGCGAGGCGGTGTCGTTCTGGGCCGGCGTACCCGAGCCCGGCACCGACAGTGAGCGCGCCTGGCACTGGCTCGTCGACGGCGTCCGCGACGTCGTCGAATACGCCGGCCGGCACAGCATGACGTGTGCCTTCGAGCCCGAGCCGGGGATGTTGGTCGACGACTGCGACGACTGGGCGCGGCTCGCGGCCGAGGTCCCCGGCCTCACGATGGCCCTGGACACCGGTCACTGCCTCGTGTCCGGCCGGTACGACCCGGCCGACGCGGTGCGCGCTTTCGCGACCAGTCTGGGCACGGTCGCCATTGAGGACATGCCCCGAGGCCGGCACGAGCATCGCGCCCCCGGCGAGGGAGATCTGGACTTTCCGGCGGTGCTCGGCGCGCTGACCGAGGCAGGCTATTCCGGCCTGGTCAGCCTCGAACTCTCCCGGGACGCACATCGGGCCGACACCCTGGTGCCCGCCGCACTGGCCGCGCTGCGCCACGCCGAGCAGCATCCCCGCACATCCGCCGAGCTGAAGGTCGGTGTCCGATGAGGATCTGCTTCGTGTCCCGCCGCTACTGGCCGGCGGTTTCGGGGATGAGCGCGTACGCCGAGAACCTGCTGCGGCACCTGGTCCGCGCCGGCCACGAGCCCACCCTGGTGTCCCAGTACCGGGGCGACACCGCGGGCCGCGCCGTCTACGGCGGCGGCCCACCACCGTCGGACCGGGTGCCTGCCGGCGTCGAGGTGCACGCTCTGGAGGCGCACGGGGAACAGGCAGTGGGTCGGGGCGAGCCGGCGGACTTCGAGGCGGACGTCGCGGAGATGACCGACACCGTGCTGCGGCTGCACGCCCGTCGACCCTTCGACGTGCTGCACGCGCAGTACGCGTACCCCAACGGGCTTGCGGTGCTCCGTGCTGCCCGGGCGGCCGGGCTACCCGCCGTGGTCTCCGTGCAGGGCGGCGACGGTCACTGGGTCGGCACCTGCTGCGCCACGCACCGTCACCTGGTGCGGGCGGTCTTCGCGCACGCGCCGGCACTGCTGATCGGGTCGCCGTCGTTCGCCGCCGAGGTCAGCCAGCGGCACGACCTCGATCCGACCCGCTTCACCGTCGTACCCGGCGCCACCGACACCGAACGATTCGTGCCGGTCGCGTCCCCCGGTCGGGTGTCGGACCCGGCAGTGCTGCTGTACCACGGCCGGGTCGACGCGCGGAAGGGCGTGCTCGACCTGCTCGACGCGGTCGCCAAGCTCCGTGCGGAAGCGGTGCCGGTGCGTCTGCTGCTCTCGGGCATCGGCCCCGACCTGGGCGCTGTCGAGACCCGGATCACCGAGTTGGGCCTCGTTGGCATCGTCGAAATGCTCGGCGCGGTGCCGTACGAGCGGGCCCACGAGGTGTACGCGCGGGGAGAAATCTTCGTCAGTCCCACCTACGCGGAGGGCTTCTCCAACACCATTCTGGAGGCGATGGCCAGCGGCCTGCCGGTCATCTCCACCGACGTGGTCGGCGTCCGCGACTGCGTGCGCCCGGAGGAGAACGGTCTGCTGGTGCCGGCCGGTGATTCCGCGGCTCTGGCGGCGGCCGTCCGCCGTCTGCTCGACGACCCGGCGCTGCGCCGTCGACTCGCCGGGCAGGCCCGCGGTGACGTCGAGCAGCAGTGGAGTTGGCCGGTGATCGCTGGTCAGATCACCGCTGTCTACGACGGGCTGGCCGCATCCGTACCGGAGATCCCCGACCCGCCGGTCGATTCGACCTGTCGCTTCCGCGCGGCACCGCACCTGCTGTGAGCGCGAGGACCAAGACGGGCTCGCGAGCCCCGCAGCCCCGATCGGCGGACCGCCGGTGACGACGCGCCCGGGGGTCGCGGTGGCGGTCAGTCCGCACCTGGACGACGCGGTGTTCTCCGTCGGCGGCACCCTCGCAGCGCTGGCCGCGACGGGTTGGACGGTACGAGTGGTCACCTGCTTCACCGCCAGCGTGCCGATCCTGTCACCGTTCGCTCTGGCCTGCCAGCTCGACAAGGGGGTCGCGGCCGACGTCGACTACATGGCGCTGCGCCGGGCGGAGGACGAAGCAGCCTGTGCGGTGCTCGGGGTGCAGCCGGTACACCTGCCACTGCCCGAGGCGCCGCACCGCGGTTATCCCGACCCGGCCGCGCTCTTCGCCGGTGTCCGAGACGATGACCGGGCGGCGGCGGCTCTCGTACCGGCGCTGCGTCCGCATCTGGCGGACGCCGACGTGATCCTCGCGCCGCAGGCCCTCGGTGACCACGCCGACCATCGCGTCGTCACCGAGACTGTCGCCGCGCTCAGCCCGGACGGCCTGTGGTGGAGGGACGTGCCGTATGTCAGCCGGCGACCAGCTGCGTCACCGTGGCGGTGCGTGCCGGACGGTGTCGAGGCGGGCGCTGACATCAGCGGTCATCTGGCCAGGAAGGTGGCGGCCGCCGCCAGCTATCACAGCCAACTCGGGTTCCAGTTCGGTCAGATCGGGGTGGCTCCGCTGCTGCGCAACCTTGCCGCCGAGGAGGCTGCCAGGTTGGGCCTGCCGGGCGCGGTCGAGGCGATTCGCGGGAGGGCGGACCGTCTCCGGTTGATCAGCGCGGTGTCGCCGTGGTCCGCTTGACGGACACGGCCGCGATACTGTGGGTGTGGAGTACGTGTCCAGAGTGCCGCGACCGCCGCTGGACGGGCTGATCGACGACCTCTACTACCTGGAGGGTGCGCCGCCGTACGCCCGGTTGTCGCTGCCGCCGCCGTCGGCGTTGCTGATCGTCAACCTCGGCGCGCCGTTCCGCATTCGCGCCGGCACCGACATCGAGATGGCCGATTTCGCCGACGGCTGCGTGGTCACCATGCCCACCCGCGCGTGGGAGTTCGGCTACCCACTCCGAACCCGGTCCGTCGGCGTGCACTTCAAGCCCTGGGGGCTGGCGCCGTTCCTGCCGATGCCCGCGGCCGAGCTGTGCGACCGGCCCGTGACGGTGGAGCAGGTGTGGGGCCGGTCCGCCATTGCTGAGCTGCGGGACCGGCTTGCCACGGCGGCCGGGCCGTACGAGATGCTGACGCTGCTCGAGGAGGAGCTGATGCGACGGCTGAGCGAGACCGCGGGTCTGGGGCTGGTCCGCCGTGCGAGCAGCGTCATCGTGGCGACCAGCGGGGCGGTCGCGATCGGCGACTTGAGGGTCTCAGCCGGTGTCAGCAGCACTCACCTGGCACAGCGGTTCAAGGAGCTCATCGGTGTCACGCCGAAGCGGCTGGCCCGCACCTACCGCTTCGCTGCCACAGTGTTCTCGATCGACCCCGCCGGACCGATCGACTGGGGCGACCTCGCGGGCGGCGCAGGCTACTTCGACCAGGCCCACTTCGCCCACGAGTTCCGGGCGTTCACCGGGCTCACGCCGACCCGGTACGTCGAAGCCCGGCGGCGGTTCCTGCGCGAACATCCCGGCCACGTGCTGGACAGTTGGCCGCTACCGGCCGATTGATTTCTTACAAGAGCGACAGCACACGACACGCTAACTTGGGGGCCACCCCCCAAGCAGAGGAGAGCCCCGTGGGCAAGGTGGTCATGTACAGCTCCGTGTCGGTGGACGGCTTCATCGCGGACGAGAATGACCAGCCTGGACCGCTGTTCGACTGGTTGCTCAGCGGTGACGTGCCGTTGGACGAGAGCGGCGAGTTGAAGGTGTCGCAGACGTCCTACGACTACACCCGGTCGTACTGGGACCAGATCGGAGTCACGATCGCCGGCCGCCACGTCTTCGACATGACGGACGGCTGGGACGGGAAGCCTCCGGGCGGGGTCGACCACGCGGTCGTCGTGACGCACCGGCCGCAGCCCGAGGGGTGGGACCCCGAGGCGCCGTTTCACTTCGTCGACGGCGTCGAGGCAGCCGTGGCCAAGGCGCAGGAGCTCGCGGGTGACCGCATCGTCGAGGTCGCCGCTGGCGACGTCGGTGGCCAGGCGCTCGCCGCGGGCCTGGTCGACGAGGTGCGCATGGACGTCGTACCCGTCATGTTCGGGTCCGGCAAGCGCTACTTCGGGTCGGTCCACGCGCAGCACCTGTTGGAGGACCCCGACGTGGTGATTCAGGGCAACCGGGTGCTTCACCTGCGCTATCGGGTGCGCCGCTGACCGATCTGATCGGGTACGCGAAGGAGTCGACCGTGAACGTCGAAGCGTGGCCTTTCACCAATGCAAGCCAGTCCTGGCGCGATCGCTGCGCTACTGGCTATGGGGTCGGATGTTGTGGTTGAGGTGGAACACGTTGTGCGGTTCCCAGATCGTCTTGAGCGCGGTGAGCCTGGCGAGCTTGGCGGCCGGGTACGCGCGGCGTACCCCACGTTGCCCCTCGTCGGCGGCGAGCGAGTTGACGTAGACGCCATCGGCGTACGGGTCGAGCGCGGCTCCCGCACTGCGAGCCGCCGCCATCCACATGTCGTCTTCCGATGGCTCGGTCCAGCGGGAGCCGGCGCCGAACTCGAACATGGTGCCGCGGTGGCTGAACGCCGCGTCGGCGTCGGCGACGTCGGCGATGGCGCCGCCGTGCGCCTGCAGGCCGACGTTGGCCAGGTGGGTGCCGGTGTGCAGGTCCGACGCGCCGCGCAGCAGGAACGCCTCGATCGCGGCGGTGGGGAACCGCCGCAGGTAGTGCGCGCTGGAGTACCGGCGGTAAGCGTGGCCGCCGACGGTGTCGTCGCGTTGCTGCAGTTTGAGGTATGAGGGGGTGGTGACCCGCTCAGCTACCGGGCGCCCGAGCGCGCGCATCGCCGGCAGCAACCGGTGCCCCTGTGCCGGGTCGCCGACCCATACGAAGCCGACGGTGGCGATGGGGCCGCTGGCCGTGCTCTGGACATCGGCGGTGAAGGTCGCCTGCCGCGGCGCGACGGCGTTGAGGTCCCGCCAGCCTTCGAGCACCGGTACGGCGTCCTCGGCGCGGAAGTCGAACTCGGCGACCAGGGTCTGCGTCCCGGTGTGGTGCAGCTGGAATTCGAAGTCGGTGACGATGCCGAAGTTGCCGCCCCCGCCGCGCAGGCCCCAGTAGAGGTCGGGGTTCTCGGTTCGGCTCGCGGTCACCACCTCCCCGTCCGCGGCGACCATCGTGTAGGAGACGACGTTGTCGCAGGCCAACCCGTGTTGCCGGGCGAGCCAGCCCATGCCGCCGCCGAGGGTCAGGCCGCCGACCCCGGTGTGCGAGACGTTACCCGCGGTCGTGGCGAGGCCGTACGGCTGCGACGCCCGGTCGAGTGCGCCGAGCAGCGCGCCGCCCTGGACCCGGGCGCGTCGCCGGATCGGGTCGACCCGAACGCCGTTCAACGGGGTCAGGTCGATCATCAGGCCGTTCGCGGGGACGGCGAGGCCGGCCACGTTGTGCCCGCCGCTGCGCACCCCGATCTCCAGGTCGAGTTCGCGGGCCAGGCGCACCGCGACCGCCACGTCGGTGACGCTCGCGGCCTGCACGATCATCCGCGGACGCCGGTCGATCATGGCGTTCCAGACGGTGCGGGCCGCGTCGTAACCCGGACTACCCGAGGTGAGAAGGCGGCCGTCGAAGTGGGGACTGGTAGTTGTCATACATCGGAGCCTGACGGAAATCGGTACACCCGGTAAGGTCCGATTCCATGGGCCGAATCAGGACCAATTCGAGCACTGCGGAGGACCTGCTCATCCAGGTCGACCGGTCCGCGGCCGAGCCGCTGCACCGGCAGATTGCCGCCTCGATCCGGGACAGCATCCGGGCCGGCCGGTGGCGTCTGGGGGCGTCCCTGCCGCCCACCCGCACCATCGCAGCCGATCTGGGCGTCTCACGCGGCGTCGTGGTCGAGGCCTATCAGCAACTCGTCGCCGAGGGCTACCTCACCAGTCGGGTGGGCGGCTACACCCAGGTCGCGGTCGAGCCGGTTCCGCCGTCGGCGGGTCGGCGCGGCGGGGATCGACCGGCGGCCCGGATCGACTTCGGGTACGGCCGCACCGACGTGTCGTCATTTCCCCGGGCCGCCTGGCTGCGTTCGGTGCGAACGGTCCTCACCACCACGCCGAACGAACGCTTCGCCTACCTCGACGGGCGTGGCGTACCCGAACTGCACACAGCCCTGATCGACTACCTCAGCCGGGTCCGTGGCACATCGGCCCGACCGGAGAACGTCGTGATCTGCAGCGGTTACGGTCAAGGCGTCGCGCTGATACTCCAGGTGCTCGCGGTGCGCGGCGCCCGCAGGGTGGCCGTCGAGGACCCATCCGCGGACGACGACGCCCGCCTCGTCGCGGCCGCCGTCGGCCTGGACGTGATCGGCGTCCCGGTCGGGCCAGACGGCATTCTCGTCGAGGAGCTCGAACAGACCGACGCGGACGCCGTCGTGCTGACGCCCTCGCACCAGTGGCCCACCGGCGGCGTCCTGTCGGCCACCGCGCGGGCCCGGGTCATCGGCTGGGCGCAGCGTCGCGGCGCCGTGGTGATCGAGGACGACTACGACGCGGAGTACCGCTACGACCGCGCGCCCGTCGGCGCCATGCAGGGGCTGGCACCCGACACCGTCGTCTACTGCGGCACAGCGAGCAAGACCCTGGCGCCAGGGTTGCGCCTCGGGTGGCTGCTTGCGCCGTCACACCTGGTCGACGACATCACGGCGGCGAAGGTACGGGCCGACCGCGGCTCTCCGGTCATCGACCAACTCACCTTCGCCGACTTCCTCACCCGCGGCGAATTCGACCGGCACCTACGGCGCATGCGCCCGGTCTACCGCCGCCGTCGCGACGCACTCCTGGCCGCGCTGCGCGCAAGGCTGCCCGAACTGGAACCGGTCGGTGTCGCGGCGGGCCAACACGTCGTGACCTGGCTCCCGCACGACCTCGACGAGGCCTCGGTCGTGGCTGCCGCCGCCCGGCGCGGACTGGTCGTGCAGGGCGTCTCCCGGTATCGACTGAGCCCCGCCGGACCTGGCGGGCTGATCTTCGGCTACGCCACCCTCACCGAACGCTCCATCACCGACGGGGTGGCAGCCCTTGCCGACGCGGTCACAGAGGTCCGAGGGCGGCAGACGCGAAACGATGAGGCGGTCTGCACAGGGGCTGTGGAGGGTGCTGCAGCCACCAGTTCAGCGGCGATCCTGCTCGGCTCGATACTCCCCGTGAGCGTCGATTGGTGATGTGCGGCGGAGGACCAGCAGGGCGATGTCGTCGTTGGGATGCTCCTCCGCGGTGCTGGCCATGATGTGGTCGCACAATGCGTCGGCTGGCCCGGATCGCACGGCGTCGGCGAGGCGCTCGATGCCGGTGTCGATCACTTCGCTGCGGCGTTCGATGAGTCCGTCGGTGTAGAAGACGAGCGTCGCGCCGGGCGGTAGGTCGAGAACGGTGGTGCGGCGATTGACCAATGGTCGGCCCACGCCGAGTGGTCGGTCCACCGTCAGGTTGACGAGCTGGGTGGGTTGGTCGGGGGCGGCCAGCAGCGGTGGCAGATGGCCGGCGCAGGAGACGTGGACTGTGGCGCGGTCGGGTGCGATGAGGGCGTAGACGGCGGTGGTGAGAGTGCCGGCTTCGAAGTGGTGGATCTTGCGGTCGAGGGAGGTCAGCGCCTGGGCGGGGTCGTCGGAGTCGAGGGCGTAGGCGCGCAGCGCGCTGCGGATGCGTCCCATGACGACGGCGGATGCCAGCCCGTGGCCGGAGACGTCTCCGATGACGGCGCCCAGCCAGCCCGAGGGCAACGTGAACACGTCGTACCAGTCGCCGCCGATGCCCAGGTCGTGGCCGGGTACGTACCGGGCGGCCAGGTCGAGGCCGGGGATGTCGGGTAGCCGTCCGGGTAGCAGGCTGTGTTGCAGGGCCAGCGCCGCCTGCCGATCGAGGACCCGTGCTCGGGCCTGACCCGCGAGGCTGGCCCGGTCGGCGACGAGTTGCAACAGCTGCACGTCGTCGGGGCCGAACCGTCGCAGGGCCAGGGAGCCGACGTGCAGAACTCCGACGAGGTTGCCGTTGGCGAGCATGGGCACGCCCAGCAGGGCACGTACGCCAGTGGTGAGCAGGATGGGATTGACCACGTCGTCGGGCGTGACGTTGTAGATCGTGACCGGTGCGCGTGTCGCCGCCACCCGCCCGGCGAACCCGCGTCCCACCCGGACGCGGAAACCCCGGCGTACCTCCTCCTCCAGGCCTTTGGTCGCTGTCGCGACAAGCTCGCCGGTGTGACCGTCGAGCAGCAGGATGGTGGCGGTATCGACCTTGAGCAGGTCCCGGACCCGTTCGAGGAGCTCGTCGAGCAACTCGGCGATGTTCAGCCCCGACAGGGCGGCATCGGTGATCGCCTCGATACGACGCAGCCGCTCGTCATTCGTCACCACCTCGGCACCCGCCACCCAGGCAGCCTAGACGCCGGCGCGCCGCCGACGGTTCGTCAGGAACGAGATCAATGGTGTCGCGCCTTCGATGTGGGGTACCTTCCCATGTCACATTGATGCCTACGTCGTCCGGTGAACCGTTTCGGAGAGCACACTGTGACGCGCGACCGGCAAGGTCACCGGCCTTCACGTCCGGAAAGAGAGGGGAACCAGTGGCGGACCCACCTCGCGACCAGCATGCGCCGACTGCCGGGAGGCCCCTCTTCTCGACGTCGTTCGACCTCGCTGACCTCGCTCGCGTTCGCAACGAGGTCGAGGCCGTCAGTCGCCGGTGCGGCCTCGACCCCGACGAGATCGAGGACTGGGTGACAGCGGTCAACGAATTGTTGATCAACGTGGTGCGACACGGGGGCGGCACGGGCGCCATACGGCTGCTCCTCAACGGCCAGCTCACCTGTGAAGTGATCGACCGGGGGCGGGGTTTCAACACCGCTCGCTACGTCTCGCGCGTCGAGCGGCCGCCGCTGTCCGGCGCAGGGGGAATGGGCCTCTGGGTGGTCGGGCAGATGGCCAACTACCTCCTTGTCGACAGCGGACCCGAAGGCACCACCATCCGTATCGCGGCACGCACCCGGGACGTCGGTGGAGCTGTCGGCAAGCTCTCGCGGGAAGGGTCGTAGGCGCCGTATACCCTGCCCGAACAGCCTGTCCGATCAGGCACTGACGACTGTCATCAGGTCGGCGAGGCCGGCGATGGTCAATACGGGAGCCAGGAGTGGGCTGGCGATGAGGTGGATCCGCTCGACGTGGGGAAACAGGACGGCGAGGCCCGCGCTGTCGAGATATTCCAGTGCGGTCAGGTTGACCGTCAGCTGGCCGGGCGCGACCTCTGCGGCGCGGGCGAGGGCAGCCGCGAAGTCGGCGGCGTTGCTCATGTCGACCTCACCGGCTGCGGTCAGCACGGGAGTGCCGTCGGGTTGGTGGCCGGTGGTGAGGGTCAGTGCGGTGCTCATGAAATCCTCGCCTGCATGTCGATGGTGGTGCCGGTGGCACCGGGTGTGACGGTGATGGCGTCCATCAGGGCACGCATGAGGAGCAGGCCCCGCCCCCGGTGGGTGTCAACGTCCGCCTGGGGTGTCTTCCAGTGCCCACTGTCGGTGACGCTGAGGTGCAGACCGTCGGCGGTGGCGGTGGCCCGTAGTCGGATCCGTCCGCCGGGGTTGTCGCGGTGGCCGTGCTCGACGGCGTTGGCGCAGGCTTCGCCGGCGGCCACCAGGACGTTGTAGGCGCTGGTGGGGTCGAGCCCGCAGCGCTCAAGCCAGCCCCGCAACGCTGTGCGCACGGGTGCGAGACCGCCGCGTTCGGCGGCGAAGTCGAGTTCGAGCGGCCCGGGGTGGCGGTAGAGCAGGACCGCCACGTCGTCGTCGTATCCGCTTGGCGGGGCGAGTTGGTCCATGACGTCGGTCGCGAGCATCTCGATGGGCTGGGCGCGTCCGTTCTGAATCACCGTCACGACGTGGTCGATGCCCGCGGTGAGCGGTTGGCGGCGGCGTTCGACGAGCCCGTCGGTGTAGAGCATCAAGGTCGCCCGCGCCGGCACGAGTTCCTCAGCTTCGGGCCGCTCGGCGCTGCCTCGAACTCCGAGGGGACGGGAGTGGCCCTGGTCGAGCAACCGGGTGCTGCCGTCCGGAGAGGTGACGATGGCGGGAGGATGCCCGGCGCTGGCGTAGCGCAGCTGCCCGGTCGTCGGGTCGAGGACGCCGCAGAAGACCGTCGCGCACAGCGCTCCGGGTAACTGGGCGGCGAAACGGTCGAGTGCGGTGAGCGTGCGCGCCGGGCTGGAGTCCTGCAGCAGCAGGGCACGGCAGGCGCTGCGTAGCTGTCCCATGACGGTGGCGGCTTGCAGTCCGTGGCCGACGCAATCTCCGACGACGATGCCGATCTGCCCGTCGACGAGCGCGATGGTGTCGTACCAGTCGCCGCCGACCTTCAACGGCCGGGTGGCGGGTGCGTACCGCGCGGCGAAGCCGCTGGGTAGCTGTGCGGGGCCGAGGATGGCCCGTTGCAACGCGAGGGCGGTTTCCCGTTGCTGATCAATCTGCTGCACCCGGTGCAGCCCTTGGCTGAGGTGGCCGGCGAGCAGGGCCAGCAGCGTTTCGTCCTGTTCGGTGACGGGGCGCCTCTCGCCGAGGTCGATCCACAGGGCCATCGTGCCGTGGGGGTGCTCGACGGCGATTCCGACGCCCGTGGTGTGGTCGGCGACAGTGGTGAGCAGGGGACGGTCTCGCAGGGCGGTGAGCATCTGCCGGCGTTGGTCGGTGAGGGTGTCCCAGCGTTGGTGTGGGTCGGTGGTGGCGACGGTCGGGGTGTGGGAGCCGTCGAAGACCGCGGCGAGGACGCGCGTGGCGCGCCACAGCCCGCGTAGCTCATTGAGGACGCTGTGCAGGGCGTCGGTGAGGTTGTCCGCCTGCGACAGTCGGATGCTCAGGGCGGCCAGTGCGGTTTCCCGTTGCACGGCGTAGTGCTCCGCAGTGACATCGCGGAAGGTGCCGACGATGACCCGTCGACCGGTGTCAGGGTCCTGCACCTGGTTGAAAGCGGCGGCTGCCCACAGACGATGTCCGTCTCGGTGCGTCACCGGAATGGTGTATGCGCCGCTGGTCTGACCCGTGAGCATGGTGAGGGCGTCGGCGACTTGCTGGTATGCCTCCGGCTCGGTGTCCCGGCTTGGCCACCAGGGGGGATTGGCGGCGTAGGGGAGCCCTTCGGGGCCGTAGCCGAGGAGGTCGGTGAAGGTGGTGTTGATCTCGACGACGGCGCCGTTCTCGTCGCAGACGAAGAAGGCTTCCTGTAGCGAGTCGATCAGGGCGGTTCGCCACCGGGCGTGGTGATTACGCAGCCGAGCCAACGTGACGTTCGTTCGTACCCGGGCCAGCAGTTCGGCGGCGGCGAACGGCTTGACCAGGTAGTCGTCCGCTCCCGCCTCCAGCCCCTCGATGGAGGACTCCTGCCCTGCCCGTGCCGACAGCAGCAGGACCGGCGTTCCCGCCGTACGGGGTTCGGCGCGTAGGGCGGCTACCAGTTGCAGACCGTCCAGCCGGGGCATCATCACGTCGCTGACGATCAGGTCGGGATGGTTGACCCGTGCCGTTTGCAGGGCCGTTTGACCGTCGTTGACCGCCTCGACCCGGTAGCCGGCCGCGCGCAGCAGGCGGGTGAGGTACTCCCGCATGTCGGCGTTGTCGTCGGCGACCAGGATGTGCGCCGGGTTTGGCCGTACGTCCGTCGTCGTCGCCGGCACGCTGCGTCCGGCAACCTCGTCGGGCGCACTCGGCGACGGCTCGTGTGGTAGCCATCGCAGCGCCTCTTCGACGAACGGTTCGGCGGTGGCGGAGACGTCGTGATCCTCGGCGTGAGTGACGCTGCCCGGCGGTAGGTGATCGGTGCCGAAGGGCAGCCGGATGGTGAAGGTGGTGCCTCGTCCGATGGTGCTGTCGGCGCTGACGTCGGCGCCCTGCAGCCCGACGAGTTCTTTCACCAGCGCCAAGCCGATGCCGCTGCCCTCGTTGGAGCGGGAGCGGGCGTTGTCGATGCGGTGGAACCGCTCGAACAGTCGCGGCATCTCCTCGGCGGGCACTCCGATCCCCGTGTCGGCGACGGTCACCACGGCCCGGCCGTCGTCAGCGCGCAGCCGTACGCGGATCGCGCCGTCGAAGGTGAACTTCAGGGCGTTGCTGAGGAGGTTCAGGATGATCTTCTCCCACATGCCGCGGTCGATGTACACCGGCTCGGGCAGTGGGGGGCAGTCCACCTCGTAGGTGAGACCGGCGCGTTCGACGGCGGAGCGGAACACGCTGGCGAGGTCGGCCGTGACCGCGGCGAGGTTCACCGGCTGGTAGTGGGCCTGCATCCGGCCGGCTTCGATCCGGGAGAAATCCAGCAACGCATTGACCAGCTTGCCGAGTCGCAGCCCGTTGCGGTGCATGACCTGCAGCTCCTCGCGCACCCCCTCGTCGGTGTCGCCGAGGCGGGAACGCAGCTCCTCCAGCGGACCCATGATCAAGGTCAGGGGAGTGCGGAACTCGTGGCTGATGTTGGAGAAGAATGCCGTCTTCGCACGGTCGATCTCGGCGAGCTCCTCAGCCCGCTGCTGCTGCGCCTGGTAGCTGCGCGCGCTCGCGATCCCGGCCGCGACGTGGCCCGCGGCCAGTTCGATGAAGCCTCGGTAACCGTCATCGAGTGGCCGGTACCGATTCAGGCCGGCCACCAGGAAGCCGTAGGGCGTGTCGCCCTGTTGCAGCAGCGGCACCAGGAGTGCCTGCGTGGGTGGTTGTGACCACGCGCCGGTCGGCAGTCCTGTGAACGGGGCGCCTTCGAGCGGGACAAGTCGTGACTCACCCCGCGCCAGTGCCGCTACCGGCCACACCGGGGCCGGCCCCGTGGCGGGAATCGTGCGAAGGGCTGCGGGGTGGCCAGTGGGGATGCCTGCGGCCGCGGCCAGGCGGGCGCTGCCGTCGCCATTGAGAAGGTAGATCGCCGTGAACGGAAGGTCGAGGTCGTTGCGGCCGAGTTGCCGGCCGGCGAAGGTCAACATCTCCTCCTCGGTGCGCACCACGCTGGGGTCGGACCCGAGGTCGCGCAGCGTGGTCATCCGCCGTTCGCCGACGACCCGCTCGGTGTCCTCGCTGACCACGCACAGCATGCCGATGAGGGCGTTGTCGTCGTTGCGCAGCGGGCTGTAGGAGAAGGTGTGGTAGCTCTCCTCCCGGTAGCCGGACCGCTCCAGGAACAGCAGCAACGCTTTGTCCCAGGTGGCTTCCCCGGTGCTCAGCACCCGGTCGATTCGGGGGCCGATGTCCGGCCAGATTTCCGCCCACACCTCACTGGCCGGGCGGCCCAGAGCCCACGGGTACTTGCGGCCGAGGGTGTCGCGTCGGTATGCGGCGTTGCAGAAGAAGGTCAGCTGCGGGCCCCAGGCCATCCACATCGGGAAGCGCGACGACAGCAGGATGCTCACCGCCGTCCGCAGGCTCTGCGGCCAGTCCGCGGGATCGCCGAGCGGAGTCGACGCCCAGTCCACCTTGGCGAGGTCACGGCCGATCTCGCCGTCGCCGGCGAACGCGTCGGCCCTGGTAAACGGCCGTTGTGCGGCGCTGCTCATCGTTGCGACACTCCCTCGAACCGCACGCTTGCCCTCGGCACCGTCTCGCCGCCCGGATCGGTGCCGCCCTCAGCGCCGACGTGTCGACGGCGCAGATGCCTCGCGGCATCGTAAAACACGTCCGGCCCAGAGTTGCTGCCAGACCAACCAGGGGCGCGACATCGCGCGCCGCGCCTTTCATCACTCGACAGAGCCCCGGGATCCATCCGAAGCACAGCCGAATCCGTACCCCTGTCTCTTGCCGACAAACCGGCGGCACGCTCTGCTCGCTCATCAGCTGACACGCAGCCGGACGGCCGCTC
The DNA here is from genome assembly GCF_040607155.1 of Micromonospora sp. NPDC005324. NCBI lineage: Bacteria > Bacillati > Actinomycetota > Actinomycetes > Micromonosporales > Micromonosporaceae > Micromonospora > Micromonospora sp. NPDC005324. The sequence goes on along the minus strand of NZ_JBEXGE010000038.1, from coordinate 29,156 downwards.
GCCGTGCCTGGCGAGCGGCCGTCCGTACCCTTGGTTTGGGTTTCGCTCAGCAGCGGCCGAGATCCTCCCACTGCTGGGTCCAGCCTGGCTCGGATCCCTGCGTCCAGTGCCGCGCCCGCCACAGGTGCTTGCCGTCACCCGACGACGGACCGCTCGGGTCGCCGTACCTGCTCTTCTCGTGCTTGACGGTCTGGCCGCCGGTGTAGACGGTGCCGAAGGCCCACTCCGGTGCGGTGGAACAGTCGCCGGCCGACGGCGGTGTGGTGGGCGGGGTCGTCGGCGGAGTGGTCGGTGGAGTGGTCGGTGGGTTCGTCGGGTTTGAGCAGGTGCCCGTCGTGGCGACCGTGTCCGCGAACGTGCTGCCCGCCGAGCGGTACGCCGCCGTCTTCGACGTCACCTGCGCGGGGGTGAGCGCCTGGTTCTTCGCGAACAACACCCAGTCGACCTGCTGGATGTAGGTGCTCAGCCCGCCGGTGTGGGTCGCCGTGTCGATGAACCAGAGGTTCCAGTTGATCGTCATGGTCTGCCGGGGGTAGAACTTGCCCGAGTGGTCGCCCACCTGGACGCCGTCGATGTAGTAGGTGACATGGCCGTTGGCCACCGTCGCCACCAGGTCGTGCCAGCCGTTGAGGCTGCTGCGCTGCTCCGAGTGCTGGTTGTCCGCGTACCAGGGTTCGTTGCGGTAGGTATACCAGGTGGTCTGGTAGTTGATCGGGCCGGTCTCGCCCCACCCGCCGTTGGGCAGGTACTCGGAGATGTCCAGCTCGCTGTAGGTCGGGTCGAGGTCACCGTTCAACGGACTGATCGTGAAGAACGTCTGGTTGATGTGGTCGCCGTCGTTCCCACTGGTGGGGGTGTCGGTGAAACGCACCCGGCTGGCGTACGTGCCCTCGAGGTAGCGCTTCTGGGTGCTGTAGAGCTCCGCCTGGTTGGTGCCGGCGCCGGTGCCGTCGGTCGAGGCGGTGAGCTGCATGACCTTCTGGCCGCTGACGGTGGGGAAGGTGATGCTGTTCGGCGACCAGGTGGCTCCGGGCACGCCCGGGCCGCCGGAGTAGCTGCGCGGGGTCCAGCCGTGCGCGTTCAGTGAGCTGTCGCTCGACGATGTGTAGGAGAAGTCGTCGAACAGGTAGCCGCATTCGGCGGCGGAGGCACTCGGTGCGCTGGTGAAGACTGCCAGCGTGCCGAGCAGGGCCGCTACTCCTGCGAACCCTATTGATCTACGTTTGTCGATGGACATGAGCCGGGTCCTCCGATGGGTGGGGGTGGAAAGGGGACCTACTTGACCGCGCCAGCGGTCATACCGGCGCGGATGTGCCGTTGGAACGCGACGTAGGCGACGAGCACCGGCAGCATGGCGATGGTCAAACCGGCGAACAGACCGCTCCAGTCGCTGCGATACCCCTGGCTGACCGACAGGGCGGCCAGACCCTGCGCCAGGACGTACCGGTCCGGGTCGGGATTGAGGACCAGTGGCAGCAGATACTGGTTCCAGAGCCCGAGGAAATTGAAGATGCCGACCGCCACCAGGCCCGGTCGGGCCATGGGCAGCATCACGCGGAAGAAAACTCCGCTGTGCGAACAGCCGTCGATGAATGCCGCCTCCGCCACCTCTCCGGGAAGCGTGCGGAAGAACGCGTGCAGAAAGAAGACCGTGAAGGGCACGGCGTACGCCGCGTAGACCAGGATCAGACCGGGGTACGTGCCCAGCAGCCCCAACCGTTGAACGACGAAGAAGAGTGGCACGAGCGCCAGGAACACCGGGAAGAACATCGCCGCGACGAAGGTGTAGTAGACGAGCCGGTTACCGCGGAACTCGTAGCGGGCCAGGGCATAGGCAACCAGGGAGCCCAGCAGCATGGTGAGCAGTAGCGCGCAGCCCACGACGATGACGCTGTTGAGGAAGTAGCGGCCGATACTGGCCTGGGTCCACGCTCGGGACCAGTTGTCGAACTGCGGCGAGGCCGGAAGCGACCACGGATCGTTCAGGATCTCGTTGTCGGTCTTGAACGAACTGATTACCGCCCAGAGCAGCGGAAGCGCGGTGACGACCGCCCAGGCCAGCATGGCGAGGTGCACCGGAAATGTCGCGTAGGACCGTCGATCAGGAACATCAGGGGCCGGCCGGGTGGAGACGGCTGCTCGCTCACGCGTCACGGTCACGCCAGCTCCAGCCTCTCCTTGCGGCCCGACCGCAGGGCCAGCACGGCCAGGGTCAGCGTGGCGAAGAACAGGGCGACTCCCATGGCTGAGGCGTAGCCGAACTTCCCGTACTGGAAGGCGTTGCGATACAGCGACAGCCCGATCACCTCGGTCGCGCCATCCGGTCCGCCGGGCCCGACGGTCATCACCTGGACGACGGCGAAGGCGTCCAGTGCGGCTATGCCCAGGTACACGAACGCGACGTGCACGCTCTCTCGCATCAGCGGAAACGTCACAGTGCGGAAGGTCGCCCAACCGCCGGCGCCGTCGAGCAACGCCGCTTCGAACAGTTCCCGCGGAATGCTGTCGATCGCCGCGCTGAACAGCACCACGTAGAAGCCCACCGACGACCAGACCAGCACCGCCATCACCGCGATCAGCGCCAGGGACGGCGACGCGAGCCAACTCCGGGTCAAGCCGTCCAGGCCGACCGACCGCAGCGCCCCGTTCAGCAGCCCGTTGTTGGGGTTGTAGACGAACCCCCACAGCACCGCGATGACCACCAGGGACAACAACTGCGGGAAGAAATAGACGATCTGGTACGCGCCGGAGCCCGCGATCCCCCGTCGTCCACCGCGACCACCGAGGTGCATCATGCTCGCCAGGAACAACCCGATGCCGATGGTCACCAGTGGCACCACGACCAGCATCACCGCGTTGTTCCGGACCGCGTTCAGGAAGAGGGAGTCGCCGCCGAGGCGGGCGTAGTTGCCCGCCCCGACGAAGCGCGCCTCGCCGGCGACGCCGGTCCAGTCGGTCAGCGACAGGTAGAAGGCCTGCGCGTACGGCGACAGCACGAACACGGCGTGCAGCACCAGCGCTGGCACCAGCGCGCCGGCCAGGAACCGCCACCGACCGTGTCTCATCAGCGGGTGTACTTCTTCACAGTGGAGTCCTTGGCCAGCCCGTCGGCCGCCTTCTGGATCCGGTCCGACCACTGCCTGGCGGTGATCCGCCGGTTCACCAGTTCGCCGGTGGCGTCGTCGACGGCCTTGGCCAGTGGGGCGTACCAGGTGCGGAAGCGGTAGGTGAAGGTCTCGGTGCCGGCCGCCCGGACCACGTCGCGCACCGAGCCGAGGCCGCTGCTCAGCGTGAGACCGTCGGTGGCCCCAGCCACGGCGGGCAGGGTCCCGGCGCTCTCGGCGAACGCCTTCGCCGACTGCTTGGAGAACAGGATCCGGAGATATTCCATACCGCCAGCGGGATTCTTGGCCTTCGCCGGCACCAGGAACGATTCGCTGCTCGCCGCCTGCACCGCGGTGTGCTTCAGAGCGTCCGCCGTCGTGATTGAGGGCACCGGGGCCATGACCATGTCGAAGTTCGCTGGGGTTACGCCCTTCTGCTCGCTCTCCAACCAGGACCCGCAGGGGATGATCGCTGCCTTGCCCTGCGACCAGGCGGCCTGCGCCTCGGTGTGCGACAGCGCTTCGGAGCCGGACATGAGGTAACCCTTGCCGGCCAGCTCGGCGAACGCCTCGGCCGCGCCGAGCAGGCCCGGCGCCTTCCAGGCGTTCGGCTCCAGGTTGTCGACGGCCTTGATCAGCGCCGGTCCGCCGGTCTTGGCGGCCATGCCGAGCAGCGGGTCGTTGATGTACTCCGGGTACTTGCCCTGGTAGGTCCAGGGCGCGATGCCGGCCGCCTTGATGGTCGCGCAGAGCGTGAGCATGTCGTCCCAGGTCGTCGGGAAGGTCCAGCCCTTCGACGCGAAGAGCGGCTTGGAATACCAGAGACCCCAGACGGTGTAGGTGAAGTTGAGCGTCAGCGGCACCGTGTCGAACGTGCCGTCGTCGACAACGCCGGGCAGCAGCGTGTCGCGCACCGTCCTGCCCGGGTCGTCGAAGGAGGGAGCGTCGAGCAGCTCGCTGAGATCACTGACCTGCTTGGCGGAGACCAGCGTCGCGATGTCGAGGCGGTTCGCGCCGGTGTTGTCCACGACGTCCGGCGGGGTGTTCGCGACGAACCGGGGCTGCAGGGCCTCGCCGATCTTCTGGATGCCCTGATGGTCGATTTTCGCGCCCGCGTACTTCTGGGCGTAGAGCGTCTCGGCGCGCTTGGCGTACTCGTCGCCGTACCCGCCCTTGAAGATCACGACCTCGAGCGGCGCGTCCGCCTTGACGCCCAACGGGTTGTCGGCGCTCTTGGCGCCGGTGTTTCCGGCGGCTCGGTCCTCGTCGTCGCTGCCGCCGGTCACGCAGGCGCTCAGCAGGGGTAGCGCCACACCGGCGGTCACCGCCGCGCGCAGCACGGTTCGTCTCGTGGGGTACGGTCCGGACAGGGATGAACGGTTCATCAGCTGGGCCTTTTCCCTATGCGGTACGCCGGATGCGCCCGGCGTACCGCGCTTCGATGTGTTTGTTGTGTTCCCGCCCGCCCGGCACGTTGTCGGACAGGTAGACCGGCGGGGTGACCTTGAGCGCCAGCAGCCGTGCCACCACTTCGGTGACGATCTGCTGGGCCAGCAGTGCTGCGGTGATCGACGAGACGGCCCCGACAGCGCCGTCGCCGTAGTCGAGGGACGCGTCGCCGTACGGTGCGCCGTTGTCGAGCACGACGTCGGCGAGGTCGGCGAGCTTGAGCCCGCTGTCGTGCCGCGAGTCGACCCGGGCCGAGTGCTCGACCGAGGTGATCGCGATCAGCGCGTGTCCGCGCTGCTTCACCAGATGTGCCATCTCCACGACCGCGCCATTGACGCCGGAGTTCGAGGCGATGACGAACGCGTCGTCGGGCTTGATCGGGGCGAGTGCGTAGAGGCGGTGGGCGATGTCGGGTGTGCGTTCGAGTTGCGGGTCGGTGAGCACGTTCGTCGGCTCGCCGCCGTACAGGACGATGTCGCGTAGGGCGATCTTGTTGGTGGGCACGAGGCCGCCGGCCCGACCGGCGATCTCCATGGCGAGTGCCTCGGAGTGTCCGCAGCCGAACGCCTGGATCACCCCGCCGGCCTGCAGCGTCGCGGTCAGCAGATCGGCGGCCCGCGCCACCCGGTCGCCCTGGGTGGTGCCGACACGTTCGATGGTCCTGGTGATGACCTCGACATAGTCCGCGCTTGTGATCGTCACAGCGGCTTTTCCTTCCGTGCTCGCTTGCGGTTCGCATTGGTGTCCGGCATCCGGTGTGCGTCGACGGCCCGCACGGTGAGTTCGAGAGCTTCGGCGGTGCGCTCGTAGGTGCGCTGCGCGACGGCGACGTAGATGAGGTCGAGGATCAGCAACTGCGAGTGCAGCGCGGAGAGGGCTGCGAGCCGGAACGTGGTCTCGTGCACCGACGTGGTGAAGACGACGTCGGCGACCTCGGCCAGTGGTGAACGGGCGTACGAGGTGACCGCCACGGTCAGCGCGCCATGATCGGCGGCCTCGGCCAGCATCTCGATCGCCTCTCGGGTCCGACCGGAGTGCGACAGGCTGATCGCGACGTCGCCCGGCCCGAGCAGCGCGGCGTTGGTGAGGGCGGTGTGCGTGTCGGCGCGGTACCGCACCGGGATGCGGATGCGTTCGAGTCGGAACGCCATCTCGCTGCCGGCGGTGCCGCTGCTGCCGAGCCCGAAGATCTCCACTCGGCCGGCGGTGGCGATCGCGGCCGCGACCCGTTCGACAGCGGCCGTGTCCAGGCCGGACGCGGTCGCCTGGATGGCCCGGGTGTCCGCTGCGGTGATCACGTCGAGGACGCCGCCGATCGGGTCCTCTGGCGCGATGTCCCCGGAGATGTCGGTCTCCCAGCGTGCCTGCTCGGCGCGCCCGGTCTCGGTCGCGACGGCCACGCGCAGGTTGGCGTACCCCTTGAAGCCGAGTGCCCGGCTGAAACGGGTGACCGTCGCGGTGGAGGTCCCGGATCGCTCGGCCAGGTCGACGATGCTGGCGTGCGCCGCCGTCTCCGGATCGTCGAGGATGGCCTCGGCGATCTTCGCCAGGGCCTCCGGCATGGTGGGTCCCTCCATGCGGAGCCGCACCAGCAGCCCGCCACTCTCACCCGTCACTGGTGATCATCCTTTTCATCGGTTAGCTATGAGCATGAAAATTACGACCACATCGATGTCTAGTCAATAGAAAATTTCTATGCTTCGATTTTGGACATGGTTCTGGTACTCGGTGTCGACGCCGGAGGCACGGCGTCCCGGGCGGTCGTCGCGACGCGGGACGGCACAGTGGTGGGGCGCGGCGCCGCAGGTCCGGGCAACCCGACGGCTGCGGGGCCGGCTGCTGCTCGCTCGATCGGCGCTGCGGTGCGCGAGGCCTTAAGAGAGCACGACCCGGCATCCGTACGCAGCGGCGTCGCAGGCATCGCCGGCGCGGGCATCATGGAGGATCCGGGGATCACGGCGGCCTTCACCGCCGAGTGGGCCCAATGCGGGCTCACCTGCCCGATCGCCGTGGTCGGCGACGCGGTGACGGCCTTCGCGGCAGGCGCCCCGGCGCCCTCGGGAGCGGTACTCATCGCCGGCACCGGCGCGGTCGCCGCCCGAATCGACGACTGGCGCGTCAGCCGCACCGTCGACGGTCTCGGTTGGCTGCTGGGAGACGAGGGCTCGGGCATGTGGCTGGGCCTGCAGGCGGTTCGTTCGATCGCCCGGGCCTGGTCGGGTCCCACGATCGACGGCGGGCTGGCAGCCACGATCGCGGCGCAGGCGGGCGTGACCAGCTGCGACGAACTCGTGCAGTGGGCCGGCCGCCAGCAACCCGCGGCATTCGCCGCGCTGGCACCCCTGGTCTGCGCCGGCGCGACGGCCGGCGACGCCCTCGCCGAGCGGCTGACCGCCGAGGCCGCCACCCGACTGGTCGCCACGCTTGGCGAGTTGGGCCCACCGGACGGCCCCGTCGTGCTCGCCGGCAGCCTCCTGACCAACACCACGCCGGTACGAACGGCGGTCCTGGCCACCCTCTCCGGCCCGGCCGCGACCGCCGGGGACCCGGCGATCGGGGCCGCCTGGCTCGCACTACGTCAGATCACCGACCAGGAGGAGGCGGCGCGCCTGCACCTCCGCATGCTGCGACCCGGTCGTGAAGCGTCAGCGGCGGGACACTGACCGGACCGCGTACATCCTCACGTCTCCGACGTCCGATGATCTTCCCGTTATTCGGCGTAGGCGTTGGCGACCTGAAACGAGTCCTCGTAGAGGCGAAACTTGACAATCTTGTCACCGCTGACCTGGAAATGCATGGCCACGGCCATCTCGTACCGTCGGCCGGTGTTGCGAGCGACGCGTCCAAACCGTCCCAGCATCACCGCGTGGTCACCGTCGTACACAATCGTCTCGATCTCGTCGACGTTCTCCTCCGGCACGACGTTCGCGCCAAGTGTCCGCAGGTAGTCGGCGACGTCGGCACGCCTGGAACGCCTACCCGTCCACGGCATCGACGGCGAGCCGGGCACGTCCCAGTCGATGTTGTCGCTGAAGAGCATGGCTACGTCATCCGGGTTGGCACCGCCACCGAGCAGGCCGAAGAATTGTTCGACAACATCACGAGTAGTCATGGGCGATTACCTCCATCGGTGTCTGCGCGGGAACTGAGCTTCCTGACCTCATCGATGGTCTTGCGCAGCCGTCGCGGCGGGCGTCGCCTACCGGTCGGCAGGGATGTCGGCCACCCCGTTGGGCAGCATGGCGCGGGCGGCTCGGACGAGGTCGAGTGACTCGCGGAGGAGCTTGATCTTACCGTTCTCGGCGACGAGGCGGCCGGCGTACATCTGGCTGAAGATGCGGCCGCTCACCGTCCGGCGCTCTACCGAGTATTCGCCGAAAGCCTGGTCCGGGGTTTCGATGAGGACCTCGACGGCGTCGAAGCCGAAGTCGGGCACCACCTTGAGCAGGCCGACGATGAACGCGCGGATCTCGTGCGGGCCAACGATGCGGGGCGGTAGCCCGATCGACGTCAGGTACGGCAGTTCGATCACGCCGTCGTCGGTGAACAGTGCTGCCGTGGCATCTGGGTCGGCGATGGTGGCGGTGTAGGACCGCATCAGTTCGCCTGCGCTTCTCATCTGGTGCTCCTGTCCGGGAAGCGTGCTCTGGTGGTGGCGGACCGTCCTCACGTCGGACCGGCCAAGGTGGGCTGGCTCCGGCGGTACGCCTTCAGGCCTGGCCGAACCGCGTGGTGCGGGGTCGGCTCAGCCGACCGGGCTGGCGCCGGCTTGGAAGACGTTGATGAAGTTGCCGTCGGTGTCCCGGATGGCGGTCGAGACGCTTCCGTCGCCGAGGTCCAACTGGTCCCAGACGATGACCACGCCGAGCTCCCGAAACCGGCTGGTGGCCTGTGCGAGGTCGTCCACCCGCAGGACGAGGGCCTTGTTGCCGATGGGTCGGACATGGTCCGGTGGATCGAGGAACATGTCGGACACGCGATAGCCGTTGGCGGGCTGAAGCAGTTCGAGCCGGAAACCGTGGCCTTCGACGTAGGCGACGTCGGCGTCGATGGCGTCGAACCGAGACCGGGCCGTCTCGTTCATCCCGAAGACGTCGTGCCACCACCGGACGGCGTCGTCGATGTCGCTGACCGTGATGGTGATGTTGTGCAGGGACAGTGTGAATCCGGGATCGGTCTCGCTGGGCATGATTCCTCTTGGAAGTAGTTGTGGGGGCGCGTCCGTCCGCCGGACCCTCGTCGGTCGCGCAAGTGCCACCTGGCGTGTTCCCGAGGTCTCGGGTCAGTATCGCAACGGCGTGGCGTCCGCCGGGGCGTAACGGGGTCTCCCCTCGGTGGCAGGTGGCGTTGCGGCGCGGAGGTGCTCAGATCTGGTCTTCTCGTCGAGGGCGAGGCCGGTGATGCCGGGGGTGTCAATGGGGCCGGGGGTGAGAGACGCAACGGCATCGTTGAATGATCCTCCGCCCGCGTTGGCGAAGAGCACATCGACGCGTCGGCCCTGCTGTTCTCCGCGAGGCCGGCCTCGTGCAGTCGCGACGGGGCGCGGCCGCCGCAGGTGGCTGAGCCGGCGGCCTGTCCGGCAGAGATGACGTGGCAGGGATTGGGTATGCCGGACACCACGACCAGAGGTCGGCGGGATGCGCGCGACAGCGGACAAGGCCGAGGTGATCTCATGGCAAGGGGCCGGCTGGAAAGCCTGACGAACGGGATCGTGGCCGGTGCCGCCGCGACGCTCGCCCGCGAAGTGTTCAGCAATCTCGACGTGGGCGTCCGCGCTCGCCCGATGAGTGACACCCACGAGCGCGCCGTGCAGCGGATGGCGGATCTGGCCCACGTGAACCTGGGGCCGGCAGACCGGGCGGCGAAGCGGCGCGCCGGGTTCGGGCCCGTGTTCGGGTTCGTCAACGGAGTGTCGGCCGTGTCGCTCTTCGCGGCGCTCGCCGGGCGGCGGCGGCCAGCGCTGCCCGTGGCGGCGGGAATGATCGGGGTCGGAGGCATGCTGCTGGCCGACGGGGCGATGGCCGCGCTCGGGGTGACCGATCCCCGCCGCTGGGGCACCGAGGGTTGGCTCGAGGATTTCCTACCGTACGTCGCGTACGGTCTGGTCGCCGCCGGGGTCTTGGAGCGGCTGAACCGGGGCGGCTGACCCGGCCCAGCGGCCCCCTCAGCGGTTCGGTCGAGCGGGTGCGGGAGCCGGTGACAGCAGGCATGCCCACGGGCTGCGGGTGATCACCGTACGGACCGCGATGCCGCCGATCCGGACGGCGCCGAGGTCCCTCGTGCGGGATGTGCGGCCGATTCGGGCCGTGCTCATCGGCCGTCGATCGCGGAGGCGATCTTGGCTGGGGCGTTCAGGGGTGCAAGCTGGTCCTCGCCCAGTCCGTAGCGCTGGGCGAGGTACGCCGCGTCCTGCCAGGTGATCAGCGAGCCGGGCTGGCCGTCGTCTCGCACCCGCCGCATGATCGACCACCGCCACCACCGCAGCGCCTACGCGTTCCGCCTCAGCTCTCAGCGCGGAGATCGTCTCTCCGACACCCCGGGCGCTGCGCCTGGTCACCAATCCGTCGTTCACGATCGACCCCCGCTCACCGCGTCCCTGGGCGAATACATCTCATCCTCCCCACAAGCGAGACCGGTCCGGGGAGGTTCACCGTAAAACGCCACCCAGCAGCCGTCCCCCGAGGCCACCTCCGGAGACGGGCGTGTTGAGCGTGGTGTCGCCAGCAGGGGAGCGACGGTAGTAGTTGGCCCAGCCCGGCCACGAGGTCGGCGGTGGCCACCGCGTCCAGAGCCGCGCTGATCAGCACCGGAACGGTGGCCTGGGCGGGCAACGGACATCCCCCGAGGTCAAGGGATTCCTGCGGTCGATGGAAACGGTGAACGCAAGACCGTCGACATCACGGAAGGACAAGACGTCGACTACGGCACACTCGCCGGTTTCCTGGGCAAGACCACGGCGGGACTGTAGGCGCAGCACGTCTGTCGCGGTGCGCTGAGCCGGCCTGGCTGACGCGGCTTGCCTGCAGGTCGGTTCGGTGCCCACCGCGGCGGGGCCTCTCGCGCACACCCCACCGCGGTCCCTGCTTGAGCGCTCTCCGTGGTCATCGGCCGGTCAGCAACGCGCGGCGGACACCTGGATGGTTTCCGTGGTGGGAATGTAGTGCTGGCCCGGGTCCAGACTGTCGTCGGTCAGGAGCCAGTTGCCGCCGGTGAGGGTCCATTCGTAACCGCAGTAGCCGGGGCCGATGTAGTAGCCGGCGGCGCTCGCCCAGAACTCGCTCGTACGGTGGTTTGCGGCGAGGACCGTGTCGTAGTTTCCGTGCGTGTAGTTGCCGTCCCGAACGTGGATCACCCCCACGCCGATCGTGCTGCTGTTCAAGATGTAGTTGGACGCCGCGCTGGCCGGGGTAGCCACGGCAAGTGTGGCTGCGGTCATGCCCAGAGCGGCGCCTACAGCGACGGCCTTCTTCGGCAGAGACAAGGCTCGGTCCTCCCTCTTCGCGGCACCGTCTCGACGCCGACGATTGCGTGCCAGCCCGGGCGGGCGGCATCTGTTAGGGACGATCGTGCTGAATCGATGTTGGATTCTGGTTGGGTCGTCTCGATCGAGCTCATTGAAGCGGGCAGAATCAAACGGCGAACAGGTCCACCTACTGATCAAGCGTCGTCTGTCTCACGGTGCTGTCCGAGAGCAATTCAGCCAGCCGGGCACGCATCTCGTCGAGGCGACGGTCGCCCAGTGTTTCGAGGATGGTGACGGCTTCCTGCATGGCCGCGACGGCGGCAGGAACGTCTCGTCGCGCTGCTGCGACGTCGGAGCAGCCGTGCAGGGCCCAGGCTTCCCGCATCCGGTCGCCGGTGCTCCTGGCGAGTCGGACGGCGGTGTCGTAGTGGGTCTCGGCCAGGTCGACGTCGTCGCGCAAGAAATGCAGCCGGCCGAGATTGGTGTGGACGCTCGCGGACAACCAGTCCCGGTTACCGGATCGGTCGGCCGCGGCCAGCGCCGACGTGTAGGAGTCCAGCGCCTCCTGCTGGCGACCAGCCCGGCGATGCAGGAGTCCGAGGTTGTGTTCCACCTTGAAGATGAGATCGGGGTCGTTCAGCAGGTTCGCGGAGTGCCGGGCCCGCAGCAGTGGTGGGAGTGCTTCATCGAGTTCCCCGCTTTCGACCAGCATCCCACCGAGGCTCGCCTCGACGTCGGCCAGGCCGGCGTGGTCGCTGTTGCGTTGACACAGTGCGCCGGCGCGCTGGTAGGCGGCCCGGGCCTCGACGCGGTGCAACAGGAGGCTGTGTGCCACGCCCAGGCTCCCCTGCAGCGTGGCCTCGCCGATGCTGCTGCCGGCCATGGCCGCGGCCCGGATCCCCTGCTGGGTGACGTCGATCCAGGTGTCGCGATTGGCCCGCCGTTGTAACCAACCGCGAATGTTGGCGGCGAGGGGCCAGACGAGATCAGGGTGCCTCTGAGCGTGCTCGGTGATCATCTTGACGATCGTGTCCGACTCGGCGTCGACCCAGCGGACGGCTGCGGCCGTATCGGGCAGTTCAGGGAGGAGAAGGTGAAGCGGGTCGGGGGCGCCCTTACCGTCGGATCCGCCTGCGGTCGGCCGGATGCGTTGCTGTGCTTCGCCAGTTGCCTGCCCGTACCAGGACAGCAGTCGCCGTTCCGCGTCGGCGCGATCGGCCGACGTGTCCTCACGTCGGCCCTGCTCGCGGGCGAAGATGCGGGTCAGCTGATGGAGGCTGACTCGTCCCCCGTCGAGGGCGACGAGGTTGACCGCGGTGAGCCTGCCGATCAGCCCGGTCAGCACGGAGCCGGACATGACACCGGCCAGTGCGGCGACGGCACCCAGCGGGATCGCACCGGCAGCCGACAGTCCGAGGCGGCGCAGGAGCCGACGGTCCGGCGTCGCCAGCCGCCGGTACGACACCGCGATGACGGCGTGCACGCTGGCGTCGCCATCGGTGGTGGTAAGCCGGGCGATGCGTGTTCGCTCATCCTCCAGGTCCGCCACGAGGATGTCCGGCTGGGCTCCCAGCCGCAGGTGAGCTCCCACGATCCGCAGGGCCAGCGGCATCCCATGGCACAGCTCCACCAACGTACTGACGTCGCCACTCGCGGGCTCGGACATCCCGGCGGTCTCCAGGAGCAGACGGGTGGCCGGCTCGACGGGCAGTGGGGTGAGTACCAGTAGATGAAGGCCTTCGCGGGCGACGAGCCCGTCCAGCCGATTTCGACTGACGATCACCAGGAGGCTGTCACCGCTACCGGGCAGGAACGGCCGGGCCTGCTCCGCGGTGCTCACGTTGTCCAAGACCATCAGAACCGTTCGGCTGGACAGCAGTGAGCGCAACTTCGCCGCCCGCGCCTCCGCCTGCTTCGGCACATCGTCCGGGGCGACGCCGAGATCGATGAGGGTCCTGGCCAGTGCCGTCGTCGCCGGAGCGTCGTCGTCGAGGTCGAGGTAGACCTGCCCGCCGGGGAAGCCTCGCTGGTGTTGATGGGCCCAGTGGGTGACCAGAGCTGTCTTGCCCATACCACCGGCGCCGGTGACGACCATCGACCCGCGGAGCCGTTGACCGGGACCGACCCTCTTGTGCAGGCTGTCCAGGACTGAAAGCTCATCCTCGCGTGCGACGAAGTTGCTGGGTGGGGCGGGTAGCTGCATCGGCCGAACGGCATCGGGAACGGCGGACGGCGCACCTGCTGCCGCAGGACCGCGCAGGATCGCGGTGTGCAGCTGTTGCAGGCGAGCGCCCGGGTCCGCACCGAGCTCGTCGGCGAGCAGGCGCCGGGTCCGCTCATAGGTGGTCAATGCCTCCGCCCGGCGGTCACTGCGAACAAGCGCGAGCATCAGCTGTGCCTGGAGACGCTCGCGCAGCAGGTTCTCCGTCGCCAGAGCCGAAAGCTCGGCGCACAACTCGCGGTGCAGTCCGAAGCTGAGTTCGATGTCCACGCAGCTTTCGAATGCGATCATGCGCTGCTCGCCCAGGTGGTCGGCGGCTGCCCGTACAAGCTCGTTGTCGATAGTGCCCTGGTACGCCTCCGGCGCGCGCCACAGCCGGAGGGCCTTCCGGTAGCACCGGCGCGCCTCGGCGAGCCGGCCCCGCGCCTCGTCGTGGGCGGCGCTGTCGACGAGCGCCACGAACTCGCTCGCGTCAAGCTGGTGGCCGTCCAGCACCATTCGGTAGCCACCGGTCGCACGAACGATCGATTCGGTGCCCAGGTTGCGACGCAGGTGATGGACGAGTACCCGTAGTGCCACGCGCTTACTGTCGTTCGGGCCGTGACCCCACAGGGTCTCCATCAACGTGCCATCGGTAACCGTTTGACCGTCGGCGGCAAGGAGACACGACAGCACCACCTGATGTTGACGCCCGCCGGCCGGCACCTCCGACCCAGATGCGTCGACGGCTCGCAGGGGTCCCAGGACTTCGAACCGCATGGATTCCTTCCTCGGACGTACCCGGCGGAGATTCCGGTCGTGGCACGACGGCCCCAGCTCAGCGAGCCAAGCGGCACCAGGTCGAAAATTCCCGGCCGCAACTGGCGCTGACCTTCGGCCAACATCGAGCCAACATGCTCCTGAAAGACTGCCTCCCAACGGGGGCCGACACGTTCATCGAGATGACAGAGCCAGCCATGAAGCTCTTGACCAGCCTGAACGGTCGGGCATGCCACAGTAGAACCGTCGGTGGAGGTGGCGGAGTACCAACGTGAACGCCACCTCCACCCTCGACCGGCTCTCCTTCGACAGAGCCAGCCCGAGGCCCCTGCAACGACTGCGATGGATCCACTGTAAGAAAATAGCGCTCAAACGCCTCAGCGGGCGTGACGACTTTCCGGCCCTCGCGCAGCCGGAGCACGGGCCCTCCGGTCCGCCGAATCAGCGGTGGACGCCTCCGGCAGCGGGAGAGAATCCCGTACGCTGCTGTGGTGATCGACTTTCGCGCAGCGGTTGAGGCACGCGATCCTGATGCCGTCACGGCGGCCCTGGCCGAGAACGTGGTGTTTCGCAGCCCGGTGGCGTTCAAGCCCTATCCGGGCAAGGCGATCACGGCGGCGATCCTGCGCGGCGTGCTGCGGGTGTTCGAGGATTTCCGGTACGTCCGTGAGCTGAGCGGCGACAACGGTCGCGATCACGCGCTGGTCTTCGAGGCGCGGATGGGCGACGTCGCCATTGAGGGCTGCGACTTCCTGCACCTGGACGAGAGCGGCCTGATCGACGAGTTCACGGTCATGGTTCGTCCGCTGTCCGCCGCACAGGCCCTGGCGGCCGCGATGGCCGCACAATTCGAGCAGATCCAGCGCGAAGCCACCGCCGGCTAGCGCGACCACGGTAGGTCGCCGGTAGGGGAGCCCGGCCCCGACGCGCATCTCGGCGAAGGCCAAGTCCGCCGCCCAGCGGAGCGTGGCGGAGGCGTGGGCGCTTGTCGTCGGGGCGTTGCGGGGCGAAAGACGGCGAAACGTCGGCATTGGCGCGTGGTGAACGACGGGTATCCCGGGCGGGGGTTCTACGTCGATCATTGCCCGAGGATAGATATGAGTCAATCTCACTTCCTGGCGGAACGCCCGGGCGCGGAGGGCGAGACGTCGGCACCGGAAGCCGGGCGTGACCGAACGGCCCGGCTCCGCGTCCCCGGAGGATCGCCATGCCCCGTCCCGCTCTCCGTAACCGGCTCGCGGCGTTCACCGCCGCCGTCCTGACCGCGAGCGTCCTGACGGTGACCCCGCCGTCACCGGCGCTGGCCGCCACGACGTTCGCCCCCAACGACTACTGCCTCGGCCAGTGCGTCGACATCCTGCCCCCTGGGCAGAACGGCAACGCCACGCTTGTCGCCATCCTGGCGCACCAGGCGCTCGGCACCCGCCCGTCGCACTCCAGCGACCAGCTCGACGAGTACGCGAACCTGGTCTACAACTACGCCGGGCTGACCGACGAGCAGATCGTCCACTTCTACAACGACGCCTCGTTCGGCGTCCCGGCCGCGCAGGTGGAGAGCACAGTCTCGCCGCGATCGGACGTCACGATCGTGCGGGACAAGGCCACCGGCGTCCCGCACGTCACCGGCACCACCCGCGCCGGCACCATGTTCGGCGCCGGCTACGCCGGGGCCCAGGACCGGCTGTGGGTGATGGACCTGCTGCGGCACGTCGGCCGCGGCAACGTCACCTCGTTCGCCGGCGGCGCCCCCGGCAACCGTGAGCTGGAGCAGAGCGTCTGGGCCAACTCGCCCTACTCGGAGGCGGACCTCCAGGCCCAGGTGGACGCGCTGCGCACTAAGGGTGTCCGGGGCCAACAGCTCTACACCGACGTGGTCGACTACATCGCCGGTATCAACGCCTACATCGACAGGTCGATCGCCGAGGACAACTACCCGGGTGAGTACGTGCTCGCCGGCGCCGGCAAGCCGAAGCACTTCACCATGACCGACCTGATCGCCACCGCCGGCGTGATCGGCGGGCTCTTCGGCGGGGGCGGCGGCAGCGAGATCCAATCTGCGCTGGTCCGGGTGGCCGCCCGCGCCAAGTACGGCGCGACCGAGGGCGACCGGGTGTGGGCGGCGTTCCGCTCGCAGAACGACCCGGAGGCCGTGCTCACCCTGCACGACGGCCAGAGCTTCCCGTACGGGGCGACACCACCGGGCGCGACGAGCGCGGTGCTTCCCGACGCCGGCACTGTGGTCGCCGAACCCCTCGCGTACGACGCCGTCGGCGGGGCCGCCGCCCGCACCGGCGCCAGCACCGCCACCAAGGAACTGCTTGGCGGCCTGAGCAACCTGCGTACGCACGGCATGTCCAACGCGGTGGTGGTCTCCGGACGGCACACCACCACCGGCAACCCGGTTGCCGTGTTCGGGCCGCAGACCGGCTACTTCGCGCCGCAGTTGCTGATGATTCAGGAGCTGCAGGGGCCCGGCATCAGCGCTCGTGGCGCCGCGTTCGCCGGGCTCAACCTCTACGTGCTGCTCGGCCGGGGCCAGGACTACGCGTGGAGCGCGACCTCCGCCGCCCAGGACCTCACCGACACGTACGCGGTGCCACTGTGCACCACCGACGGCAGCGCCCCGACGCTGCGCACCAACCGCTACCTCTACCACGGGCAGTGCCTCGCCATGGAGGCGCTGGAGCAGCGCAACTCCTGGTCCCCGACGTTGGCCGACTCCACCCCGGCCGGCTCGTACACGCTGCGCGCGCTGCGCACCAGGTACGGCCTGGTGGCCCATCGGGGCCTGGTGAACGGGCAGCCGACAGCGTTCACCAAACTACGCTCGACCTACCGGCACGAGGCTGACTCGGCGATCGGCTTCCAGGCCTTCAACGACCCGTCCGCGATGGGCAGCGCGTCGGCCTTCCAGGCGTCCGCTGCCGACGTCGGGTACGCGTTCAACTGGTTCTACGTCAACTCGACCGAGGCGGCGTACTACAACTCCGGCTCGAACCCGGTCCGTCCGGCCACCGCCGACCCGAACCTGCCGACGAAAGCCGAACCGGCGTACGAGTGGGCCGGCTGGAACCCGGACACCAACGACGCCACCTACGCCCCGGCGTCGGCGCATCCGCAGTCGGTCAACCAGGACTACTACGTCAGCTGGAACAACAAGCAGGCGCGGGACTTCGGGGCCGCCGACGGCAACTTCAGCTTCGGCTCCGTACACCGGGCTCAGCTGCTCGACGGCCCGGTGCGGGCTGCGATCGCCCAGCGCAAGCTCGGCCGCGCCGACGTCGTCAAGATCATGGCGGATGCGGCGGTGACCGACCTGCGCGGCCAGCAGGTCCTCGGCGACCTGCTGCGGGTGCTGGACAGCACGCCGGTCACCGATCCGGCGCTGGTCGACGCGGTGGGCAAGCTGCGCGCCTGGCAGCAGGCCGGGACCCGCCGGGTGGAGACGTCCCCCGGCTCCAAGGTCTACCAGCACGCCGACGCCATCCGGATCTTCGACGCCTGGTGGCCGCTGCTGGCCTCGGCGCAGTTCCGCCCCGGCCTCGGGCCGGATCTCTACGCCACGTTGGTCGACGCCATCGAGGTGAACGAGGCGCCGTCCGGCGGCCAGAACGGCGGGCGCGACGGGGCCGCGAGCTGGGCGTTGCAGGGGCAGGCGCACAAGGGCTCGTCGTTCCAGTACGGCTGGTGGGGCTACGTCGACAAGGACCTGCGGACTGTCCTCGGCGATCCGGTGGCCGGTGGGCTGGGCCGCGCGTACTGCGGCAACGGCAACCTCGGCGCGTGCCGGCAGACCCTGCTCGACGCGCTCGGCCAGGCCGCCGCCGTACCGGCCACCACTGTCTACCCCGGAGACAAGTCCTGCGGGGCCGGCGACCAGTGGTGTGCCGACTCGATCGCCCAGTCGGGGCTCGGCGGCATCACCCACCCGGTGATCGCCTGGCAGAACCGCCCCACCTACCAGCAGGTCGTCTCGTTCCCGGCGCGCCGGGGCGACGACGTCACCAACCTGGCGCAGGGCCGCCCGACCAGAGCGTCGAGCACCCAGTTCCTGACCGGCCACACCCCGGACAAGGCGGTCGACGGCAGCCTCGGCAGCCGGTGGGCCAGCAGCTACAACGACAACCAGTGGCTGCGGGTCGACCTCGGGGCGGCCCGCAGCGTCAGCCGGGCCGTGCTGCGCTGGGAAGCCGCGCACGGCACCTCGTACCGGATCGAGGTCTCCGGCGACGGCACCTCTTGGACGCCGGTGTTCGCCACCACCACCGGCAACGGCGGCGTCGACAACGCGACCTTCGCCCCGGTCACCGCCCGCTACGTGCGGGTGTACGGGGTCAAGCGGGCCACCTCGTACGGGTTCTCGCTCTACGAGTTCGAGCTGTACGGAAGGTGACAGTGCCCGGAGGGGCCGGCGGGAATCACTCGCCGGCCCCTCCGGTGCACGGCAGGGGGCCGGGCCAACTAGCGGGTCGGCTCCCCGGACGGCTGCACGAGGAACGATTCGATGTGTTCCAACGCCATGTCCAGTGCGACTTCCATGGGTGCGACGTTGTGCGCGGCGTTCGCCAGCAGGTAGCCGCCCTGCAAAGCGGCCATCAGTCCCGTGGCCAACTTCTCCGGATCGGCATCCTGGCGCAGTAGGCCGCTGTCGCGCATCCGGTGCAGGCCATCACTGATCAGCCTTTCCCATGCCACGAACGTCTCCGACAGGGACGATCGAGCCTGCTCATCCTGATCAGACAGTTCGAGAGTCATCGACCCGAGGCCGCATCCGTACTTGCCGTTGTTCAGCGAGTTGGCCTGGACCAGCGCGTTACGCCACCGGACCAGCCCGGAGAACGATCTCAGTCGTTCGAGCCCTGCACGTTCACGCTGAAGCACAAGCGCGCCTCGATACTTGACCAAGGCGTGCACGAGTTCCTGCTTGTCGGCGAAGTGGTGGTAGAGCTGAGACTTGCTCGTCTGGCTTGCCTCGCGGATGTCGTCAAGGGTCGTCGCGTTCACTCCGCGCACGAGCATCAGCCGGTTCGCCGCCTCGAGGATCCGGTCTCGGGTCGCGATGCCCCGCTGACTGATCCTCCGCCTGTTCGTCGGCGCAGCCACCTGCTCGTCGCTCATCAGGCAAGTGTATCCAGCGCACCAGATGATCTAGGTAAAATGGGACCCCGGAGTCCACCCGGCTTGGCGGGGCGAACGTACGTTCCGCCGGCTCGGTGAACGTTGTACCACTATCGCTAAATCATCGTGATACTAGAACAACTGGACCATCTGGTCCTAAACTCAAAAGATTGTTCGGGCGGACTACCTCGGCCCGGACCGGCGCGCGGACCCGGGGCCCGCGCGCCGGAGGTGTCAGGCCGTCGCCCGCTTCGGAAGCGTCCACCCGGGGCGGGGGAAGTGGCAGGTGTATCCGTTGGGGTAGGTCTGCAGGTAGTTCTGGTGCTCAGGCTCGGCTTCCCAGAAGTCGCCTGCCGCGGTGACCTCGGTGACGACCTTGCCGGGCCACAGACCCGAGGCGTCGACGTCGGCGATGGTGTCCTCGGCGACCCGCTTCTGCTCGTCGATGGTGTAGAAAATCGCCGAGCGGTAGCTGATGCCGATGTCGTTACCTTGGCGGTTCTTCGTCGAGGGGTCGTGGATCTGGAAGAAGAACTCGAGCAGCGCGCGGAAGTCGGTCTTCTCGGTGTCGTAGATGACCTCGATGGACTCCGCGTGGGTGCCGTGGTTGCGGTAGGTGGCCTTCGGGACGTCGCCGCCGCTGTAGCCGACGCGCGTGGACACCACGCCGGGTTGGCGACGGAACAACTCCTCCATGCCCCAGAAGCAGCCACCGGCGAGGATTGCCTTTTCGGTGTTCACGTCGTCTCCTTGCCTGTCGTCGTGCCAGCCCACCTGGACACGCAAGTGCAGACACCCTCCGGGCCGGATATATTCCGCAGCCTCCACCTTACCTGGACTCTCGAGTCCAGGTAAGGCATGTCTAGCCGATGCCGAACGGCTGCCTCGCTGATAGGGTGAACTGCTACTTTCTGCCCGCCGCAACAGCAGCCACGTGAACCCAATAGTGGACTTGAAAGACCAGTTTGGCTACCTCGAGTGTGGCTGTGTCAGGCGAGTCGTGCGCCGCCGTCCACGTGGATCGTCGTGCCGGTGATGAACGGGTTGACAAGCACGGAGAGGGCGGCAGCGGCGATGTCCTGAGTAGCGCCGATCCGTCGTGCGGGGTTGCGTTCAGCGGTCTCGGCGAAGAAGCCGGCTTTCGCCTCACCGAGGGAGTCCCAGTATCCGGAGTCGGTGACGCCGGGTGAAATGGCGTTGACGCGGATGGGTCCGAGTTCGACGGCAAGAGCCTCGGCGAGGAACGACACGGCACCGTTCGTGGTCGCGGTGACCGACAGCCCTGGCGTGGGTCGCCACGCGGCGAGGCCCGAGAACAGCAGGATCGATCCGCCGGCGCGGATGTTGCCGCTGAAGTGTTTCGCCAGCAGCATCGGCCCGATCACCTTGGCATCGAAGGCGTCACGTATGGCGGACACGTCGAGCTGGGCGACCGGCCCGGCCGCGTGGGCCGCGGCGAGGGAGACCAGGTGGTCCAGCTCGCCGACGGATTCGGCGAGTCTGACGATGGAGTCCTCCTGGCGCACGTCGACGACGGCGGTGCGAACACCGCCGGCCGCTGTGCGGTCGAGGTCGGCTGCGAGCGCGTCCAGCTTGCGCTGGTCCCGGCCCGCCAGGACGATCTCGCTTCCGGCTGCGGCGGCCATCGAGGCGAGACGCGCGGCAATGCCGGAGCTGCCGACGATGACGACTCTCCTGCCATGAAGGCTGCCCGTTAGCTCTGCGGGCACTGTCGCATCACTCACCATGACGCTCGATTCCGTTGGTTCCTGGGCTGCGGGATCGGGCTCATTGCAACCATGCCTTTCGTACGGATCGGTGGTGGTGCACCAGACGCGATCGCTGACCCGTGTTCAGCCAAAATCGACGACGATCTTGCCCCGGGCCTTGCCGGCGGAGATCTCGTCCAGGCCCTCGATGGCCTCGTTGAGGGAGACCACTCGATAGATGTCGACCTGAAGCGTTGCGGCGGCCGCGCTCCGCGCCAACGAGGCGATCGTCTTCCGGTTCGGCGTGGCGATGGTGATACCGCCACCCCGTAGCCCGTGTGAGGCGGTGGTTTCGACGTCGGGTACCGGCTTGATGGTCGACACCGTGCCGCCCGGTCGGATCGCGTCGAGGGGAACGTCGTCGACGGTGTCGCCCCAGAGGTTGACCAGGACATCGACGCCGTCCGGGTAGAGGGTGCGGACCTGCGCGGCGACCGGTCCGGCGGTGTGGTCGACGACATCGGTGGCGCCGAGTTCCCGCAGTCGGTCCCTGTCGGCGGCGGTGCCGGTGGCCACAACGGTGGCGCCGCGCTGGGCGGCCAGCTGCACGGCGTAGCGGCCGACTCCGCCCGACGCGCCGTTGATCAGCACCGTCTGCCCGGAGTGGACGTTGGCGGTCTCGACCGCGGCCAGGGCGGCCCCGCCCGCGAGGGGGAGCGCGGCGGCAGTGGTGTGGTCGAGTGACGACGGTTTGAGCGCCACCGTGGAGGCGGACACGACGGCGTACTCGGCGAGGGTGCCGGCCTCGAATGGTGCCTCGAACACGATGTGACCGATCACCTCGTCGTCGATCGACACGTCGGTGACGCCGTCGCCGATCGCCTCGACGATGCCGACGACGTCTCGGCCGAGCACCAGCGGGTAGCGGTGTTCCATCGTCTGGGCCAGGGCGCTGGAGGCCAGCACGTTGTCCAACGGGTTGAGGGCGGCAGCACGGACGCGGAGCAGGACTTCACCGGCTCCGGGGGTAGGTGTGGGCAGGTTGGCGATCTCGGGTCGCTCGCCGGCGGCGGGGACGACTACTGCGCGCATGGTGTGCGTCTCCTTGAAGAAGTTGAACTTGATGCTTCAACAAGCTACCCCGGAGTTGATGGTTCAACAAATGGCTGCTCTAAGATGTGGGCTATGCCCTCCAGGACGCCCAGCGAGGCCGCCGAGCCGCACCGACTGCCCGGGTCGGGCCCGTCAGTGGGTGAGCCGCGCTGGCTTGATGACGAGCAGCAACTGGCGTGGCGGGCCAACGCGGCGATCATGATTCGGCTGCCGGCGGCGCTGGACGCACGGATGCACCGCGAAACCGGCCTGACGTACTTCGAGTACATGGTGTTGTCGTCGTTGTCCGAGGCGGATGACCACACGCTGCGGATGGGCGCCCTCGCCT
Source organism: Micromonospora sp. NPDC005324 (assembly GCF_040607155.1). Lineage (NCBI taxonomy): Bacteria > Bacillati > Actinomycetota > Actinomycetes > Micromonosporales > Micromonosporaceae > Micromonospora > Micromonospora sp. NPDC005324. Next base: position 6,892 of record NZ_JBEXGE010000038.1, on the reverse strand, counting down.
CTCGTACGTCCTCATCCCTGTCTCGTCTCTCACACGTCGCCGGGCGACTGGAGAAGCAGGGTCTTCTCCAGCGGAGTCGCGTGCCCGGCTCCGGTAGGCGTACCAACGCCACCTTGACCGCGGCCGGCTATGCCAAGGTCGCGGCCACGGCGCCAGGCCATGTCGCCGCGGTCCGCGAGTACTTCATCGACGTGCTCGAACCGAATGACCTCGCGACGCTTCGGCGCATCGGTGCCGCCGTCGCCGCAAGCATCGACCGGGACATCCCAGGCCCCAGCGTCACAGACATGCCCACTCCGGGCAGCAGTTCACCTACTGGGCCCGCTGACTGACACAGCAGGCGCAGTCGAGGGCGTCTCCGTCAGCGCTGCGGTTCGCGCACCTGCGACCCAGTGACTGCATCGACAGCGTCGCGTTGCCGTGAACGATCCCGTTGGCTACGAGGTCAGGACGATCCTTCCGAAGACCTCGCCAGCGTCCATCTTCTGGTGCGCCACCGCCGCCTGCTCCAGCGGCAGGACCTCGTGCACCACGGTGTGGAGTTCCCCGCGATCGGCGGCGGCGAACTGCTCCGTGCGTACGGCTTGTCGAGCGGCCTCCGTCACCGTCGCCGCGCTGAAGGTGGCGAACGACATCGACTTCTGGAATGCGGCCATCAACCTCGTCCCGAAGTCTGCGGGTGGTTGGCCGCCGACCGCGCCGACGGCCACGAGCCGGCCGTTGGGGTTGAGTCGGTCGAAGAACGTGGGCATGCCCGGACCCGCTACGACGTCGATGATGACGTCGTAGCCGGTGGGGTCGTCGGAACCTCCCGCCCCGGAGCGGTCCAGCACGTGGGTCGCGCCAAGGCCGCGAAGTCGACGGCCGCGCTCGGGCGACGAGGTCGTGACCGCGACGGCACTGGCGCCACCGCTGACCGCGAGCTGCACCGCCGTGATCCCGATACTGCCGGCCGCGCCACGCACCAGGACCCTCTCGCCTTGCGAGAAGCGCGCATGAGCGAGGCCGAAGTGAGCCACGACCCCGGAGCTGCCGAGCGTCACGGCGTCGACCGGGGAGAGGCCCGCCGGCAGGGCCAGAACCTCCCCGATCGGGGCGACCGCCTGCTCGGCGTAACCGCCGCCCGTACCGGTGAAGGCCCAGACGCGTTGCCCGACCCACGCGGGGTCGACGCCGTCGCCCACGGCCGTGACCGTGCCGGCGACCTCGCCGCCCGGGATGTGACCCTCGCGAAAGCCGTACGCGGCGAGAGCACCGCTTCTGATCAGGACGTCGGCGCCAGCCACGCCCACCGCCTCGATGGTGATCAACGCTTCCCCCGGAGCGGCCACCGGGACAGGTAGGTCGACGACCACCAGCCCGCGGGGATCGCCGAACTCCCTGATCATTACAGCCTTCACTGCTCGTCACCCTTCCCCAGCCAGCCCTGCGGACGTCCGAACGGTAGTGGACGCATGCGTCCGTTTAGCTAGAGTGAGAGAGTGGGCGGCCCTTTGACTCGGAACCTCCGGTCGGACGCGGTGGACAACCGTGAGCGGATCCTCGACACGGCCCGGGCGGTTTTCGCCGCCGAGGGCATGGACGTGCCGATGCGTGAGATAGCCCGGCGCGCAGGAGTCGGCCCCGCCACCCTCTACCGCCGATTCCCCACCAAGCAGGCGCTGGCCACGGAGGCCTTCGCGGATCAGATGAACGCCTGCGTCGCCGTCGTCGACGAAGGGCTCACCGATGCGGATCCCTGGCACGGCCTGTGCCTCGTGATCGAGCAACTCTGTGAGCTGCAAGCCCGAAGCCGAGGCTTCACCGCGGCGTTCACCTCGGCATTCCCCCACGCCCTGGATCTCGCCGCGAAGCGCGAAGCCGCCCTCGCCTCGCTCGCCGACCTGATGCGCCGGGCCAAGAGCACCGGCCACCTGCGGCCCGACGTGGTCCTGGACGACCTCGTCCTCATGCTGATGGCCAACGGTGGCCTGTACGCCACCTCGACGAACGCCCGGGTTGCCGCCTCTCGACGCTTCGCCGCACTCACGATCGACGCTTTTCGCGCCTGATCAGCGCCCAGCCGGCGGTACGCGGACAATGGCGGGATGAAGCGAGACGTAAGCCTGATGCCGTTGACCGGGACGCGCGCCAACGGCGCGGTGGCGACGGGCGCGGCGGCTACCGGTGCGCGGGCTGCGGGGGCGGCCTCGATCGGTGCCCTCGCCATGGGGGCACTGGCCGTGGGGGCCGTGACCGTCGGGGCGCTGGTCATCGGACGGCTGGCGATCCGCCGGGCGGTCGTGCGGGAGCTGCGTGTCGGCCGGTTGGAGATCGACGAGTTGGTGGTGCACAGCCGACCCACTGCTGAGGGATGACCCACGCGACACCTCTCGGTCCGCAGATGGCCGCCCGGGACGGGGTGGACAGCCTGTCGGTCTGCCCACCCCCTTGCATCGGGTCAGTAGCGACGCAGGACGCGCTTGTCCGCGTCCAGGTGGCGGTCGAGTTTGATCACGATGAACTCGTTGTTGTCCGCCTGGCCAGCCGTCCGGCCCGCCGATGACGGGAAGTTGTTGTCGTTGAGGACGGCGAGCGTGCGGTCGTCGAGGATCACGACGTCCTCGATCGTCTGGAACGGGAACGTGAACGTGTCGCCGAATCCGCCGACGTGTCGAGGGTTGGCGATTGCCATGAGGTCGGCGACCAGCGTCTTGTCGAGCAGTCCGTCGCGGTTCCGGTCGCGCTTGTCGGCGAGATAGATCTTCTTGACCTTTGCCGTCTCGCCCTGGCCGTTGTCTCGCTCGATGATCAAGAAGCGGTCGCGATCGACCATGATGGCGTCACCGATCGCGTGAGCGGGAGAGTCGAGCGCGTAGGTCCAGCGCCGGCCGGTGTAGGCGTTGGCCCGGGTGTCGAACTCGTTGAGCCGGAGCGTGCCCGCCGGGTCGCCCGTGGTCGTGCCCTCAAGTAGCGGGTAGAGGGTGCGACCGTCCGGCGACTGGGCCATGCCTTCGAAGCCCTTGCTGCTGGCGAGGTTGGCCGGTGTGGTACCGCGGCCCGGGTTCTCGGGAGCGAACACCCCGGGCAGCGGCACCGGCGCCTGTAGTAGGCGGCCCGCCCGGTCGAAGTGCAGCAGGTACGGACCGAATTCGTCACCGATCCAGTACGTGCCATCCGTCGTCCGGGTGATCGACTCGACGTCGAAGTCGGCTCCGGTGAGCACGCGGTCGGCACGAGTGAGCGGGAATGGCACCTTGCCGTACGGGTCGGTCAGGTTGATGCCGCCGACCACGTCCACGGCCCCGCTGCCGAATTCGGGCGCGACCCGCTGAACACGCAGCACGAAGTCGGCACTGTTGGCCTTGTTGCCGAAGCCGTTGTCGGACAGCACGTCGAAGGTGCCGTCGGTGTTGCGCAGGACGCCGCTGAACCCCTGGATCGGTTGGTCGGCGAACGGCGGGATGATCCCATTGATGGGGGCACTGCCGAGCGCCGAGCCGGACGGTTCGCTGCCGGGAACGAAGGTCGCTGCTGGCAGCGCGGCGAACGTCAACAACTCAGCCTGGCCCCACGTGCTCCGCTCGGCCGCGGTCGCGGCGCCCGGCAGCGTCAGGGTCAGGGCGACCACCGCAGCGGTCAGGCCCACCCGCTTGCTTACTGCCATCAATCCTCATCTCTCCGGGTACGAGCAGGGCGTTCTCGGTTCGAGGGCACCGTAGAGCGACGCGGTGAATTCGAACTGGCCACAGGGGAATGCACGCCCAAACCGTGTGGTCACTTTGTCGGCGGCCTCGACGGGAGGCCCACGGCGGGGCGTGCTGCGTCGGCGGATGCCGCCCGGCTGTCAGCCGCGGCGGGGGGACCGGCGGACGGTGAGCACCCCGGCGGTCGTCAACAGCGTGCCTGCCAACAGGTACGTCCAGCGGTCGTGGGCAGCGCCCGCAGCGTGGGCCAGAGCAGCGCCACCGCCGTGCACGGTCGCCCGCCCCGCCTCAGCGTGGACGCGCCGATGGCCTGACCCGACGCGTCGACGGCGTCCGCACTGGGAACTCTGCTCACGCGGTGCATGACACGCCCTGATCCGGCGAAGGCGGCTGGACCGGCACCCCGAAGATGGCACCGAAGCGCTCCAGCGGTGTGTCCGGCGCGGTCAGCTCGGCCCGGTGCCGCTCGACGGCGCCGACCATGCGAAGCGCCGGGCCTACCGCCTGCCGGAAGGCCGGCTGGCGGCAGGCCAGGCGTCGGCACCCGTCAGCGACCCTGCAGGCGCTTCACGTTGTCGCCGAAGGTCCACCCCTTCGACCCGTCCCAGTTCGCCGACCAGGTCATCAGGCCTTTGAGGCCGGGCACGGAGTTCCAGGCCTGCGTGACCAACGACGTCGACATGTAGCCGCCGCCCGCCCCGTTCTGCGCCGGCAGGCCCGGGACCTGCTTGTCGTAGGGCACCCGGATGGTGGTGCCCTGGATGGTGAGCCCGTTGTTCAGGCACTGCGTCTGCACCGTGAAGCCCTGCACGGTGCCCGCCGGGTACGAGTCGCCGGCACAGCCGTACATGCTGCCGTTGTAGTACTGCATGTTCAGCCACCAGAGCCGGCCGTTGTCCACGTACTTCTTGATGATCGGCAGGTACGAGCCCCAGATCGAGCCGTAGACCACGCTGCCGCCGGTGACGTACGCCGTCTCCGGTGCCATGGTCAGGCCGAAGTTGGACGGCATCCGGGCCAGCACGCCGTCGATGATCCGGATCAGGTTGGCCTGCGACGTGGACAGCGTGTTGATGTTGCCGCTGCCGGTCAGGCCGGTCTCGATGTCGATGTCGATGCCGTCGAAGTGGTAGGCCGTCAGGATCGGCACGATCGTCGCGACGAACCGGTCGGCGACCGCTGTGGAGCTCAGGTCGATGCCCGCGGCGGCTCCACCGATCGACATCAGGATGGTGGCGCCGGCCGCTTTGGCCTGGCACATCTCGGCCGGGGTGGACACCTTCACTCCGGCGTCCATGCCGTTCTCCCAGAGGACAGTGCCGTCCGAGCGGATCACCGGGAACGCCGCGTTGATCACGTTGTAGCCGTGCTGGTTGAGCCGGCTGTCGGTGATCGGGATCCAGCCGAGGCCGGGGTGGACGCCGTTGGAGGCCCCGTCCCAGTTCTCCCAGTAGCCCTGCAACACCTTGCCGGTGGGCCGCGACTTCACCGCGCAGGTCCCACCGGTCGGCGGCGGCGTGGTGGGGGGAGGTGTGGTCGGTGGTGGCGTGGTGGGCGGCGGGGTCGTCGGTGGTGGCGTGGTGGGCGGCGGCGTGGGTCCCGAGCACGCGCCGAGGTCACGCCAGAGCGACGGGGTCGAGGCGGGGTTCCAGCCGGCGCCGGGGTGCGCGGTGTGGGTGACCAGCGCCTGGTAGAGCCGGCCGCCGTAGGTGACCTGGGCGCCCACCTGGTAGGTGGGGCCTTCGGCCCAGGCCGGGGCGGTGCAGGCGACCATCGGGACGGCGGTGGCCGAGGGCACGGCGGCCATGCTGCTGGGGACGAAGGCGACGGCGGCCGTGACGGTCATCGCCGCCCCGGCTACCACTGCGAAAATCCGACGGCTTCTCATGGCTCACTCCCCAGGCTTCGACGACCCGCGACCTCCACATATTGACGTTCGTGACGGCTAATATCAAGGGTTGTTTACAGATACCGGCAAGTCGGGGGAGCGGCGGCGGGAGGGTCGGGCCTCGTGGCCATGACGCTGCCTGCGGCGACTCCTCACCGTGGGCCGCTCGCCGCGTCCACCGGCTGTTGAGTGAGCCCGTTTGGTGGCCTGTCCTCCCGCAAGGTGAAACTTGAGTTATTTTCCTCTTCTGTCCGAGATTCGCGCTCGGTGTGAATACGGTGAGGTCGGGCGATCAGGCACGTCATCGCGCACATCTGCCCGCGTTCGGAAAGCTCTGACCAACGAGGGAGAAGAGACATGCTCGGTATCTCGCTACGTCGGCCGAAGACCATCGCCGCAACGCTCGCCGCCGCAACGCTGGTGACGGTGCTCGGCTCAGCCGCCCCAGGCGTGTCCGCGGACGGCGGTGGGCGACCAACCCCGGACGAGGGGCATCGCACCAAACCGACAATCGTCCTGGTGCATGGCGCCTGGGCCGACGGCTCGAGCTGGAGTGGGGAGGTCCGCAGACTCCAGGCCCGCGGTTTCGATGTCCAGGTCGCGCCGCAACCCAACCGGGGACCGTCGATCGACAGCGGCTACCTGAAGGACTTCCTGTCCACCATCGAAGGTCCCATCGTGGTCGCGGCCCACTCGTACGGCGGCTTCGTGGCGAGCGACGCTGCGACCGGCAACAGCAACGTCAAGGCACTCGTGTTCGTCGACGCCTTCGCCCCGGACAAGGGTGAGACCGTGGAAGAACTCACCGCCGGCTCCGGCTCGGTGCTCGAGCCGGCCTTGACCGACCCCACGAGCGTCTTCAAGCTCGTGCCGTTCCCTGGCGCTCCGGAAGGCGCCGTCGACGCGTACGTCCTGCCGAAGATCTTCATCACCGGCTTCGCCAACGGTCTGCCTCGGCGGCAGGCGGAGGTGCTCGCCGTGTCCCAGAGCGCCCTGGCCACGAATGCCCTGGGCGAGCCGGCCACGGAGCCGGCGTGGAAGACGATCCCCGTCTGGGCGGTGATCGGCACCGAGGACCGGGTCATCCCGCCGGCCCGCCAGGAGGAGATGATGAAGCGGGCGGGGGCCGACATCACCCGGATCGACGCCGGTCACCTGGGCCTGATCTCGCATCCCGGTGAGGTCACCGAGGTCATCCTGGAGGCGGCCCGGGCGACCGCCTGACGGTCTGATGAGCCTCGGCGGCAACGGCGGAGAGGCGCTCGGCCTCCCACAGGGCGTCGAACCGATCGGCGGGCAACGCCTCGGCCTCGCTGCC
>NZ_JBEXGE010000037.1:0-76271 GCF_040607155.1 Micromonospora sp. NPDC005324 | reverse complement strand
AACGACCGCCCCCGAATGACCCTGGGCTGGGCCACCCCAGGTGAGAAGATGACCCAGCTCCTGGGTGTTGCAACCACCGGTTGAGCCCGCCGCGCGAACGGGAAGTGTCCAAGATCTACGGACCCGCCGACCAGACGACGTCATCTGCCCCGGCGGCAGCAGAAAGGCCGCTGGCCGGCACCCCGGGTTGCGGGTGCCGGCCAGCGGTCGGTGTCGTGGTGCGTGCTTATCGTGCGGGTGGTGTGGGTCAGCTGTTCCAGTGCTGGGCGACCAGGTCGGCGGCCTGCTGCTCCCACTGGGCGTAGGCGTCCGGGTAGGCCGACACCTGCACCGTCTGCGCCGCGTCGGTCAGCGGCATGTCCTGCCACCCGTCAACCTGCTTCAGGCCCTTCAGGAACGCGGTCGTCGAGTAGGCGGGGTCGGTGATCTGCTCCGGGGTGCCCCAACCGCTGGACGGGCGCTGCTGGAACAGGCCCAGCGAGTCGTGGTCGTTCATGTCGCCGAGGTGGCCGAGGTTCTCCAGCTTGGACTCCTGCAGGCTCGTCGCGATCGAGATGACCGCGGCCCGCTCGGGCAGGCCGGCCTTCTTCGTGGCGGCGATGATCGCCTTGACGTTGGCGGTCTGCTCGTCGTTGAGGGTGATGCGGGACTGGTCGCCCTGGGTGCCGTGCGGGATCAGCTTGCTGACGTCGGGCTTGTCGGCCTGCACCGCCACCGCGACGGGCTTGGCGTCGACGGGGTTGCCCACGTGGGCGATCGGACCGGCGAAGACACCACCGGCGAACGCGAGACCAGCAACAGACAGAATGCTCTTACGCATGATCGTGTTCATGGGGGTAGCTCCTTCGGGGGTAGGACACCCAACGGCCAAGGGGGCGGCGGCAGGGTGTGAGCACCTCGTCCGGCGCTGCACATGCAAGGGGGAAAGTCTGAGAGGGTGACGCCTGTCAGGCGTCGGTTCGGCGACCTGGCGAGCGGGGGCTCGTGGCGCCGGGTCCAGATGTAACGACCGGGGGGCCGGGGTCATTCCGGGGTGGCCCACCTGCCGGCACCCTCGTCGTGGCGGTGCCAGGCGGTCGTTCGTGGGGACTGCAACGACCGGGTGGAGGCTGGCATTCCAACCTGCGCGACCAGGCCGCAGGGTCGGGCGGCGGGTCGGTGGTACTGCGATCGTCAGGATATGTAACGACCCCGACCCGGCCATGATTCCGGCCCGAGGGTGCGCCCGGTCACCACCCACAACCTCCCACCAACGGCCAAACCGCCCACCCAACGCCTCGTCCACGGCGTCGAATCGGCCCTCACTCGGGTGATCCACTCGGGTTCACGGAAGTCGGGGCATGCCGGACGCCGGGACACCCCGACATCAAGGGACCCGAGTCGATCACGAATGCGGTGACCGGACGCTAGGGGGCGTTACTGGCCCGTCAGGCGGGAGCGCACCTTTGCGGCGCAGGCGTCCAAGGCCGTCTGCGCGTCCAGCCCGAGGCTTTCGATGGCCACCAACGCGGTGAAGGCGACGTCGGCCAACTCCGCCGCGACGTCCTCGCGGGTGTGGGTGACACCTTTGCGCGGATTCTGCCCGAGTAGACCGATCCAGGCAGCCGAGGCCTCCCCCGCTTCCTCGGTGAGCTTGAGGATGCGGCAGGTCAGTTCGGTCTGCCCGGTGCCGTTCGCCGCGTCCAGCCAGCTGCGCGACGCGCGGGCCGCCTCCCAGATCGACTCGTCCACGGCGACCAGTCAACCCGATCGGCCCACCGGCCCGAACGACCGGGTGCGACCGAACAGCCGTGTTGACCGACCGGTCAGCGAACCCATTGACACTGGTCGACGGCGGTTCTAGGTTCAGGACGCTACCGGCCGGTAGGCAACCGTCCCGCTGGTCGCCCCCGGGCGACAACCGTCCGATGGGGAGCATCGATGCTGTCCACACCCGTTCGTACCCTCCGTAGGCTGCTCGCCGCCGCCGCGACGCTGACCCTCGCGGTCGGGCTGACCGGTGCCGCGCCGGCCAGCGCCACCGGTCGCGACGCAAGGGGCGGCGAGCCGCTGCCCGGCTACACCATCGAGAATCCGCCGTTGGCCCCGCTGGTCGTGGGCGGCAAGCCGACGACGGTACGCCAGGGCGTGCACCGCCACGCCGGGTACATCATCGAGGTCCCCGCCCGGTGGAACGGCGACCTGGTGCTGTGGGCGCACGGCTACCGCGGCCAGGGCACTGTGCTCTCGCCGGAACCGCCGGCGTTCGGGCTACGCCAACGCCTGCTGGAGCAGGGGTACGCGTGGGCGTCGTCCTCGTACGACCGGAACGGCTTCGACATCCGCTCCGGGGTGCTGGGGACGAAGGATCTCGCGGACCACTTCGGGCGGACGGTCCGTCGGCCGCAGCACACCTACGTCGCCGGGGTGTCGATGGGTGGGTACGTCATCGGTCGTTCCCTGGAGCAGTACCCCGGCTTCTACGACGGCGCGTTGCCGATGTGCGGGGTGCTCGGTGATCAGACGCTGCTGGACTTCTATCTGGACTACAACCTGGTCGCGCAGGCGCTCGCCGGCGTGCCGGCCTACCCCACGCCGGCTGACTATCTGACCAACGCGGTGCCCCGCATCCAGGTCGCGCTCGGTCTGGCCGGGCTGACGCCCACCGGGCCGGACACCACCACCGAGCGGGGCAAGCAGTTGCGGGCGATCACGGTGAACCGTTCCGGCGGGCCGCGCCCGGGAGCCGACGCCGCGTTCGCCGTCTGGAAGGACTTCCTCTTCTCGATCAGCGTGCCCACCGGGAGCGGCAACTCCCCCGCCCAGCGGCCCGGTCAGCTGTCCACCAACCTGCTCACCCGCTACACCCCGAACAGCCCGGTGAACGTCAACGCGACAGTGCGGCGGGTCGCCCCCGAGAACGTCTGGCAGCGGCTCCTGCCGACGCTGACCGAGGTGCCGCGGATCGCCGGCCGCCCGACCGCGCCGGTGCTCAGCCTGCACGGTCTCGGCGACCTGTTCGTACCGTTCAGCATGGAGCAGGCGTACGCCACCGACGTGGCGCGCAACGGTCGCAGCAGGCTGGTGGTTCAACGGGCGATCCGGGCCACCCAGCACTGCGAGTTCACCCCGGCCGAGGCCGGCGCCGCCTGGGACGACCTGATGTCCTGGGTACGCACCGGCAAGCGCCCGGCCGGCGACACCGTGACCGACCCGGCGGTGGTGGCCCGACCCGACTACGGCTGCCGGTTCAGCGACCGGGCCGCGTACGCGGCCGGGGTCGGCACCCGCCGCCTCTACCCGGCCTGCTGAGGTACGCGAACACGACGAACCGGCCGGCTCCCGTCGAAGGGAGCCGGCCGGCCTCGTGTGCGGGTCTCACCAGTTCTGCTGGACGATGTCCGCCGCCTGCTCCTCCCACTGCGCGTACGCGTACGGGAAGGCGGAGACCTGCACGGTCTGCGCGGCGGTGGTCAGCGGCAGGTCCTGCCAGCCGCCGACGTTCTTGAGTGCGGTGAAGAACGCCGTGGCGGCGTACTCCGGGTCGGTGATCTGGTCGGGCGTGCCCCAACCGGACGACGGACGCTGCTGGAACAGGCCCTGCGAGTCGTGGTCGTTGTACGCGCCGAGGTGGCCGAGGTTGTACAGCTTCGACTCCTGCAGCGAGGTGGCGACGCCGATCACCGCGCCCCGGTCACCGACGCCGGTCTTCTTGGCGGCGTCGACGATGGCCCGGGCGTTGGCGAGCTGCGCGTCGTCGAGCGGTACACGCGACTGTGCGCCCTCGATGCCGTGCGGGATCAGCTGGGCCCGGCTCGGCTTGCCGGCCGGCGGCTTACCGGTGGCGGAACCGGTGGTCAGGCCCGACTCGACGGGCTGCTCATCCTGGTGTGCCGAGGTGGTGGCCTTGCCGGTGGCGAGGTCGATGGCGGCGACGGCGCCCTGGTGCGGTCCGGAGGTGACCGGGGCGGCGGCTGCGGTCGGCGCGAGCGCCAGACCGCCGAGGGCTGCCACACCCGCCACGCTCAGCGCGGTCTTGCGGTACGAGTCCTTAGCGATGGCGGGGAGCCATCGAGTGAAGTCGGCCTTCACGATGGTTGCCCTTTCGATCGTGCGGAGCGCTCCGGGGTGAACACTCCTCGGGAGATGACCGCGGAAAGGGTTTGGGCTCCGGCGGTACGGGGGACACAACCGGGTTCACGTGTCGGGCATTCCGGAAATGGTGCAGGTCTAGCTCCGCGCGGTCCCGGTCACCTCGGAAAATGGGATGGTTGACGCACCGGCGGAACGGCGGCGGGAAACGGACGATCGGCGCGGCCGTGACGAGCCGGCAGATCAGGTGCCGTACGGCGTGCCGAAACGCACCAGCACGTGCCAGAGCTGCTTGAGGTGCTGAAGGGTGTCCGCGATCGGGCCACGATCCGCCCAGCGGTGCGGTTCAACGACCACCGAGGCCGCCGACGTCGGCGGTGGTGAGTTGCCGGGCGATGGTGGCCAGCGCGGAAGGACGCTCGATCACTGCCAACGACCGCACGTACGCGACGGCAGCCGTCTGCGCCGGGGTGAGAACAGCGGCGCGCAGGCCGCCCCGTTCAGACGTCGCCGTCATGTCCGGGGTCTTCGTCCACCCCGGTGCCCAGCTCCTGAAAGATGGTGATGTGCAGGTCGGCGGGGGCGTCGAGGCGGGAGTTGAGCGACTGCCACGGCGTACGCGTCGGCGGCGCGATCTCGCTCGCCCCGGCGGCCACCAGTCGGGCCGTCGTCGCCTCCGTGTCGTCCACCTCGAAGGCCACCCGGATGCGCGGCGCGACCTGCCGACCCACCTCGACCTCGTCGATCAGGCGTTTCTGCGCGGGGTTGGCGATCTCCAGGGTGGCGCGGCCGGCGTCCAGGATCACCACCCGCGCATCCCCCTCCCCGCTGAAGGCCGCCTCCTCCGGCAGGCCCAGCGCGTCACGGAAGAACGCGACGGCGGCCTCGTGGTCGGCGGCCTCCACCACGAGGCGCAGCTGACGGACGGCGGGGGCGGGCGAGTCGGCGGCCATGAGCGGGATCCTAGTGCGGTGTCCACCAACGATCACCGGGTCTCCGGTCGGTGTTGTGGATCCTCGCCGTTGGGGCGAGCGACTCCCCACCGGGCGGTGGCCGACCTGGAGGCCCTCGACGGCACCCCGATCCTGGACGTCAAACCGGTGCTGGGCGCGGCCGACGAACGGTGAGCCCGTCGACCACGCGCCACCGGGCCGACCCGCCAGCCCCACCAAGCCGCCGCAAGGATCAGTGGCCGCGGTCCAGCCATTCCTGCAGGTGCGGCGCCTCCGCGCCGATCGTCGTGTCGTCGCCGTGGCCGGTGTGCACGACCGTCTCCGCGGGAAGGGTCAGTAGGCGGGTGCGGATCGACCGGACGATGGTGTCGAAGTCGCTGTACGAGCGGCCCGTCGCGCCCGGCCCACCGGCGAAGAGCGTGTCGCCGGTGAACACCGCGCCCAACTCCGGCGCGTAAAAGCTGCACGCCCCGGGGCTGTGCCCGGGGGTGTGCAGCACCCGCAGCGTGGCGCCGCCCACCTCGATGCTCTGCCCGTCGTGCAACTCGCCGTTGGGCGGCAGGTGCGGGTGGACCATGTCCCAGAGGACCCGGTCGGCGGCGTGCAGCAGCACCGGCGCGCCGGTGGCCTCGGCCAGCTCAGGCACCACCCGGACGTGATCGTCGTGAGCGTGGGTGGCAAGGATCGCCCGGACCTGCCGGTCGCCCACCAGGGCGAGGATCGCCGCCACGTCGTGCGGCGCGTCCAGGACGACGCACTCGCGGTCGTCACCGATCACCCACACGTTGTTGTCCACGTCGAACGTCTGCCCGTCCAGGGAGAACGTGCCCGAGGTGACCGCGTGGTCGACGCGGGCGGTCACGGGAACACCACCACCGAGCGGAGCACGTCGCCGTGGTGCATCCGGTCGAAGGCGTTCTCGACCTGGTCGAGCGCGATCTCCTCGGTGACGAACGCGTCCAGGTCGAGCCGGCCCTGCAGGTACAGCTCGGTGAGCATCGGGAAGTCCCGGCTGGGCAGGCAGTCGCCGTACCAACTGGACTTGAGGGCGCCGCCACGCCCGAAGACGTCCAGCAGCGGCAGCTCGATCTGCATCTGCGGGGTCGGTACGCCGACCAGCACCACGGTGCCGGCCAGGTCGCGGGCGTAGAACGCCTGCTTCCACGTCTCCGGTCGGCCCACCGCGTCGATCACCACGTCGGCGCCGAAGCCACCGGTGGCGGCACGGATCGCCTCGACCGGGTCGGTCTCGGAGGCGTTCACCGTGTGCGTGGCGCCGAACGTGCGGGCCCAGTCGAGCTTGCGGCTGTCGGTGTCCACCGCGACGATCGTGGTGGCGCCGGCGAGGACCGCCCCGGCGACCGCCGCGTCCCCGACGCCGCCGCAGCCGATCACGGCGACCGAGTCGCCCCGGGTGACGTTCCCGGTGTTCATCGCCGCGCCCAGCCCGGCCATCACCCCGCAGCCGAGCAGACCCACGGCGGCGGGTCGGGCCGCCGGGTCCACCTTCGTGCACTGCCCGGCGTGTACCAGGGTCTTCTCGGCGAACGCCCCGATGCCCAGCGCCGGGGCGAGTTCGGTGCCGTCGGTGAGGGTCATCCGCTGGGTGGCGTTGTGGGTGTTGAAGCAGTACCAGGGCCGACCCCGGCGGCAGGCGCGACACACGCCACAGACCGCCCGCCAGTTGAGCACCACGAAATCGCCCGGGGCGACGTCGGTGACGCCCTCGCCGACCTGCTCCACGATGCCCGCCGCCTCGTGACCGAGCAGGAACGGGTAGTCGTCGTTGATGCCACCCTCGCGGTAGTGCAGGTCGGTGTGGCAGACGCCGCACGACTGAATCCGGACGATCGCCTCACCGGGCCCGGGATCGGGCACCACGATGGTGGTGACCTCGACCGGCGCGCCCTTGCTGCGGGAGATGACTCCCCGGACTTCCTGGCTCACTTCGCCTCCTGCTGGTGGTCTGCGGCGGGACCGGGTGCCGGGGTGCGCGGGTGTGCCACGGGCTCGGCGGTGGGCCCCCGGCGAACCTACCGCGACCACCACGGCCGGCCCAGCCGGCCCGGCGGGTTATCGCGGGCGGTCCGGGGTACGCGGGCCGCATTCGACCACGGCCAACGGGAGTGACAATGAAATTCGCGCACCTGCCGCTACGGGTCAGCATCGGCGCGTACTTCCTCAACTCGGGTCTGGGCAAGCGCACCCTGGAGGGCACCGCCGCGGAGGGCCTGCACGGGATGGCTGTCGCCGCCATGCCCCAGCTCGGCCAACTGGAGCCGGCGCGCTTCGCCAAGCTGCTGTCGTACTCGGAGATCGCCCTGGGGGCCGCGCTGATCGCGCCGTTCGTCCCGGCGCCCCTGGTCGGGCTCGGCCTGACCGCGTTCGGCGCGGGCCTGGTGCAGCTGTACCTGAAGACGCCGGGGATGCGCGAACCCGGCAGCATCCGCCCGACCCAGCAGGGTGCGGGGCTGGCCAAGGACGTCTGGCTGGTCGGCGCGGGGCTGACCCTGGTGCTGGAGGGGCTGACCCACGGCCGTCGGCGCGGCTGACCCGGTGCGGGCGGGCCTGAGGAGTTGCGGTGACACAGCCTCGGTCGGTGCGGCCGTTCTACCGGCCGATGCGGCCACACCGTCGCGACGAGCCGCACCGCGCTGCCACCCCGCTGGAACTCTTCTTCGACCTGTGCTTCGTGGTGGCCGTGGCGCAGGCCGCCGGCAACCTGCACCACGCCGTCTCCGAGGACCAGATCGGCCACGCGCTGGCCAGGTACCTGATGGTCTTCTTCGCGATCTGGTGGTCGTGGATGAACTTCACCTGGTTCGCCTCGGCCTACGACACCGACGACGATCTCTACCGGATCACCACGCTGGTCCAGATCGCCGGGGCGTTGATCATCGCCGCCGGGGTGCCCGCGGCGTTCACCGACGGTGATTTCAGCGTCATCACGTACGGGTACGTAGTGATGCGGCTGGCCGCCGTCGTGCACTGGAGCCGCGCGGCCATCGGCGACCCCGCGCACCGTGCGGCGGCGACCCGCTACGCGATCGGCGTGACGGTGGTGCAGCTCGGGTGGCTGCTGCGCCTGTTGCTGCCCGCCGAGTGGGGCATCGCGGCGTTCGTGCTGCTGGCGCTGGCCGACCTCGCGGTGCCGGCGGTGGCCGAACGCCCCGGGATGACCCCGTGGCACCCCGCGCACATCACCGAGCGGTACGGACTGTTCACCCTGATCGTGCTCGGTGAGGCGGTGGGGGCCGTCTCCCTGGCGATCCAGGACGGGCTCGACGCCGGCGAACACGACCTCTGGTCGCTCGCGGCGGCCGGCGCGGTCATCGTGTTCGCGCTCTGGTGGCTCTACTTCGACCGGCCGAACAAGGCTCCCGACCGGCAGCCGTACTCCCTGATCTGGGGTTATGGCCATTACCTGATCTTCGCGGCGGTCGCCGCGGCCGGCGCGGGTCTGAGTGTGTCGGTGGACTACGAGCGGCACCTCGCGCACATCTCGGAGAGGACCGCCGGGTACGCGGTGGCCGTCCCGGTCGCCGTCTTCCTGCTCACGGTCTGGGTGCTGCACGTACGCCGGCAGCAGCACGGCGCGGTGGTCGTCGCCTTCCCGGTCGTCGCGCTGCTGGCACTGCTCGCGCCGCTCGGTCCGGCCCCGGTGTACGCGGTGGCGGCGCTGCTTGTCGCTCTCGTGGCGCTGACAGTGGTGATGCGCAGCCGCGAGGTGGCCCCGAGCGCGACGGTGGCCGACCCGGTCTGAACCGCTGTCACGCCACCTCGCGGGCCGGGTCGGCGAGGGTGTCGGCGGGGCGTTGCACGGGGACGTCGGAAGCGGGCGGCGCCGGGCGGACCACGCCCCGGTTCAGGCCGGTGACCAGGAGCCGGTTGTACGAGGCCGGCATGACCCGGGCCAGCAGGTCGGGCAGCTTCGCCGACCAGCCGATCAACACCCGGCCCCGTCGCCGCTCGACGCCGCGCAGGATCACCTCGGCGGCCCGCTCCGGCGCGATGGTCAGCAGCTTCTCGAACTGCGCCCGGCCGGCCGCGTACTCGTCGTGGGAGACGCCACTGCCGATCCGGGCGTTCTCGGTGATCCGGGTGCGGATGCCGCCGGGGTGCACCGAGGTCACCCCGATCCCGTCGTCGACCAACTCGTGGCGCAGCGCCTCGGTGAAGCCGCGTACGGCGAACTTGCTCGCCGCGTACGCGGTCTGCCCGGCCGGCGCGATCAGCCCGAACAGGCTGGAGATGTTGACCAGGTGCGCGCCCGGCTCGGCCCGGAGGGTGGGCAGCAGGGCGTGGGTCAGCTGCGCCACGGCCCGGAAGTTGACGTCGATCACCCAGCTGAACTCGTCGAACGTCACCTGGTCGAACCGACCGCCGAGGCCCACGCCGGCATTGTTGATCAGCAGGCGTACCCGGGGGTGCCGCTGGCCGATCTCCGCGGCCACCTGGGCGGTGGCGGTCTGGTCGGCGAGGTCCACCAGGTACGTGGCGAGCTGACGATCCGGGTGCTCGGCGCGGATCGCGGTGGTGACCGCGTCCAGCCGCTCGGCGTCGCGGTCCAGCAGGACCAGATCGCTGCCTCGGCGGGCCAGCGCGTGGGCCAGCGCGGCACCGATGCCACTGGCTGCCCCGGTGACCACCGCGGTCGCGCCGGCGAAGTCGAACCTCTGCACGATCCTGCTCCTCTGCTGGCGGTTACCGACGCTCGGACGCGACGGGACGTCGGGTGCGGTCGGGCACTGTCACCTCGCCGGCGCGCGAGAACCGCACACCCTCGTCGGTGAGCCGGCCGTGCCGCATCAGCAGCACGTCGCGGGCGTAGTTCTGGTGCAGCCGCCACGGCGCGGTCGCGCCCTGCCTGGGCAGCGTGTCGACGGCGCGCAGCACGTAGCCGGCGCGCAGGTCGATCAGCGGCACCCGTTCGGCGTCGGGCGGTGGGAGCGGGGTGACGACCTGCTGCCCGGTGCGGTCGAGGTGCCGCAGCAGTCGGCAGACGTAGCCGGCGACCAGGTCGGCCTTGAGCGTCCACGACGCGTTGGTGTAGCCGAGTGTCAGCGCGAAGTTCGGCACGCCGGAGAGCATCATGCCCTTGTAGGCCACGGTGCTCGGCAGGTCGACGTCGACGCCGTCCACCCGCAGCGTCAGGCCACCGAGGGCGAGCAGGTTGAGCCCGGTCGCGGTGACCACGATGTCGGCGGGCACCTCCGCGCCGGAGGCCAGTCGGACACCGGTCGCGGTGAAGGTGTCGATGGTGTCGGTGACCACCGACGCGCTGCCCTCGCCCACGGCAGTGAACAGGTCGCCGTCGGGTGCCACGCAGAGCCGCTGGTCCCAGGGGTCGTAGCGGGGCGAGAAGTGCCTGTCGACGTCGTACCCCACCGGGAGCCGGCCCCGCGCGGCACGGCGCAGCACCCGCTTCACCAGGCCGGGCGCACGCCGGCTGAGCTGGAAGTTGACTGTGGACAGCAGCACGTTCTTCCAGCGCACCACCGGATACGCGGCCTTCGCCGGCAGCCAACGCCGCACCGCGTCGGCCAGCCGGTCGCGGGCGGGCAGCGCCAGAATGTACGTCGGTGAGCGCTGGAGCATTGTCACGTGCGCGGCCCGCTGGGCCATCGCCGGCACCAGGGTGACCGCTGTGGCGCCGCTGCCGATCACCACCACCCGCTTGCCGCCGTGGTCGAGGTCGTCGGGCCAGTGCTGCGGGTGCACCAGCCGCCCGGCGTACGCGTCGACACCCGGCAGGGGCGGGGTGTAACCCTCGTCGTAGCGGTAGTAGCCGGCGCAGGCGAAGAGGAACGAGCAGGTCAGCATCACGATCTCGGCGGTGTCGGTGCGCTGGGCGTGCACCGTCCAACGGGCGGTGTCGCTGTCCCACTCGGCGCGCAGCACCCGGTGGCGGAAGCGGATGTGCCGCGGCACGTCGTACTCCCGGGCGGTCTCCCGCACGTACTCCAGGATGGTCGTGCCGTCGGCGATGGCCTTCGGCGCGGTCCAGGGTTTGAACGAGTAGCCGAGGGTGAACATGTCCGAGTCGGAGCGGATGCCCGGGTAGCGGAACAGGTCCCAGGTGCCGCCGATGGCGTCGCGCGCCTCCAGCACCGCGTACGTCTTGTCGGGGCAGTTCCGACGAAGGTGGCAGGCGGCGCCGATGCCGGACAGGCCGGCGCCGATGATCAGCACGTCGACGTGGTCGGAGGCCATCGCGTTCCTCCATCCGGGGCGGTGACCGGACCCTAACACCGCACCCGAACGGCGGGAAGTTGTCGCGAGAGCCCTAGGACGCTCGGGTGAACGTCATGATCCAGTTGGTCTCCCAGGTCTGCTCGCCGTCGACCGAGAACGCCTGCTCCCAGCGGGCGGTGGTCGCGCTGATGTCCGACCAGATGAACCGGCACCGGACCGGGCGCCCCTCGTGCTGGTCGTCGGCGTGGAAGCGGCCCACCCCGTCGACGAAGCGGCCCACCATCGGTGGCTGTCCCAGCACCCCGTCGACGCTGCTCATCCAGTAGATCGACCACTCCTCGCGAGCCGGGTCGAAGATCCGGATCGTGGCACCAGCGGAGCCCTTGGTCGGGAACGTGATCTCGTCGAAGTGACCGCCACCGGCGAAGAAGCCGTGCGCCACCGACACCCCGGGGAACTCCTCCCACTCGTCCGAGCCGACCAGCCGCTTGCGCAGCCGCCGATTGACCACGTCCCAGGTGCCCACAAAGAAGTCGAAGTCGCCCATCAGCGGCCCACCGGCCCTTCCGCTCGCGTGTCACGCAGATAATCGGTCAGATTCGGACTGTCCGGCAGCAGCATGTGTCGGACCCAGGCGGCCCGCTCGTGTTCCAGAACCGCCAACTCCCAGACACAGCCCACCGCCGGGCGGCGTAGGTGGACGAAGTGTGCCGGGTCGTCGTCGGGACAGTCCAGCGCCGGCTGCCCGGCCGCGGCGACACGGACCTCCACCGCGTTGTCCCACACCCAGGTGTACGCCAGCAGATAGGCGCCGCTGTCCGCGCCCCGGTGCAGCACGACCCACCCGGCGGCCGGGGTGCCGTCGTCGACGACGTCGGCCAGCAGGTCGGGCAGCAGGTCGTACGCGGCCTTCTCCACCTCGGCTTCGACAGGTCGCTCCGGCTGGTCTATGTGGTAGCGCTTGAGTTGCCGGCCGCCGATCAGCACCGGTCCGGGCGTTCGTAATTCCTTGTCGCGAAATGCCATGCCGGACGGTAGGACGGGTCCCCTGACAACTAGTGTCAGTGAAGTGCGGGCCTCTCGACTTCTCTCCGTCCTGCTGCTGCTCCAGTCGCACGGGCGGTTGACCGCCGCGCAGCTCGCCGAGCGGTTGGCCGTCTCCCCCCGCACCATCTACCGGGACGTCGAGTCGCTGCACGCCGCCGGCATCCCGCTCTACGGCGAGGCCGGGCACGCCGGCGGCTACCATCTGGTCGACGGCTGGCGGACCCGACTGACCGGGCTGACCGCCGAGGAGGCCGACCGGCTGTTCCTCGCCGGGCTGCCCGGCCCCGCCGACGAGTTGGGCTACGGCGACGTGGTGGCGGCGCTGCAACTGAAGCTGCACGCCGCGCTCCCCGCGCCGCTGCGCGACCGGGCGACCCGACTGCAACAACGCTTCCACCTGGACACTCCCGGGTGGTATGCCGACGGCGACGCCTCTCCCGAGCTGGCCCGCACGGCCGAGGCGGTCTGGCGGCAGCACCGCGTCGAGGTGCGCTACCGCGGCTGGAACGGTGAGGTGACCCGGGTCCTGGAGCCGTACGGCCTGGTGCTCAAGGGCGGCCGTTGGTATGTGGTGGCCGACCAGCCCGGCCGTGGCGCGCCGGCGACCTACCGGGTCAACCAGATCCTCGCGTTGACCCCACTGGCACAGGAGTTCGACCGACCGGTCGACTTCGACCTGCCGTCCTGGTGGCGGGCGCACGTGGTGCAGTTCCGGGCCCGGCTGCACCGCGACGAGGCCCAGGTCCGGCTGTCCCCCGCCGGGCGGGAACGGTTGCGCGAGGTCGGCAGCGATCCGGTGGTGACAGCGATGGACAGCAGCGCCGGGCCACCGGACGCGCGGGGCTGGGTGGCAGCGGTGCTGCCCATCGAGTCGCTCACCCACGCCCACGGTGACCTGCTGCGCCTCGGTGCCGACGTCGAGGTGCTGACCCCGGTGGCGCTGCGCGAACGGCTGGCCGCCACGGCGGCCGGGCTCGCCGCGCTCTACTCCCGCGCCTGAACAGCCCCGACCGTCTCCACAGTGGAAGCGTCGGGGGCGTCGATTGTCGGCACGGTGTGCCACCCTGGGACGGTCATCAATGGTCACCGGAGGTGAGGGCCACGTTACGGCTACGCGCACTGGTCGCCGTCCCCGGCACCGGGCCGGTGACCCTCGACGTTCCCGCCGGCACGCTCGCCGCCCTGGTGGCGCCGCCCCGGTTCGGCACGGCGGTCGCCCGGGTGCTGGCCGGGCTGGCCCCGCCGGTGACCGGTCGCGTCCTCGTCGGCGACCGGGACGTCACCAGCCTGCCGCCGCCCCGCCGGCAGATCGGCTACGTGCCCGCCGGTGGCGCGCTGCTGCCGCAGCTCACCGTGCGGCGCAACATCGAGTACGGCCAGCGCAAACGCGAACGGGTGCACGAGGTGGCCAACGACTGGACGGCCACAGTGGTCGACCGGCTCGAGTTGGGGCTCTCCCTCGCCCTGCTGCCGCACCAGATCTCCGCCGCCCAGCGGTTCCGGGTGGCGCTCGCCCGTGCGGCGGCCTGCCTGCCCGAGGTGCTGGTGGTCGACCTGCCGGCCGGTTCGGCGGGCGACAGCCGTCTCGGTGACCTGATGCCCCGCCTCTCGCCGCCGGACGCCCCCGGGGTGGCGGTGCTGGTCTGCACCGCCGACCCGGCCACCCTGGCCGAGATACCGGTGCGGCACGAACTGGTCACCGAGCCGAGCGAGGCGACCCGATGAGGCCGGCCGCCGGCGTGAGTCGTCGTACGCTGCTGCGCGCCGCCGCCTCGGGCGCCACCGCGCTGGCCGCCGGCTGCTCCGGCGGGACCCGGTCGGTGCAGGTCGCGGTGGTCTGGAGCACCAGCGAGCTGGACCGGTTCCGCGAGGTCGTCGCCGGCTACCCCGCCCCGGTGCAGGTGGTCAGCGCCGGCAACGACATCGACGCGTTCCTGCGCGCCCGACACCTGGCCGGCACCAGCCCGGACGTGGCGATCCTGCCTCGCCCCGGCCTGGTCACCGAGTACGCCCAGCGCGGTTGGCTGAGCCCGGTGGGCCCGTCCACCGACTACGCCGTGCGCGTCGAGCTGAGCGATCTGCTGATGACCGAGAGCGAACGCTACGGCGTCTGGGTCAAGGCGGCGCACAAGTCGCTGGTCTGGCACCTGCCCTCCATGCTGCCCGCGCCGCCGGCCACCTGGGACGAGCTGCTCCACCGGACCAGGGAGCTCGCCGCGCGCGCCCGACGCGACGGCGGCCCGGTGCCCCTGGCCATCGGCGCCGCGGATGGCTGGGTGCTGACCGACTGGTTCGAGAACGTCCTGGCCGACATGGCACCCGACAGCTACTACGCCCTCGCCCAACAGGGCGCCGACTGGCAGGACAAGCCGGTACGCGACGCCCTGGACCGCCTCGCCGGGCTGTGGAGCATCGACGGCGCGTTCGTCGGCGGCGGCCGTCGTGCCCTGCTCACCCAGTACGAGGAGTCGGTGATCCAGGTGGTGCACGCCCGACGGGCGGTGATGCTCCTCGGAGCCGACTTCACCGCCGACGTCGTTCGTCCGTTCCGACGCGGCCCGGAGGCACCTGTCACGTTCCGGTTCCCGGGCGCCCAGCCGGGCGGCGGTCCTCTGATCGTCGGTGGGGACGCGGCGGTGGCGTTCGCCGACGCCCGGGGCGGGGTCGAGCTGGTCGAATGGCTTGCCAGGGCCGACTCGTTCCAGCCGTGGCTACGCCAGGGCGGTTACCTGTCGCCCAACACCAATGTCTCGATCACCAGCTACACCGACGGCGTCGGCAAGCAACTCGCCACGGAGATGCGGGCACCCGGCACCCTGCGTTTCGACCTCTCCGACCAACTACGCGGGGCGTTCACCGGCTCGGACGGGGTCGGCATCTGGCGGATCATGCAGGGCTTCTTCGCCGACGTCACCGACGGGGTCCGTGCCAGCGAGGCGATCCGCCGGGCCACCCGCCTGCTCGCCGCCGCGGCCCGCAGCGTGGGGGGCGGTCGATGAGCCAGGTGCGGGTCCTCGGCGAGCTGGCGGTCCTCGACGACGTGGGTCCGGCCCGACGGGGTCGGGCCTATCCGGCGGCGGGGGCCACGTCGGCCCTGCTGCTGCCGGCCGCGGTGCTGCTCGGCGGGCTGGTGCTGTGGCCGGTGCTGCGGACCATGCACGCCAGCGTCACCACCGACGGTCGCTGGGTCGGCGCGGCGCACTTCCGGACCGCGCTCGCCGCCCCGGGCACCGGCGCGGTGGTCGGCCGGACGGTCCTCTGGGCCCTGCTGGTGCCGGCGGTGGTGACGGCCCTGGGCTATCTGCTCGCCGCCGCGTCCCGCCGTTCCCAGGAGGGCGGCCTGGTCCGGTTGATCCTCCTGGTGCCGGTGGCGTTGCCGCTGGTCGTCACCGGGGTCACCTTCCGGCTGATGTACGACCCGGACCCGAGCCGAGGGCTGGCCACACTGGTCGCGACCCGGCTGACCGGCCGCTCGGTGGAGGACGCGCCGCAGCTGCTCGGGCCGGGGATGGTCACCGTCGCGTTGATGTCGGCGTTCGTCTGGGCCTGGGTCGGGTTGGCGGTGCTGGTCTTCCGGTCCGCGCTGGACGCGGTGCCGCCGAGCCTCGCCGACGCGGTCCGCGCCTACGGCGGTAAGCGTCGCCATGTGCTGTGGGACGCGCAGTGGCGGCCACTGCTGCTGCGGACGACCGCTGTGGTCTTCGCGTTGGTGGCGGTCGGCACCAGCCGCACGTTCGACCTCATCCTGGTGATGACCCCCGGTTCGGTCCGCGACGAGGCCTCGGTGCTGGCGCTGCGGATCTGGCAGACGTCCGGGGGCACCACCACCGGCGAAGGCGCCGCGCTCGGCGTGGTGTGGCTGGTGGCGGTGATCGGCGGGATCATGGTGGCCGCGCTCTTCGTCCGACAGGCCTGGCCCCCGCCGCGCGTCGAGGCGGCACCGGAGCCCGCTCCGGTCGCCCCGCCCCGGCGGGTGATCCGGCTGCTCGCCGCGGGCGCCGCGATCGCCTGGCTGGTGCCGCTGGCGGTGCTGGTCGCCACGTCGGCGCACGGTCGGGTGGACGCCGCCGCGCGCGGTTGGTGGTCGGCACCGCCGAATGCCGAGTCCTACCGCAATCTGGTCACCGGCACCGAGCTGTGGCGAACGCTGGGCTTCACCCTGCTGTTGGCCATTGCGGTGACCGCCACGGTGCTGGTGGTCGCGCTGCTGGCCGCGTACCCGTTGGCCTGGTTGACCGGGCCGGCCGCGCAGGCCACCGGGCTGCTGCTGCTGGCGGCCAGCGTCGTGCCGATCCAGGTCATCGCCGGGCCGGTCAACGAGGTGCTGGGCCTGGTGCTCTCCTCCGGCACGGCCCAGGGCCTGGCCCTGGTGCACATCGCGCTGGGCGTGCCGTTCGCGGTTCTGGTGCTGCGAAATGCGTTCGCCGACCTGCCGGTCGAGCAGGTCCGCGACGCCCGGCTGGGTGGGCGCCGGTGGTGGCACACCCTGCGCCGGTTGGCCCGGCACAACCTGTCGGCGGTGGTGGCGGTCTCCGTGCTCGAGTTCGTCCAGGTCTGGAACGACCTGGTGGTGGGGCGGTTGTTCGGTGGGCCCGGGTCGTCGCCGCTCGGGCCGTTCCTGGCCGAGCAGACCCGCAGTTTCGTGAGCAACAGTGGCGCGCTGGCCGCCAGCTCGGTGCTCGCCTCGGTGCTGCCGGTGGTGCTGGTGGTCCTCTCGCGGCGGCACCTGGTCGCCGGGCTCGTCTCCGGGAGCGTGCGGTGACCGGGCCGGCTGGTTCGCGCGGCGGCTCGCGCTGGCCGGCGCTCATCGCGATCGGCGGCGTGGTCGGCAGCATCCTCGCCAACGTGGCCAGCAACCTGGCCGGCAATCTCCTCTCCGAGCTGGCGGCCAGCGTGCTCGGGCCGGTGACCATCGTCCTGGCCTCCAGCGGCGTCCTGGGTTACGTCGTGTACGAGGTGCGCCGCCGCCGGGCCGGCCGGGAGGTCGGCCCCGAGCCGACGGAGGTGCTCACCACCCCGGCCACCGGGGCGCCCAACCTGCCCTACACGGCCGAGTTCACCGGTCGCGACGAGCACGTCGACGCGCTGGTCGGTCTGCTCACCCGGGAGCACGCGGTGGCGGTCCTGGGCCGGCGCGCGGTCGGCACCTCCGCGTGCGCGGTACAGGCTGCGAACCAGTGCCGGGAGGACTTCCCCGACGGGCAGTACTACCTGGACCTGCGGCGGCGCGGCCGACCCCGCTCGGCCCGGCAGGTGCTCACCGCGCTGGCCCGGATCCTGGGCACCGCCCCGCCGACCTCCGGCCGGCCGGACGCGCTCGCCGCCGCCGCCGACGCGCTGCGCGGTCAGCTCGACGGTCGCAAGATCCTGCTGGTGCTGGACAACGTCGACCGTCCCGACCAGGTCCGGCCACTGTTGCCGCCCACGGCGCGCACCTGCCGCCTGCTGCTCGCCGGCGGTCCGGCGCTGGTCGGCCTGGAGGGTGTGGTCGCGCACTGGATCGCCGAACCGGGCACCTCCGAGGCGGTGGAGCTGTTCGCCACGGCGGGCGGGGCCGCGCCCGCCGCCCGGGTCCGTCGCGCCGACCCGCGCACCGACCCGGCGGTACGCGAGATCGTCGACCTGTGCGGGCGGCAGCCGCGTACCGTCCGCGCGCTCGGTTACCGCACCGCTCAACACGGCTGGCGGCACTCCGACGTGCTGGACGCGCTGCGCCGCGCGGTGCAGACGCCACCGCACCAGCGGCTCGCCGTCTCACCGGCGGCCCGCCTGGTCACCGAACGGGACATCGCGTACCGGGTGTTGCCCCGCCAGGCCCGCCGGTTGTACCGGCTGATGTCGCTGGTCCCCGCCCCGGTGGACCGGCCCACCATCGCCGCGCTGGCCGGGCGGCACCCCGAGCTGGTGACCGCACTGCTCGACCGGTTGGCCGCCGCCGCGTTCGTGGTCGGCGCGCCCGGCGACCGGTACGAGATCCGCCCCCTGCTGGCCGGCAGCGCCCGACTGCACCTGCGGGACGCGGACCCGGCCCGGGCCCGGGTCGCCGCGCAGGCCCGGCTGACCCGGCACCTGGCCCGCCGGGCCGAACGGCACGCGGCCAACCTGGCGGTGCTCGGCTCCCCAGCCGACCGGGAGTGGTCGCTGCCGCTGGACGACGACCCGTACGGGTGGTTCGACCTGCACCAGGAGCTGCTACTGGCGGTGGTGCGGGTGCCGGCCGGCGCGAAGGAGACGCTGCCCCGCCGGGTCCGCCGGTGGTGGTTCCGGCTGGCCGTGGCGCTGTGCGGGTGGCTGGCGTACGCCGAGCGGCTCGACGAGTGGGAGCAGGTCTGCCATACCGTGCTGGCCACCCCGACCGCCGACGACCGCCCGGAGATCGCCGGGTGGGCGCACAACGAGCTGGGGGTGCTGCGTCGACGCCGGCACGATCCGCAGGGGGCGGCGGCCGCGCTCACCCTCGCTGTCAACGAGCGGGGGCGGCGGGGCAACGCCCAGGCGCGGATGAACCTCGGCCTGGCCCTGCTCGACCTGGGGCAGCTCGACGACGCCGTGGAGCACCTGGAGATGTCCCGCCGACACCGCTCCGGCGCCGACCGGGCCGGGCACGCCCTCACCGAGCTGGGCCTCGGCGCGGCCCAGCTGGCCCGGGGCGAACCGGACACCGCGCACCACCACCTGGTGCGAGCGGCCAACACGTTCCGGTCGGTGGGTGACGCGCGCGGGTACGCGGCGGCGCTGACCAACCTGGTGCTGGTGCACGCGGCGCTCGGCGAGCACCTGGACGCCGCCCAGGCGTGGCGGGCCGCACTGCGCGAGTACGAGTCGGTCAACGACCCGACCAGCCGGGCGACGGCGCTGCTCAACGCCGGGGCGACGCTGCTGAGCAGCACCCCGGGGCAGGCGCGGACGGCGTACGAGCTGCTGGCCGAGAGCCGCCGGCTGCGCGAGGAGACGCAGCCGACCGCCGGGCTGGCCCGCACCCTGCTCTACCTGGGTGACGCCTGCGCCGCGCTGGGCGACGGGGCCGACGCGCGGCGGCACTGGGCGGACGCGGCGGCGGTGGCCGAGGAGGTCGCCGACGCCCAGGGGTTGGCCGCCGCCGACGCCCGGCTGGAGGACGACGCCGACAGCCGAGTGACGTAGGTCGCCCACGGTGGCTGCTGGCACAGGTCTAGGAGACTGGACTCTAGATACGCTCTGTTACTCATTGTTTCCCGAACTGAGCAATTATGGGCGGGTTTTATCGCATCTCGGAGTTCGCGGAACGCATTGGTCGTTCCGCGAGCACGGTGCGCCGATAGGAGACTCAAGGCCGGATTGTCACCAGACGCACCCCCACCGGCCAGCGGTACTTCGACGGGTCAGATGTGTGCGCCGTGCTCACTCCCGCTTTTTCGCGAGACGACCGGAAGGTGATCGCTTACTGTCGGGTGTCTTCCGCCGGACAGCGCGACGACCTTGCGTCGCAGCGCACCGCCATGGAGACGTTCTGCCTAGCCCGAGGGCTGGTTGTGCACGAGTGGGTCAGTGAGATCGGCGGTGGTATGGATTTGCTGCGGCCTAAGCTTCTCAACGTCATGAGCCGAGTCAAGGCCGGGCAGGTGTCGACGCTGGTCATCGCCCACAAGGACCGGCTGGCCGGTTCGGCTTCGACTATCTCGCCTACGAGGTGAAGTGGCCGGATGTGAGCTGTTGGTGATCAACCAGGAATCGCTGTCACCGCGGGAAGAGATGGTCGCCGACCTGCTGTCGATCGTGCACAGTTTCTCAGGTCGGCTCCATGGCCTGCGCCGATACGAGAAGCCGATGAAGACCGACGACTTGAACGGGGGTGCCCGGTGAAGACCACCCGGATCGCTTACTCGCAGCGACTCAACGTCGGCAAGTATCGTGCGCTGGCCGAGCAGGCCCGGCGACTCGGGCGGGTACGCAGTGAGGTATGGCGCCGCTACGGCTCCGTGGCCGGGGCAGGGCTGACGGACCGGCAGGTCCGCGACCAGTGGTTAGCCGAGGGCACACACCGACGGTTCGAGGTGCTGGCCAACGCGTGGAAAGAGACCGTCCGTGACGCTATGGCCGACATCACCGCCAGCCGGGAGTCGGCGAAGACGGTGGTACTTCGGGCGGTTGGGCGTCATACCGCAGACCCCGCCGCGCGCAGACGGCTGTTGGGGCTGCTCAAGACCAACAAATGGTCCGGCGACGCATACCTGGCCCGGCAGATGCGCAAGCACTGGCGGCGCGGGCAAAATCACACCCACAACCAAATCGTGGTGCGCGCCGACAAGCACCACACCCATGTCGACGGCAACGGCCTTCTGTGGCTAGCCGTACCGGGGCTCGTGCGGCGTCAGCTCGTGCGTATCCCGCTGAATACCACCGTCGCGCCGAGGGGCACGCTGCGGCTGATCCTGCGGGGCGACCGGGTCGAGGTCCACTACCAGATCGACGCCGCCACCATGAAGACCTCACAGCGTCCGTGCGGCGGATCGACGATCGGCGTGGACAAGGGCTACACGGAGGTACTGACCGACTCCGACGGCAACCACCACGGCGCACGCCTCGGTCGGTTACTGACAACAGAGTCGGATCGGACCAAGGAACGCAACCGCCGCCGGGCGAAGCTGCGTTCGATCGCCAACAACGCCGCCCGACGCGGCGACCAGGCCAAGGCGGACCGGATCAGCCAGAACAACCTGGGCACCGTCAAGCGTGACCGGCAGGCCGCCCGCCACCGGGCACAGGTCCGCACGGAGATCTTCACCGCTGTACATCGAGTCGTCGACAAGGCCACCGTCGTCGTGGCCGAAGACCTCACCAAGACCTTCGCCGGGCGTAAACCGCTCGGCAGGGACACCAACCGACGCCTCGCCGCGTGGACCAAAGGAGTCACCGCCGAGGCGCTGGCCAGCGTGTCGGAGCGCAGAGGTTCTGCGCTCGTGCACGTCAACGCCGCCTACACCTCACAAGTCTGTCACCGCTGCGGCTGTCTCGGCCGTCGCGCCGGGGACCGGCTTCACTGCACAGTGTGCGGGGTGGTGTGGCAGGCCGACGTGAACGCCGCGATCAACGTCCTGCAACGACACGGTGACCCCGACATCACCCTGCGCACCCCGCATAACTTGGTGAAGCAGATCGTGCAGACACGGGCCGATCGCCACCGGAGCAGACTGCCGCTCCCGGACTTCAGCCCAGCCCTGCTGAGCGAAGAGCGAATCATCCGGAAGTCTCACCCCGATCAGGTGTGAGCAACAAGAAGGAAGCAGACTCTGTGATCGTGGACGCGCTCTCGGTACGGGGACTCAGTCGCAACTTCGGCAACCTGGTCGTGCTCGACGAGGTGAGCTTCACGCTCCCGGCGGGCCGGATCGCTGTGGTGCTGGGCCCCAACGGCAGCGGCAAGACCACACTGCTGCGCTGTGTCGTGGGCGCCGACCGGCCGGACGCGGGTGAGGTGCTGGTGCAGGGCCGCCGGGCCGACGAGACCGATCCTCAGGTGCGGGCGCTGGTGGCGGCCGCCCTGGACGACATCGACTTCTTCCCCGACCTGTCGGTGGTCGAGCACCTGGAGTTGGTCGCGTACGCCCACGGGGGTGACGCCGAGCCGGTCGAGGAGGTCCTCGCCGAGCTGGGTCTGGAGCCGGCGCGCGACCAACTGCCGGTGACGCTGTCCAGCGGGCAGCGCCGCCGGCTGGCGCTGGCGTCCTGTTTCGTCCGGCCACGCCGGGTGCTGATCCTGGACGAGCCCGAGCAGCGCCTCGACGTGCGCGGGCGACAGTGGCTCGCCGACCGACTGCTCCGGGAACGGGCGGCGGGCACGGCGGTGCTGCTGGCCTCGCACGACCCGGAGCTGATCGACGCGGTGGTCGACGAGCGCATCGAGATCGGCAAGTGACCGCCGCGCCGGCCACGATCGCCGACACGCCGGCCGGGGTGCCGACCGCACGACAGGTGCGAACGCACCTGCGCAAGGCCCGCAGCCGGCATCACGACCATTCCCTCGGTGACGTGCTCGGCGACGCGTACGTCATGGTCCTGTTCGTGGGCATGTACGGCTGGTTCGCGATCAGCGCCAGCCGCGACCTGCTGGACTCCCCCACCGTGGGGCAGGCCGAGCCGGGCGTGCGGTGGTGGCTGGCGGTCGCCGCGCTGCTGGCCGGCGCGGGGCTCGCCTGGCGCGGTCTGCGGGCGCTCGGCCCGCTGCTGGTCACCCCGGCGACGCAGAGCTGGGCGACCAGCGCGCCCATCGACCGGCGGGCCTGGCTGGCGCCGCGCCTCGCCCTGCTGCTGGTGGGCGCGGCGGCCGGCACCGCGGCGCTCGGAGTGGCAGTGGCGGCGCTCGGTGGGGTCACCGAACCGTCCGCGCTGGGCTGGGCGGCGGCGGCCGGCGCGGGCTGGGGCGCGGCCGCGCTGGCGCTCAGCGTCGTCGCCCAGGGCAGCAGGTCGGGGCGACGTTGGCCGACAGTGGTCGGGGCGGTGCCGATGGTGGCGGCAGCCGCGATCACCGCCCTGGTGGTGCTCGTCGGTCGCCTCGGAGACGGGCTGCCCCGGCCGGCGACGACGCCGACCGTCGCGTTGTTCGCCGCCGCGGTGCCCCTCGCGGGCCTGGGAATGATCCTCGCGGCACGCGCGCTGCCCCGGGTCGACCGGGCCACCCTGACCACCGGCGCGCAGTTCGCCAACGCCGCCGCCACGGCCACGATCCTGCTGGACCCGAGCCTGCTCGCCGGCCTGGTGGAGAGCCGCCGCTGGCGCCGGATCGGCCGGGTTCACAGCCGCCGGTTCCGGCCCGGCCCCGGCTGGTGGGCGCTGCTCCAGGCCGACGTACGCCGGCTGCGCCGCCACCCGAGCGCCGTGCTGATCTGGGCGGCGCTGATCGGGGTGCAGTACGCTGCCGCGCTCGCCCTGCCCGGGTTGGCCGGGGCCGCCCAGGTGGTGTTCGCGTACCTCGCCGCCAACCGGCTGACCGGCGGCCTGCGGTCGGTCAGCCGGTCTCCCGGGCTGCGCCGGGCGCTCGGTGGCAGCGACAACCTGCTGCGCGGGATCCACGTGGTGGTGCCGGCCGTCGGTGCGGGCCTGTGGTGGTTGCTGACCCTGCCGTCCGTCGATCCGGGGCCGGCCTGGCTGGCGCCGACGCTGGCGCTGGGGGTGGTGGCCGCCGCCTTCCGGGCCGGCACCCGCCCGCCGATCAACTACGGCGGCGCGACGGTCAACACGCCGTTCGGGATGATTCCGGTCGACCTGATGCGTCAGGGGTCACGGGGGCCGGCGCTGCTCGCCGTGCTGGTCCTCGTCCAGCTGTTCCTGGGCTGAGCTGGTTCATCTGCCCGGTCGGCCCGGGGCCCGATCGCGGGGCCGGTGATGCTCGCGTGCGTCCGGCCGGCCTGCTCCCAGAACACCAGGCCCCAACGCGCCCCTGCCACCGACGTCATCGTGGTGACCGGAGCCGAGCGCGGCGGCGACAGCGGCGACGCCGTCCTCGATCTCGGTCGGTGTACGGGCCGCGTAGCCGAGCACCAGGCCGGGCCGGTACGGCCGCTGGCAGTGCCAGGACAGTGGTTGCACCTTGACTCCGCGCGCCAGCGTCGCCGCCGCCAGCTCGGTGTCGACCACGGCGTCGTCCAGCGTGATCATCAGGTGCAGGCCGGCGGCGGCGCCGTGCACCGTCGCCGACGGCAACGCGCGGGCCAGCGCGGTGATCATGGCGTCCCGCCGACGGATGTGTCGCCGCCGCAGCAGCCGTAGATGCCGCTCGAAGGCGCCGGAGGTCATCAACTCCGCCAGCACCAGTTGCGGGAGCACGGCGTTGCCCAGGTCGGCGTTGCGCTTGGCGGCCACCACTGCCTCGCGCAGCCGCGCCGGCACGAGCAGCCAACCGACCCGCAGTGCGGGGGCGAGCAGTTTGGAGACACTGCCGGCGTAGCAGACCTGCTCGGGCAGCAGACCACGCAGCGCCGGCACCGGAGGACGGTCGTAGCGGTGCTCGGCGTCGTAGTCGTCCTCGATGATCAGACCGCCGGCCCGCGCCCAGGCGACGAGCTGTCGGCGGCGGTCACCGTCGAGCACCACGCCGGTCGGGAACTGGTGCGCGGGGGTGAGCATCACGGCCGGTACGCCGCTGGCGGTCAACTCGTCGACCCGCAGCCCGGCGTCGTCGACCCTGATCGGCGGGGTGTCCATCCGCCAGTTGTTCAGGTGCTGGCGCACCCCGAGCGAGCCCGGGTCCTCGACGGCGATCCGGTCGACACCGGCGGCGGTGAGCGCCTGGGCGAGCAGCCCGAGCGCCTGGGAGACGCCGGCCACGATGATCACCTCGGCGGGGTCGACGCTGATGCCGCGGTTGCGGGCCAGCCAGGCGGCGACGGCCTGTCGCAGCGCGGGCGTGCCACAGGGGTCGCCGTAGCCGAGGTCGGCCGCGGCGACGCGGCGCAGCACGCTCCGTTCGGCGCGCAGCCAGTCCGCGCGGGGGAAGGCGGCCAGATCGGGTACGCCGGGCGTCAGGTCGATGGTCGCGTGCGCCGCGCGTACCGCGTCGAAGATGTCGGTGCCCGGTGCCGGCGGGAAGGTAGCGGCCGGTGCCGGCGCGGCGGCCGTTGTGGGTGTGGGCGCGGCCGGCGCGGCGACGACCACAGTGCCGGCCCGGCCCCGACCGGCGACGTGCCCCTCCTCGGTCAGGCGCTGGTACGCCTCGGTGACCAGGCCCCGGGAGACACCGAGGTCGGCGGCGAGCACCCGGGTCGGGGGCAGCCGGTCACCGACCGGCACCCGCCCCTCGGCGATGGCCTGCCGCAGCCGGTCGGTCAGCCAGTCGGCGCGCCCGCCCGGCGCCGCGTCGGTGACGGTCAGGTGCAGGAAGTCGGACCCGGCCGATATGGACCCCTCGGACGCAGTCACTTTGGCTCTGCCCATCGGACCATTGTGGCAGCAGAGTGAGCAGGAGCCCGACCTGCCAACTCCGCCGGAGGACGATCGTGACCATCCCGTTCCTGATCACCACGCTGATCGTGGTGGTCACCCCCGGCACCGGGGTGATCTTCACGCTCTCCGCCGGCCTGTCGCGGGGTGCGCGGGCCGGCGTGCTGGCCGCGTTCGCCTGCACGCTGGGCACGTTGCCGCACCTGCTGGCCGCGATGACCGGGCTGGCCGCGCTGACGCAGACCAGCGCCGCGGCGTTCGAGACCGTCCGCTACCTCGGCGTCGGCTACCTGCTCTACCTGGCCTGGTCCGTGGCCCGGGACCGTGACGCCTTCGCGGTGACCACCGACGCCCCACCCCGCTCGGCGATCTGGGTGATCGTCTCCGGGGTGCTGGTCAACCTGCTCAACCCGAAGCCGACGATGTTCTTCGTGGCGTTCCTGCCGCAGTTCGTGGACACCACGGCGCCGGGTTCGACCCGGGCGATGCTCGGCTGCGGCGCGGTGTTCATGCTGCTCACCTTCGTGGTGTTCAGCGGCTACGGCATCTTCGCGGCCAAGGTACGCGACAGGGTGCTGACCCGACCGCGGGTCACCGACTGGCTGCGCCGATCCGCAGCCGGCACGTTCGTCGCGCTCGGCGTGACCCTCGCCCTCACCGAACGATAGGACCACAGTGCATTTCGAACATGCTCCACAGCTGCGCGAGGCGTACCCCGACCTGGTTGCCGGTGTGGTGTGGTCCGCCGGGATCACCGCCACCGCCGACGTGACGGCACGCACTGCCGATCATCTCGCCGACGCGCGGCGGCGGTTGGCGGGCGGGGCCGAGAGCGGGTTCCCGGAGATCCAGGCGTGGCGGCGGGCGTACGCGGCGATGGGGCTGCGGCCCACCAGGTACCGGTGCGCCGCCGAGGCGCTGCTGCGTCGGCTGCGCCTGGACGGCGAACTGCCCCGGGTGCATCCGCTCGTCGATCTCTGCAACGCCGTCTCGGCCGCGTACGCCATCCCGGTCGCGGTGCTCGACCTGGACCGGGTCGACGGCGACCTGGTGGTCCGCCCGGCACACGGCGACGAGGAGTACCTGAGTTTCGCTGGCGACACCGAGCACCCCGAGCCGGGCGAGGTGACCTTCGTCGACTCCGCCGGGCGGGCACACGCCCGACGGTGGACCAACCGGCAGAGCGGCTGGTCGGCCGTGCGGTCGGGCACCTCGTCGGTGCTGATCGTCGCCGAGGCGCTGCACCCGGGTGGCGAGCCGGCGGTGACCCGGCTGGTCGCCGACCTCGTGACGGAGCTGACCGACGGGTGGTCGGCCCCGTCGGCCGCCGCGGTGCTCACCGCCGCCGCGCCCCGTTTCCGCACCCCGACGGCAGATGGTCAGGCGGTGTCGCCGGGCATCAGGTGACGGTAGCCGGGGATCGTCTCGGCGAACCAGCCAGCGACACTGGCCAGGCCGCGGTCGTTGAGCTGCGCGTCGTGGATCGGGTACGCCGCCGCCGCGCCCACGGCGCCGGCGAACCGGATCGCCTCGTCGAGGCGCAGCCAGGACCCCTGGGCCGGGACGAGCAGGGTGCGCACCGGCTCGTCCGGCACGTGCAGGGCGTCGCCCGGGTGGTAGAGCTCGTCGCCGATCAGATAGCCGAGGTTCGGGCAGTCGGGCTGCCCCTCGTGGATCGCGGCGTGCCGGCCGCCGTGCGCGCTGACCGGGATGCCGGCAGCAGTGAACCGCTGCCCCGCACGGACCCGGGTCACCGGCAGCGGGGCGAGATCCGGCAGTCGGGCGCCCTCCGGCGCGTACACGGGGACACCGAGACCGGCGAGCCGCAACACGTCCATGTGGTCGGTGTGCTCGTGGGTGACCAGGACGGCGTCCGCGCCGACCAGGGCCTGCGGCTCGCTCCACGTCCCCGGGTCGACGACCAGCACCCCGCCGTCGTGCTCGACGCGCACACAGGCGTGGGTGAACCGGGTGATCCGCATCAGGCGACGGTACGCCGACGGCACATCGGTCGTGGTCCCCGTGGCGGTTGGGCCGGCCCCGCCGGGGTAGTGCGGCAGCATGCCACAGCGATACGAGAACTACCCCAGGATCGCCGTCGTCACCGGCGCGGACTCCGGCATCGGCAAGGCCTGCGCGGTGGCGCTGGCCAAGGCCGGCTTCGAGATCGGCATCACCTGGTACGGCGACCCCGACGGCGCGGAGCGGACGGCCACCGAGGTCCGCGCGACGGGTCGGCGCTGCGAGGTCGCCGAGGTGGACCTGACCCGGCTGCCGGACGCGGCGGCGGTGGTGGACGAGCTGGCCGACCGGCTGGGCGGCATCGGGGTGCTGGTCAACAACGCCGGCATCGGGGCCTCGGCGCCGTTCGTCGACACCGGGTGGGAGCAGTGGCGCGAGGTGCTCACCGTCGACCTGGACGCGCCCTTCCTGTGCGCCCAGCGGGCCGCGCGACGGATGCGGGCCACCGGCGCCGGCGGGCGGATCATCAACATCACCAGCGTGCACGAGCACGCCCCCCGGGTGGGCGCCGCCGCGTACTGCGCTGCGAAGGGCGGGCTCGGGCTGCTGACCCGGGTGATGGCCCAGGAGCTGGCCGCCGACGGGATCACCGTCAACGCCGTCGCCCCGGGCGAGATCGCCACGCCGATGACCGGTCAGGAGGGTGTCGACCCGTTCACCCAGGAACGGCCCGGCGTGCCGCTGGGGCGACCCGGCGACGCCCGGGAGGTGGCCGCCGTGGTCGCGCTGCTCGCCTCCCCCGCCGCCAGCTACGTCACCGGCGCGTCCTGGCCGGTCGACGGGGGCTTGTCGCTGATGGGTCCCCAGGCCACTGCGTTGACGAACGACGACTGGCGATCGGTCTGAGCGGCACCGGCGGGCGCCGTCAGCGCATCGGCGCGGCCGACGCCCGGACGATGTAGGCGAACTGCACACCGAACGCCACCACCGCGACCAGCACCCCGACCACTACCGTCAGCCCGACCCCGGCCCCGACGGTCGTGGCCACCAGGGCGATGCCGAGCCCGCTCAGCACCGCGTTGACCGCTCCCACGAGTGCGGCCGTGGTCAACATGAACTCCCACCGCCCCGGGCGCGTGCCGACCAGGTTCCAGGCCGTGCTCATGGCGTCGTCGGCCACCACCGCGTCGGCGAAGAAGTCGTGCTCACCGGCGAGATGATGTTGGTAGTAGGCCCGGATGCGCTGGATCCGCAGCAGGTCCAACGAGTTCTCCACTGTGGTCTCCACGAGCCGCAGGAACGTCAGCACCCCGATGATGACCAGCGTCGGTAGCACCGCCGCCAGGTACGGCCGCACCAGCTTGTCGTTGCTGGCGACGAAGCCGAGACCGATCAGCGCCGCCGACAGCACGGACAGGAAGATGGTGGCGCGGCCGGTGGCCTCGGCGATGGTGCCGGCGCGCGACGTCTGCAACGCGTAGTGCTCGGTGGTCAGGACGGTGAGAAGCGCCTGCTCGCGTTCACTCTCGTCCACCCCGCCACCCTCCGTGGTCGCACGACTCCGTTACCGTCACCCTATGAGCGGTGGACCGGGTCGCAACGGCGAACCGGCCGCTCGGAGAACGGGACAGCGCCCAGCAAAGCGGGCACGTATCCTCCGAACTCCGGTGATCAGCAAGCGGCGGTGGGGCCGACCGACGGCGGAAGGGGACCGGATGCCCGGGTGGGCTGGTCGGGGCGGGCGGCAACGACGGGCCTTCGTCGTCGGTGGGGCACTCTTCGCGATCGCCGTCGTCATGTTGCTGGCCGCCTGGCGCAGCACCGGTTTCCTCAGCGACCTGCTGCTCAACCTCGGGGCCAGCGTGGTCCTCGCCGCCATCTCGTACGTCATCTTCGACCCGTTGTTCGAGGAGGCCCGCAAGGCGCGGGTGCAGGAGCACCTCAGCTTCGACCAGCAGGCGTTCGTGACGCGGCTGCACCGCTCCGGTCGTCGGGTGCGCATCCTCGACACCTGGACGATCCTGCTGGAGCAACGGCACCGGGAGGAGACCCTGAGCGCGGTGCGAGCGGCGCTCGCCAACGGCGCCCAGGTGCAGTTGCTCCTGCTCGACCCCGACTGCACCGCCGCCCAGCAACGCTCCGAGGAGCTGGAACGGCAACGGGTGGACGTGCCCCGGCAGATCCGCACCAACCTGCGCCACCTGGCCGCGTTCACCGAGGCGCTCGACGCGCGGCTGCGACACCGCCTACAGGTTCGGCTCTACGACGCGTCCCCGTCGATCCAGCTCTACCAGTGGGACGGGCGGGCGCTCATCTCGTTCTTCCCGATCGGGAAGTTGTCGTTCAACGTGCCGCAGCTCGAGGTGGACATGGACAGCCCGTGGGGCGGGTTCGTGCACGCCCGGTTCGAGGAGCTGTGGGAGCACGAGCAGGCCACCCTCGACCTGGAGCGGTACTGGTCGGTCACGGTCACGCTGCGCCACGACGAGTCGGACGTGGTCGAGGTACGCGTGCCGTACGTGACGGTGGACGGGCAGCACCACGTCGACTGTCGGGGGTTCCGGGTCACCGGGCCACTGACCGTGCGAGCCGTGCTGCCGCCCCGCGCGCCCGGGGCAGCCCCCGGCGTGTTCGCGCTGGCCGAGCCTGCCGACGGGGACCGTACCCCGGTCGAGGTGGTGAAACGGCACTTCGACCAGAAGTACGGGCACGGCGACGGCGAGCGGGACGTCCGCCGACTGGTGCCGCCGCCGGGCGATGCCCGTACCCCGGCGCCCCGCCCCTCGACGGCCGGCGACACGCACGCACGGTGACCCCCCAACGGACCGTCGGCCCGGCACGGGAAACAATGGTGGCCCAACCCTGATCGCCAGGAGGACCGTCGTCGTGTCGCACCGCACCGCACCGCCGTCCGGGGCGGCGCAGCTGCGCGCCGACTGCGGACGCTGCTTCGGGCTGTGCTGCGTGGTGCCCGCCTTCGCCGCTTCGGCGGACTTCGCCATCGACAAGCCGGCCGGCTCGCCCTGCCCCAACCTGCGCCCCGACCACCGCTGCGGCATCCACACCGAGCTGCGCCAGCGGGGTTTTCCCGGCTGTACGGTGTTCGACTGCTTCGGCGCCGGGCAGCAGGTCGCCCAGGTGACCTTCGGCGGGCGGGACTGGCGGGACGCGCCGGAGACGTTGCCGGCGATGGCCGAGGCGTTCGCGGTGCTGCGACCGCTGCACGAACTGCTCTGGTACCTCACCGAGGCGGTGGCGCTGCGCCCGCCGGCCGACCTGCGCGCCGAGCTGGAACGCGCCCGCGCCGAGACGCTGACGCTCACCGAGGGTGACCCGGCGCACCTTCGCGCCGTGGACGTCGCCGACCAACGGAACCGGATCAACCCGCTGCTGTCCCGGGCCAGCGACGTGGCCCGCGCCCCCGACGGCACCGACCGGCGGGGCGCGCGCCTGCTCGGGGTGGATCTGCGCCGCGTCGACCTCCGCCGGGCCAACCTGCGCGGGGCGTTGCTCATCGGCGCCGACCTGCGCGGGGCGGACCTCGGCCTGGCCGACGTCACCGGCGCGGACCTGCGCGGCGCCGACCTGCGGGGCGCGGACCTGCGGCGCACGCTCTTCCTGCACCAGACCCAGCTGGACGCCGCCCGGGGGGACACCCACACCGGGCTGCCGCAGACGCTCACCCGGCCGGCGCACTGGACGGCGCTGCCGCTCACCCCGGTCCGTCAGCCGGCCCGGTCTCCCGCACCCGCCCGTCGGGGCCGACGTCGCTGACCGCGAGGTTTCGGCCCTGACGACGCCGGGTAGCCAGCGCCGACGCGAACCGGCATCGACGGGGGGCACGGCGTGGGCTACCGAAAACGCGACGGTGAGCTGCCGGGCGACCCGCAGCACAGCGAGGACGAGGCCGGCCAGGTGCCACTGGTGCAGGTCGAGACGGACACCGAGGTCCCCGCACCGGCGGACACCGACGTCCGGCCGGACATCGTGACCGAGCCCGACAACTCGGGCGTCGCCGGTGGTTCGTCGGGCAGCAGCGGCGGCGGGTCGAGCATGCCGGGGCACCCCGACGCGACCCGCTGACCCAGGCTCAGCGGCTGGTCAGCGCGGCCCGAGCCTCGGTCATGCCCTTGTTGGCGAGCCCGTCGGCCCGCTCGTTCTCCGGGTGACCGTTGTGCCCCTTGACCCACAGCCAGGTGACCTCGTGCCGTTCGCAGGCCGCCTCCAGCCGCTGCCACAGGTCGGCGTTCTTCACCGGCTGCTTCGCGGCGGTCCGCCAACCGTTGCGCTTCCACGACGCCAGCCAACTGGTGATGCCGTTGCGCACGTACGTGCTGTCGGTGTGCAGCTCCACGGTGACCGGCCGGTTCAGGCTCTCCAACGCCTGGATGGCCGCCATCAGTTCCATCCGGTTGTTGGTGGTGGGCGTGGCCTCGCCGCCGCACAGCTCCCGCTCGTGATCGCCGTAGCGCAGCAGCGCACCCCAACCACCCGGACCGGGGTTGCCACTGCACGCCCCGTCGGTCCAGATCTGCACGCCCCTGCCGGCCGCCGCGTCCACCATGCCCGGCAACCTACCGGGCGCGCAGGTCGTCCTCCCCGCTCGGGGGGCCGCCGCGCCGAGCCGCCGGCGCCGAGCCCACCACCGCGGGTGGGATGGCCGGCGCGGGCCGGGTGGGGCGCAGCCGGTCGCGGACCCGGTGTACCGCGTCACCGGCGGTCGCGGCGATCATCGGCACCAACCGGGTCGAATTCATGATCGCGACCTCCTCGGCCGGGGTGGTGCCGCCGTCGAGGAAGCGCAGCACCCGCTCGGCCGGGTTGCGGTCGAAGAGCCGGTCGAAGAACTCGGGACCGCCCACCCCGCCCCGGTCCAGCGCGCGCAGCGCCACCGCGTCCATCCAGCGGTGCCGGCGCGGGTACGCCGGGGCGGGCACCGGAGCGCGGCCCGCGGCGAGGGCGCGGGCCACCTGGTCGGCCTGGCGGTACATGGCGGAGAAGGTGAAGCCGGTGGAGGGGCGGGTCGCGCCACCGGCCGTGCCGAGCCGGACCACGCGGGGGGTGGGCCGGGCCGGGAACGGCGCGTCGGTCATCGGGATCACCCCGTTCTCCACCTCGCGCACCCGCAGCCCGGTCGGATCCAGCCCGAGCAGGTCCCGGTAGCCGGCCAGCGCCGCGTCGTACCCGGCGTCGGTGAGCAGGTCCGGTGAGAACTCGGTGTACTCGACCAGGGCGTAGCGGTCGCTGACCGGCAGCACGTACCCGAAGGAGACACCCAGGGGCGGTTGCGGGGTGCGGAAGTCCATCAGCACCGCCCGCGTCGGGTCGAACACCGGCCGGTCAGCCTCCAGCCACCACCCCCGGAAGTGCTGCAACCAGGTCGTTCGCCCCGCTCGCGCCGGTGGGCGGGGGCGGGAGTCGAGCACCCAGCCGGCCCGTACGCAGCGCCCGTCGCCGGTGCGCACCAGCACCCGGTCGCCGTCGTCGCGCACCGTCTCGGCGGGGGCCACGATCCGGGTGGCGTCGAGGCGACGCTCGGCGTCGGCAGCCCGGTCGTAGACCGGGCCGGAGCGGAGCATGGCGTACCGCAGCGGGGTGAGGTCCAGGACGCGGCGTCGCGCCGCCGTCGCCACCTCGACCTGCTGCCAGCTCGCGCTGAGCAGCGGGTCCAGGTCGCTGTCGGGGTGGCCCCAGAACGCCCAGGTGCGGTCCTGACCGCGTCGGCGCACCGGGTCGACGATGGCGACCCGCAGATCCCGGACGCCGTGCCGGTCCAGTGCGGCGAGCAGCAACGACGCGGCGCCGCCGCCACCGAGCAGCGCGAGGTCGACGTCGAGCGGCGCGGAGTCGGTCACCCCCACCACGCTGCCACACGGCCGCCCGACACCACCGGACGGGCCGCGACGGCGCTCAGGCCACCGGGGCGGGCGACTCGAACGGGGGCGGGTCGGCAAACGCGCGCCAGGTGGTGCATTTCCGCCGTCGTCGGCAATACCTCGCCCCAGGCCCAGCGACGACAGCCCGGCCGGAGCAGACATCGATCGGAGCACCGGTGCCGGTCGGGCCGTCCGGGCCTTTCCGCAGCTCTCCCCGCCTTCGGGTGGACACGTGACGGCAACGAGGATTTCTCATTTTCACCTGATCGAGGACCCAACCCACCTAGTGTTGGGCACACCGGTGCTAGTCACGGAGTTGGCCACCCGAACGACGTCCCACGCAGTCAGCGGACGAAAAGTGAGGGAAGACGCGTATGAAGGTCTCAACAGCACTCTGCTCGGCGGCGCTCGGCGTGGGCCTCGGCACGCTCCTGCTGCCAGGCGCCGCACTGGCCGACACCACTGTGTCACCGGCCACCACCCCGGTCGGTGGGACCGTCGTGCTCACCGCGACGACCTGCAACCCGAAGTCGGGTGACGCCATCTTCCGGGTCACCGGCCCCAACCGCGACCAGAACGTCCGATCCACCACGGCCGCCGCCGGCGGCGGGCTGAGCGCCGAACTCTTCACCGCCGGGTTCACCCTGGGCACGTACACGGTGGCGGCGACCTGCGGCGACGGCAGCTCGGCCGGCACCGCCACCTTCGCCGTCACCCCGATCGGCGGCGCGCCGGCCGGCTCCGGCGGCGACAACCGTGACACCGGCGCTCTCGCCGCCGGCGGCACGCTGCTCGGCACCGCCCTCGCCGGCGCGGTGATCCTGATCCGCCGGCGCCGTCCGGTCTCCACTGTCGCCTGATCGGCGACCGTTCCATCCCTGAGACGGGTGCCCGCGCCGGGAACACCGGCGCGGGCACCCTGACGATCCGGTACGGAGGTGCACACGTGTGGTGGCGGCGGACCCTACCGGCAGTGGTCGCCCTGCTCGGCGTCAGCGGGCTCGGGCTGATCACCGTCGGCCTCACCGCCGACCCGGCGCGGCCACCACCACCGTCGGCCGACGCGCCGACCCGCACCCACCCCGCACCGGACCTGGCACCGCTGCCACCCGCCGCGCCGGTCCGGGTGCAGATCCCCGCCATCGACCTACGCGCCGACATCGTCCCCGTCGGCGCCGACGCCGCAGGGGTGCTGGAGGTGCCGCCACTGGACCGGCCCACCCTCGCCGGCTGGTACCGGCACGGCGTCAGCCCCGGCGAGACCGGCAACGCCGTCCTGGTCGGACACGTCGACGCGCCGTCCGGCCCGGCGGTCTTCTTCGACCTCGGTCGGCTCCGCGCCGGGCAGCAGGTACAGGTCACCCGCGCCGACGCACGGGTCGCCACGTTCACAGTGGACGACGTCCGGGCGTACCCCAAGGAGCACTTCCCCACCACCCTGGTCTACGGCCCGGCGGACGCCGCCGGGCTGCGCCTCATCACCTGCGGCGGCCAGTTCGACACCGCCACCGGCAACTACGTCGACAACGTCGTCGTCTTCGCCACCCGCACCGCCTGAGCCGCGCCGCAGACCCGAGCCGCCCGCCCGCCGGAGCCACCGCCCCGCTGTCGGGAGCCGGACCCCGCTCGGCAGAATGCGGTGGCACCATCCCCTGATCGGGACGGTGCGCCGACGAGGGGGAGGCACGCGGTGGATCAGCGACCGGTACGGGACCGGACCGGTCGAGGCGTACGCGCCCTGGCCCGGCGACTGCTCGGACGGGTCGAGGGCGACTCCCCCACCCCCCGCCGGTCCAACCCGGACGCCGTGGTCGACTGCGCCGTCTACGTCAACGGCCGGCGCGAAGCCGGTCAACAGCACTACGCCGACGCGTACGCCCGGGCGCGGCACGGCCGCGACGCCTTCGTGTGGCTGGGACTGCACGATCCCGGCCCGGCGGTGCTCGCCGCGGTCGGGCAGACCTTCGGCCTCGACGAACTGACAGTCGAACAGGCGCTCGCCGACGGGCACCGGCCCACAGTGCAGCGCCACGGGTCGGTCACGCTGCTGGTCCTGCGCACCGCCGGGTACGTGGAGCACGACGAGCTGACCGAAACCTCCGAGGTGATCGACACCGGGGACGTGATGGTGCTGCTCGGTGACCGCTTCGCCATCACGGTGCGGCACGGCGCCGCCGGGACGCTGCGCAGCGTCCGCGCCGACATCGAACGCCGCCCCGCGCTGCTGGCCGCCGGCCCGTGGGCGGTGGCGTACGCGGTCTGCGCCCGCATGGTCGACTCCTACCTGGAGGTGGCCGGGCACGTGGAACGGGACCTGGAGCGGGTCGAGGAGGCGGTGTTCGCCCGCGACCGCACCGCCGACATCCAGCACATCTACCAGCTCAAACGGGAGGTGGTGGAGTTCAAGCGGGCGGTCCTGCCGTTGCAGGCGCCGATGCGTACGCTGCTCGACCCCGACGGCCCGCCGCGTGCCCTGCACCGCTGGTTCGTCGACGTCGACGGCCGGCTGAGCCGGGCGGTGGACCGGGTGGCCGCGTACGACGACCTGCTCACCTCGATCGTCCAG
Organism: Micromonospora sp. NPDC005324; assembly: GCF_040607155.1. Classification (NCBI taxonomy): domain Bacteria; kingdom Bacillati; phylum Actinomycetota; class Actinomycetes; order Micromonosporales; family Micromonosporaceae; genus Micromonospora; species Micromonospora sp. NPDC005324. The sequence goes on along the minus strand of NZ_JBEXGE010000037.1, from coordinate 40,686 downwards.
TCGCGACTGGCGCAGCTCGCCGTCGAGCAGAACAACGACATGCGCAAGATCGCCGCTTGGGCGGCCATCGCGGCCACCCAGACCGGCATCGCCGGCATCTACGGCATGAACTTCGACCGCATGCCGGAGCTGGCCTGGCGCTACGGCTACGCCGGGGCCCTCACCCTGATGGCGGCGGCGGCCCTGTTCCTGTACCGGCTGTTCCGCCGCTCCGGCTGGCTGTGAGGCCCGCCGCGCCGCGCCGCGCCGCGGCTCGGCGCGGCCCGGCGCGGCCCGGCGCGGCGCGGCCCGGCGATCTTGCACTTTGTGTCGTCGATCCGCACCTTTTATGCCCTATGCCACGACAGAAAGTGCAAGATCGCGGGGCGGGGCGGGGCGGGGCGGGGCGCGGGGTGGGGTGGAGCAGGGGTGGGGTGATTGGGGCAGGATTGGTGACGTGGGTAAGGGTGCGGGACGTCGGCGGGCGAGCGCGACAACGGGACGGGTGTGCCCGTGCGGCTCCGGCCGGGCGTACGCGGACTGCTGCGCGCCGGCGCACGACGGAGACGCCCCGGCGACGGCTGAGGCGTTGATGCGCTCCCGGTTCAGCGCCTTCGCCCTCGGCGACACCGGTTACCTGCTGCGCAGCTGGCACTCCTCGACCCGACCCGCCTCCCTGGAGCTCGACCCGGGGCAGCGGTGGACCCGACTGGAGATCGTGGAGACCGAGCGGGGCGGCCTGCTCGACACCGCCGGCACGGTGACCTTTCACGCGCACTACCGGGCCGGGGGCCGGCCCGGCACGGTGACCGAACACAGCCGGTTCGTCCGCGAGGACGGCCGGTGGGTCTACCTCGACGGTGACCAACCCTGACGCGTGTTTGGGCGTAGGATGACGTCGGCGTAGTCCTGCGCCGCACCTCCCTCCCGGCGCTCACGCCGTCGGCAACGCGGAGGCAGAGGGGGCCTGGAGCCCTCGGGACGTGGTGCCACATGCCCCACTCCGGCGGGGTCGGCGGGAGCGTGAGTCCCGGTGACCGTGCCGTTGACCGGGAGCATGTGATGACCACTCAGAGATCGTTCAAGGCCCGGGTCCGGGCCCGGATGGGGAAGACCGGCGAGAGTTACACCACCGCCCGCCGGCACCTGATCAATCGGACCGTCGAGCCGACAATGGCGTCCATCGCCGCGTCCCCCCCAGCACCTGCCGAACCGACCGCCGCGGCTGCCGCAGCGCAGACCGAGCGGATCGCCGACGAGCTGATCCGCGCCCGGACCGGCCGCGGCTGGGCCGAGTGGTTCGACCTGCTCGACGCCGCGTCCGCCACCGAGTGGACGCACACCCGGATCGCCCGTCACCTGGCCACCGAACACGAGGTGCCGGGCTGGTGGGCGCAGACCATCACCGTCGGGTACGAGCAGGCACGCGGCCTGCGCGCGCCGGGTCAACGACGCGGCGGCGGCTTCGAGGCCAGCGCGAGCCGGACGGTGGCCGTGCCGGCGCCGCGACTGTTCGAGGCGTTCGCCGACGAGACGGCACGCGCACGCTGGCTGCCTGATGTCGAAGTACGTGTCCGCACCGCCACCGCACCGCGCAGTTTCCGGGCCGACTGGGCCGGTGGCCCCACCAGGATCGTCGTCGGTATCGACGCTGTCGGCGAGTCAAAGGCCCGGGTCAACGTCCTGCACGAGAAGCTGACCGCAGCCGAGCAGGCCGCGGAGCTCAAGGCGTACTGGCGGGACCGGCTCGCCGCACTGAAGGCACTGCTCGAAACGGACGGAGACCACCGATGACCATGACATTCATCAACCTGCCGGTGCGCGACCTGACCACCGCGACCGAGTTCTACCGGGCGATCGGCTTCACCAACGACCAGGCCGAGCCGGACGGCGACAGCACGGTGCTCACCATCTCCGACAGCACCCGGCTGGTGCTGCACCTCCGGTCGGGCTTCGAGGCGTACACCGGGGTCGCCGCGACGGACACGGCGACCAGCCGGGAGGTCATCGTCGGGCTGTCGGCGTCGAGCCGGGGGCAGGTCGACGAACTCGTCGACCAGGCGGCGGTCGCCGGCGGGGAGTCGCTCGGGCCGGGGATGGCCAACGGGCCGATGTACATGCGCGGCTTCCGGGACCTCGACGGCCACCAGTGGTCGTTCCTGCACATGGCCGGCTGACCGCGCGGGGCGGCGGCGGCCCCAGCAGGCCGCCGCCGAGCCCCGGTCAGTCCTGGCCGCCGGGCACCGCCGCGGCCACGCCGGCGGGCACTGCCGTCCGGCGCCGGCGGCTGTTCAGCAGCACCATCGCCACCACGAGGTACGCCCCGGCGGTGAACGCGAACGCCACCGCGTTGCCGGCCGACGTGGCGAGCAGACCGTAGCCAGCGTACGTCACGATGATCAGCACGTCGGTGGCCATCCCGGCCAGGGACGTGACTGTGGCGCGGCTGGAACCGGTGATCCGGGCCTGGAGTCGCGCGTCGGCCAGCACGGTGGCCAACTGCGCGGCGCCGAACGCCACCGCGAGCAGCACGAACCCCGCCGGGTGCCGCAGCAGGGCACCGCCGGCCAGCGCGACGCCGACCAGCCCCAGCAGCGCGGCGTAACCTCGGCTGCCCAGCCGCTCCCCCGCCGGGGCGAGCAGCCCGCCGACTGTCACTCCGGCCCAGAGCAGCAGGAGCAGCAGGGGTACGGCCTGCGCCCCGACGCCGGTGTCCAGGGCGAGCAGCGGGGTGTACTCGTCCAGGGCACCCCAGTCGGCGGCGACCACTGCCACCAGCAGCACGGCGGCCCGTACCGGCGGACGGGTGCGGACCTGCGACACTCCGGCCCGCAGCGTGTCCCACCACCCCAGGTCACCATCGTCGTCCGGGTTCGCGGGCGCGACGGCGTCCGGCTCGTCCTGCCGGGGTGGTGCGGCGCCCACCGGCCGAGCGGCCATCGCCGGCTCGGCGACCGGAACGCGTACGGCCCTTGGCGCGCGGTGTTCCGGGAGGCGAGTGGCGACGATCGTGGCGAGCAGGCAGGCGAGCACGCTGGCCGCGCCGACCGCCGGGTAGCCGCCGACGGCGAGCACCGGGCCGGCGAGCACTCCGGAGACCACCACGCCCAGCACACCCGCCGTCCGAGCCCGCCCGAGCACCCGGGCGTACCTGTCGACAGCGCCGAGCCGGTCCAGCTCGGTCCAGACCAACGCCTCCAGCGCGCCGGAGACCAGTGCGCCACCGGCGCCCCAGAGCAGGAAACCGACAGCGAACGCCGGGTACGACGGCAGCAGCACCCAGAGCGCGAAACCGGCGGCGGCCACCAGCGGGGCGAGGCACAGCAGCAGCCGGCGGGACAGCACGTCGGCCCAGGCGCCGGAGGGCACCTCGAACAGGATGCCGGCGGCGGACCAGATGACGAAGAGCGACGCGATCTGCCCCACCGACAGCCCGGTGTCGGCGAAGAACACGACGTACAGCGGGTAGAGCAGGACGAGGTCACTGAGGAACGCGTACCCGTAGAGGGTCGCCGTGAGCCGACGGACCGCCGGCTCGGGCACGCGCGAAGCGATGGGGATCATGGGGCCTTCCCGTGGGAGTGGAGACGGACACCGGACGTGCGGTGCCCGTGGTGGCCCACGGGATCGGCCGACGCTGCTGGATCAATGTCGCCAGGTCATGCCCGCGATGCTAGACAAACGGCGCGGCCGCGGCCAGCGTTTTCGGCGTGCCGAGCAGCGCGAACCGTGCCGGGTGAGCGAGGCGGGGCGGACAGCGCGAGGCGGGGCGTGATCAGATCGATTCCGCCCCGCCTCCGTACCGCTGGTGTCAGCGCCGGTCGACCGGCGGAATGACGGTGGTGGTCTCACTGTCGTCGCTGGTGCGCTGCCCGGGCACCGCGCGGTCGGTGCCGCCCGTGACCACCTGGGTCGTGTCGGGGTCGACACCGGTGCCCACCGCCTGCGTGACGTCCGAGCCGGCCGAGCCGCTGACCACCTGGGTCGTGTCGTCGGTCGCGGCGGGCCGGGTCGGGTCGGAGGTGACCGGGAAGCGGACGACCTGGGTGGCGTCCGTGTCGGCCGGCCGGGTCACGACCTGGGTGGCGTCGGCGTCGGCCGGCCGGCTCACCACCTGGGTGGCGTCGGTCTCGGCGGGCCGGGTCACCACCTGGGTGGCCTCCGGGTCGCTGGTGGTGGTCGACGCGTGCGCCAGCTCCGCCTCGGCGTCGCGGCGGCCGGCCCGGTACGCCTGGGCGTGCTCGGCGATCAGCTGCGACTCCTGCTCGGCGCGGGTCAGCCACGACTCCCAACGGCTCTGCATCGGACGGATCAGGCCGCCGCCGACACCGACGACGAGGATGCCGCCGATGGTGGCCAGCACGGCGATCAGCACGGGAGTGGTGACCGCTGTGGCGACGCCGATCTGGTTCAGGGCCGCGATGACGCCGAGGCCGAGGATGAACACCGAGGCGATGGTGGCCAGCACCCGGCCGTACGACAGGCCGCCGAGGGCGCCACTGATGATGTCCTTGACCGCGTTGGCGATGGCGGCGGCGACCACGACGATGACGATCGCGACGAAGGCGCGGGGCAGCCACGCGATCACCGCGCCCAGCAGGTCGGAGATCGGGTTCGGCCCCCAGATGCCGAAGGCGAGCTGAAGCGTGAACAACAGCACCGCGTAGTAGACGAGTTTCGCGACGATGTCGCTGGCGTCGTACCGGGAGCGGCTCAACGCGCGGCGGATGCCGCCGCGTTCGACGGCGCGGTCGAACCCGACCCGCTCGAGGACCTTCTCCACGATCTTCAGTACGGCCTTGGCGATCAGCCATCCGGCCACCAGGATCGCCAGGAAGGCGACGGCCTTGGGCAGGAAGAGCATCACCGAGCGGAGAGCGTCGCCCACCGCGTCGCTGACGTTGTCACTCATCTGGTCATTCCTTAGGAAGGGGCAGCCGGAACGGTCAGCCCCCGACCTACCCCCGACCCGACGCGCGGAAACGCCGACCAGGGGCGGTCGCCCTCCAGACCGGGGTGCTGGTGAGCGAACAGCACGCGGCGGCGCGGATGTGGAGTGCCCCGAACCCGCCCTCGCCGTCGAGGATCTGTACGTGGTGATGAGGTGTGCGTGTTGCGGTGTTACCTGTCCTCGGTGCTGGGCTGCATTGTGCTTGGGGAGTTGAACCCCGCGCTGCCCACCGCGCGCCAGGAAGGGTGCCGGGGTTGCAGCCCGGACCTGTGTGTACACGCCTCCACGACGGCTACCTGCTCCACATCGCTGCTGGGATAGGTTAGTCCAGCAGGTCAGCCTCCCAGTTGGTGCGCTGAATCCGCACCTCGAGCTCGCGGAGCTGCCCGGCGAGCCCGTCGGCGCGTTCCCGAAGCTCGGCGACCGGCAACGCGGCGAGCATCTTCAGCTCGGAGCGGAGCTGCCGGGCCACGTGACCCCGGCCGCTACCGGCGGCGGCGTCGGCGGCCGCCGTGATGGCCGCGTGCCGCAGTCGCAGGACGTCCCGCCGGGCCAACGCGTCGGTGAGCGTTCCGAGGTCGTCGACTGGCACGGTGGCGTTGGTCCGGTTGATGCGCCGGATCAGCGTCTCCAGGTTGTCGAGGACCTGGTCCAACTCGGTCATGAGCACCGTGGCGTCCTCCGGAGGCAGCTCGCCCTCCTGGTACCGGGCGCTGCCGTTGATCCGGGTCCGCAGCTGCTCGACCCGTCGTGCCGCCTCGGCGCGTTCGGTCAGCGCCTCACCAAGTTTCATCTTCCACCCCCGAGTCAGCGGCGAGGTTAGCGGAACGTTGATCTTTTGGCCACCGGTTTTCGGCCTCCCGCTGCGGTGGGCGCCCTCTAGCGCGCGGGCGAGTTTTGGCAATATTCTTCGGAGTGCGTGCGGCCACTGGAGCTACTTTTCATCCCCCCGCCGTCGGCCGCAGGAGGAGATGCAATGCACGTCGACCATTCCGAAGTGGATCGCCGGACGCTGCTGCGGGCCGGTCTCGGTGCCGCCACGGTCGCCGTCGTCGGGAGCGAACTCGCCTTCCCGGGCGCGGCGCAGGCCGCGCCGGGCACCGACCTGGACTGGATCATCAGCTGTGACGAGTGGGCTGCCCGCCCGCCGAAGGACCCGCTGTCGGTGAGCGCCATCGCCACCAACAAGATCATCGTGCACCACATGGCGTTCCCGAACGTCACCGACTACTCCCGCGAGCAGGCGGTCAAGCTGGCCCACGACTGCCAGGACCTGCACATGGACGGCAACGGCTGGTCCGACACCGGCCAGCACTTCACGGTGAGCCGCGGCGGTTACGTGCTGGAGGGCCGCCGGGGCAGCCTGGAGCGCCTCGAAGCCGGCGACCGGCAGATGATCTCGGCGCACTGCCCGGGTGAGAACGGCCGGGCCATCGGCATCGAGAACGAGGGCACCTACGTCACCGAGACGCCACCCAGGGCGTTGACCGACTCGCTGGTCAAGCTCTGCGTCGCGATCTGCCGGCAGTACGGGCTGCACGCGCACGACATCTTCGGCCACTGGGACTTCCGCACCACCGAGTGCCCGGGAGCGGCCTTCTACCGGCAGTTCCCCGAGTTGCGGCGGCGGGTGCACGCCGCCCTGGGCACCAAGCTCGGTGACGTGCCAGCACGCCGCTGGCCGGACCTGTGGCGTTTCGTCAACTCCCCCTCGGTGCGGGTGGTGCAGCACCTGCTCGCCCACCGGGGTTACCCGGTGACCGTCAGCGGCACGTTCGACGCCGCGACCGTCGCGGCCGTGCAGGACTGGCAGGCCCGCAACGGCATCGCTGTGGACGTGGACGCCACGCTCACCACGCCGACCTGGGAGACGCTGGCGCCGGAGCTGGACCAGCACGCCGCCGGAGCGCCGGTCACGGCCGTGCAGGAAATCCTCGCCACCAAGGGGTACGCGGTCACCGTCACCGGGGCGTACGACCACGCCACCCGGAGGGCGGTGCAGGACCTTCAGGCGCTGCACGGGCTGCCTCGCAACGGCAAGCTGAGCACGAGCACGTGGTGCACTGTCGTCGGCGGATCGGTCCGCGAGTCGTTCCGGCACCGCTGAGCGCGTGGTGGCGGTGCGGGGCCCGCCCGCACCGCCACCAGCCGGCTCATCGGTTTGATCCGCCGCCCGGGCGGAAAGAACCCCGGGCATGACCTGGGCCCGTCGAGCCGTACCCGCTGTCGCCGCCGCCGTCGCGGCCCTCGCCGCGCGGGACCTGATCCAGCGCGACCACGCGCTGCTGCGCAACTTCCCGGTCCTCGGCCGCGCCCGCTACCTCCTGGAGACGATCGGGCCGGAGCTTCGGCAGTACATCGTGGCCGGCAACAACGAGGAGCGGCCGTTCACCCGCGACCAGCGCCGCTGGGTGTACGCGTCGGCCAAGCAGGAGAACAACTACTTCGGTTTCGGCACTGACAACGACATCGAGTACACCCCCGGGTACCCGATCATCAAGCACCGCACGTTCGGCCGTGCCGTGCCGCCGTCGTCACCGACCGCCGGGCACGACGTGCGGTTGCCCTGCGCGAAGGTGCTCGGCGCGGCACGGGGACGCGCCCGGGCGTTCCGACCGGAGTCGGTCGTCAACATCTCCGGGATGAGCTTCGGCTCGCTCTCCGGCAACGCCATCACCGCGCTCAACAAGGGGGCGGCCCTCGCCGGCTGCCTGCAGAACACCGGCGAGGGCGGCCTGTCGCCGTACCACCGCAATGGTGGTGAACTGGTCTTCCAACTCGGCACCGCGTACTTCGGCTGCCGCGACGAGCACGGTCGGTTCAGCCTCGACCGGCTGAAGGACCTGGTCGCCGGCGCACCGGTGCGGGCGCTGGAGATCAAGCTGAGCCAGGGCGCCAAGCCGAGCCTCGGTGGGCTGCTGCCCGGGGCGAAGGTGTCCGCCGAGATCGCCGCCACCCGGGGCATCCCGGCCGGGCAGGACTGCGTCAGCCCGTCCCGGCACGCCGAGTTCTCCGACTGCGACAGCCTGCTCGACTGGGTGGAGTTGCTGGCCGCCGAGACGGGTCTGCCGGTCGGCATCAAATCGGCGGTCGGCGACCTGGGCTTCTGGCAGGAACTGGCCACCCTGATGCGGGACACCGGCCGGGGTGTGGACTTCGTGACGATCGACGGCGGCGAGGGCGGCACCGGCGCCGCACCACTGATCTTCACCGACTCCGTGTCGCTCCCGTTCCAGCAGGGCTTCTCCCGGGTGTACAAGATCTTCGCCGAGCACGACCTGCACGAGCAGGTGGTCTTCGTCGGCGGCGGCAAGCTCGGCCTGCCGGACAACGCCATCGTGGCGTTCGCGCTCGGCTGCGACCTGGTCAACGTCGGTCGGGAGGCGATGCTGGCGATCGGCTGCATCCAGGCGCAGAAGTGCCACACCGACACCTGCCCCACCGGCGTCGCCACCCAGAACGCGTGGCTCACCCGGGGCCTGGACCCGACGGTGAAGTCGGTCCGGGCGGCCAACTACGTGCGGACGCTGCGCCGGGACCTGACCAAGGTCGCCGAGGCCTGCGGCGTCGAACACCCCGGCCTGATCGGCACCGACGCCGTCGAGATCCTGGACGGCCGCACCGGCTCCACCCCACTGCACGAGGTGTACGGATACCGACCGGAATGGGGACTGCCCTCGGCAGCCGACCAGGCGGAGATCGTCCGGCTGATGGTCCCGGAGGCACCCCAGGGGGGCAGCGCCCCGCCCTCCGCCACCGCCGTCGGCTGAGATCGCGCCCGACCTCCGACCCCGCTGGCTTCGGGCCGGGAGCCATATTCGCTCATGAGCGGTATGCCTGTGAGTCATCAATATGACTCACAGGCATAGCCCGTTTCCGCGACACGCCCTCCAACTGCCGACGGTTCGGCAACAGCCTCGGCTCGGCAACCGATCGCCCGCGCCACCCCGGCTGAGCACAGCGCCAAACGGGATAACGCGTGGAGCCGCTGCCGAAGGCACCCGTATGGTGGCGCGGTGCTGATCAGACGCGAGACACCCGCGGATGTCGACGCCATTCGGGCGGTGCACTCCGCCGCCTTCGCGAAGGCTGACGGCGGTGACGCCGTACCGGTCGAGGCGACCCTTGTCGACGCGCTGCGCGCCGACGAGGGCTGGCTGCCCGCGTACTCCCTGGTGGCGACCGACTCGGACGGCCAGGTGGTCGGGCACGTGGTGGCCACCCGCGGCCGGGTGGGCGGTGCGCCGGTGGCGTTGGGCCTGGGGCCGCTGGGCGTGTTGCCCGACTGGCAGCGCCGCGGGGTCGGCAGCGCGTTGATGCACGCGGTGCTCGGCGCGGCCGACGCGCGGGACGAACCGCTGGTGGTGCTGCTCGGGCACCCCGACTACTACCCACGCTTCGGGTTCCGGCCCGCCGTCGAACTCGGCGTCACTCCGCCGCAGCCGTGGGGGCCGCAGTACTTCATGGCCCGACAGTTGCACGCGTGGCGCGAGTCGATCCGGGGCGAGTTCCGCTACGCCGGCCCGTTCGACGATCTGTGAACCCACCCGCTGTCCGTCGGCGGCGCGCCACCGACCTGGACGGCTGCGTCGCGGCGCTCGCCGAGGTTCACCGGGTCGACGGGTACCCGCTGAACTGGCCCGCCGACCCGCACCGCTGGCTGCGCGAGCCGCACCCGGCGCGAGCCTGGGTCGCCGTCGACGCCGATGCGGCCATTGTCGGACACGCCGCGGTGCATCGGATCCCCGATCAGGTGGACGGGCCGCCCGGCCGGCCGACGGCCGAGGTGGCTCGCCTCTTCGTGGTGCCGAAAGCGCGTGGGTTGGCGCTGGGCAGCGCGCTGTTGGACCGGGCCCGCCAGTGGGCGGACAAACGCGCAACGGACCTGGTGCTGGAGTTGGCCGGCGGTGGCACAGCGGCCGCTGCGCTGTACGAGCGCGCGGGATGGCGGTGTGTCGGCACCAGCACGGCACCATGGACCGCCCCCGACGGAAGCCCGGTGTCGCTGCGCCACTACGCGCTGCGTCACCGCCCGTCGGGTTCCGACGGCGCACCGGCCAGCACCGCCAGGCGACGGGCGAGCCGGCCTGCGGCCTCGCGCAGCTCGGGAGGCTCCAGCACCTCCATCTCGTGATCCAGGCGGGCGAGGTGAGCGGCGAGCCAGTCCAGGTTGTCGCCGCCGACGACCAGCACGGACCACCCGTCGCGGTCGTCCTCGACCCGCCCCACCTGGGGCGGGACCACCTCCCGCAACCGCTCCGGTTGGGCGTGCACCCGCACCCGGGCAAGGTACCGGTACGGCGCACCGGTCACGGCCCGCTGCACGAACGCGACCGGGTCCGGGTGCTCGCGCGCCGGGAAACGCCAGGTCGTCGCCACCGCCGCCCGCATCCGGTCCAGCCGGAACGTCCGCCAGTCGTCGCGGTCGACGTCCCAGGCCATCAGATACCAGCGACGCCCGGTCGTGACCATCCGGACCGGCTCGACCGTCCGCTCCTGCTCGCCACCGCTCCGCCCGGGATAGTGGAATCGAACGCGTACCCCGTCTCGACAGGCCCGGGCGAGTGTCACCAGCAGCTCCGCGTCGATCTCGGCGACCGGGCCGATGAGGGTGTCGGTGGAGCCGTGCACCGCCCGTACCTCGGCGCGTAGCCGCGACGGCATCACCTGGTCGAGCTTCGCGAGTGCCCGCAGCGCGGCCTCGCGCGCCCCGGCGACAGTGCCCCCGGAGGCGAGCCGCAGAGACACCGCCGTGGCGATCGCCTCCTCGTCGTCGAGGAGCAACGGCGGCAGCCGGGTGCCCGCACCGAGTTGGTAGCCGCCGCCGACGCCCGACACCGCGTGCACGGGGTAGCCGAGCGTCCGCAGACGCTGCACGTCGCGGCGCACGCAACGCCCGGTGACGCCCAGCTCGACGGCGAGTTCGGCGGCCGTCCAGGACAGTCGTCGTTGCAGCAGCGCCAGCAGGCGCAGCACCCGCTCGGTCGTCGCCTCGACGGTCACCCGTCGATCGTTGCACGAATAGCGGAACGACTCTGTCCGCTATCAGCGAGAGGCTGGGATCATGACCGACCAGAACAGGAAACAGGAATCCGCCGTGACCCGCGACGTCCAGATCACGTTCGACTGCGCCGACCCGGCGAGGTTGGCCACGTTCTGGGCCGAGGCGCTCGGCTACCAGGTGCAGGCCCCACCCGGCGACTTCGAGTCCTGGGACCAGGCGTTGGAGGCGATGGGTGTGCCGCCGGAGAACCGCAACGACGCGTCGGCGGTGGTCGACCCCGAGGGCACGCGACCACGGCTGTTCTTCCAGCGGGTGCCGGAGCACAAGCAGGTGAAGAACCGCGTCCACCTCGACGTACGCGCGGCCCCCGGGCTGGAGGGTGACGAGCGGATGGCGGTCCTGGAGGCGGAGGCCGAACGGCTCGCCTCGCATGGTGCCAAGCGGCTCAGTCGGCACGAGCCCTCTCCCCCGTTGGGGGCCGGTCATCTCATCATGGCCGACCCCGAGGGCAACGAGTTCTGCCTCGACTGACCGGGCGTCAGCCCAGCTCACTGCCGCACCGGCCGGGCGTCATGCGAACATGTGTACGTGTCGCCCGGCGCCAGCATCCTGCACGCCGACCTGGACGCGTTCTACGCGTCGGTCGAGCAGCGCGACGACCCGCGCCTGCGTGGGAGGCCGGTGATCGTCGGTGGCGGCGTGGTGCTCGCGGCCAGCTACGAGGCGAAGGCGCGGGGCGTCCGCAGCGCGATGGGCGGCCAGCAGGCGCGTCGGCTCTGCCCGGACGCGATCGTCGTGCCGCCCCGGATGTCGGCGTACACGGCGGCGAGCCGCGCGGTCTTCGAGATCTTCCGGCAGACCACACCGCTGGTCGAGGGGCTCTCCATCGACGAGGCGTTCCTCGACGTGGGTGGTCTGCGGCGGCTGGTCGGACCACCGGCCGAGATCGCCGAACGACTGCGCCGGGAGGTCAGCGACCGGGTCCACCTGCCGATCACGGTGGGGGTGGCCCGCACGAAGTTCCTGGCCAAGGTGGCCAGCGGGGTGGCGAAACCGGACGGCCTGCTGGTGGTCGCACCGGACGCCGAGCTGGCGTTCCTGCACCCACTGCCGGTGGAACGGCTCTGGGGCGTCGGCCCGGTCACGGCCGCCAAGCTGCGCGAACGCCGGATCCGTACCGTCGGGGAGGTGGCCCGCCTCGGTGAGGCGGCGCTGGTGTCGCTGCTCGGTGCGGGCGCCGGCCGCCACCTGCACGCGCTGGCGCACAATCGCGATCCCCGGGCGGTGCAGGTGGGGCGGCGGCGCGGTTCGATGGGCGCGCAGCACGCGTTGAGTCGTACCCCGCACGCCTCGACGGAGCTGGACGCCATCCTCGCCGGCCTGGTCGACCGGGTCAGCCGGCGGATGCGGACGGCCGGGCGGTCCGGCCGCACAGTGGTGTTGCGGCTGCGCTTCGGCGACTACACCCGGGCGACCCGCTCGCACACGGTGGGCAAGGCGACGGCGGACACGACACCACTGCTCGCCGCCGCCCGTGCGCTGCTACGCGCCGCACTGCCCGAGATCGATCGCCGTGGCGTCACGCTGATCGGTGTCTCCGTGGGTAACCTCGACGACAACCCGGTCCAGCCTGAGCTGCCTTTCCAGCCGGACCCCGGGTCCGATCTGGACGCTGCGGTCGACGCGGTCCGCGACCGGTTCGGATCAGCGGCGCTCACTCGGGCGGTGTTGCTCGGCCAGGAGCAGGGCGTGGAGATGCCGCTTCTGCCGGACTGACCGATAAGCGTGCGGCGTCCACGGTCGAGCTGCGATCAGAGACACATCACAGCAGGTCGGCGGTTTAGCCGGCGGCTGACGGGTGACCCTTGTGGGGTACAGCCTGACGAGGGGGGCCCACCATGTCCGACGACACCAGCAACCGACCGAGTCGCACCGCCGAGCGCCCGCACGACGTGACCGACCCGCTGCTGTGGCAGTTGGCGGTCGACGTGCTGAGCGCACACGAGCCGGACGACGAGGGCCGGTGCCGCAACCTGCAGTGCGCCGGGCAGTCCTGGCCGTGCGCGGCTCGTACCGGCGCCGAGCACTCACTGCGACTGGCCCGCAGCACACCCGCCCCGGTCGAGCGGACCGTCGACGGAACCGACGGCGACGACGTCGACACGGACGGGCGGCGCGACGCGGCGGTACCGGCCCCGCGCTGGAGCTGGAACGCCGGCCCCGTTGCGTCGCACCGAGGGTCGAAGGCCGCCTCCGCGGCGTGACGGACCACCCACACCTGAACTGATCCGCGCTACACAGGCGAACGCTCGGCCGGTTGTCCGGCCGAGCGTTCAGCTGTCGTGGCGCAGCCAGGCCACGATGCGGCGCAGCGCCAGCCGGCGAGCCCGCTGTTCGAACGGGCCGCCGCCCGGGGTACGCCTACAGGGTGCGCGCCAGCCGGTCGGCGAGCGTCCGGGTGAAGCGGGCCGGGTCGGTCAGCTCACCGCCCTCGGCGAGCACCGCCAGGCCGTAGAGCAGCTCGGCGGTCTCGGTCAGGGCGGCGGGGTCGCTGCCCTGCTCGTGGGCCTTGCGCAGCCCGGACACCAGCGGGTGACCAGGGTTGATCTCCAGGATCCGCTTGGTAGTGGGGATCTCGTGTCCCATCGCCCGGTACATCTTCTCCAGGGTCGGGGTGAGGTCGTGGGCGTCGCCGACGACGCAGGCCGGTGAGGTGGTCAGCCGCGACGACAGGCGGACCTCCCGGACGCTGTCCGTGAGGGTGGTCCCCAGCCAGTCGAGCAGCCCGGCGAACTCCTGTCGCTGCTGCTCGCGCTCGGCCTCGGCCTGTTGCTTCTCCTCGTCGGTGTCCAGGTCGATCTCGCCCTTGGCGATCGAGCGCAGTGGCCGACCGTCGTACGTGCCGACCCGCTCGACCCACACCTCGTCGACCTGGTCGGTGAGGAGCAGCACCTCGTGCCCCTTGGCCCGGAACGCTTCCAGGTGCGGAGAGTTCTCGATGGCGGCCCGGGACTCGCCGGTGGCGTACCAGATGTCGCTCTGGCCGTCCTTCATCCGCGACACGTAGCCGGCCAGGTCGGTGGGCTCGGCCGGGTCGTTGGTGGAGGCCACCGACAGGATGTCCAGCAGGGTGTCCCGGTTGTCGGTGTCGTCGATCAGCCCTTCCTTGACCACCGCGCCGAACTCGGTCCAGAAGGTGCGGTAGCGCTCGGCGTGGTTGGCCTTGAGGTCCTTGACAGCGGCGAGGACCTTCTTGACCAGGCGGCGGCGGACGATCTGGATCTGCCGGTCCTGTTGGAGGATCTCCCGGGAGATGTTCAGCGACAGGTCGTGCGCGTCGACCACGCCCTTGACGAAGCGCAGGTAGGTCGGGACCAGCGCCTCGCAGTCGTCCATGATGAAGACGCGCTTGACGTAGAGCTGGACGCCACGGCGGCCCTGCGGGGAGAACAGGTCCAGTGGGGCGTGGCTGGGCAGGAAGAGCAGCGCCTCGTACTCGAAGGTGCCCTCACCCTTCATGTGCACGACCTCGAGCGGGTCGGCCCAGTCGTGGCTGACGTGCTTGTAGAACTCGTTGTACTCGGCAGCGTCGACCTCGTCGCGGGGCCGCGCCCAGAGCGCCTTCATCGAGTTGAGGGTCTGCACCTCGCGGGTGGCGGCCTCCCCCTCGGCGCCGGGGCGTTCGACGCTCATCCGGATCGGCCAGGCGATGAAGTCGGAGTAACGCTTGACGATCTCGCGGACGGTCCACTCTGCGGTGTAGTCGTGCAGGTTGTCCTCGGTGTCGGCCGGCTTGAGGTGCAGGGTCACAGTGGTGCCCTGCGGCGCCTCGTCGACCGCCTCGATCGAGTACGTGCCCTCGCCGGTGGACTCCCAGCGGGTGCCACCGGTCTCGCCGGCCTTGCGGGTCAGCAGGGTGACCCGGTCGGCGACCATGAACGCGGCGTAGAAGCCGACGCCGAACTGGCCGATGAGGTCCTGCTTGGCGTGGGCGTCGGCGGACTCGCGCAGTTGGCGCAGCAGCTCGGCGGTGCCCGACTTGGCGATCGTGCCGATCAGCTGGACGACCTCGTCGCGGGTCATCCCGATGCCGTTGTCGCGCACGGTGAGGGTGCGGGCGTCGCTGTCGATCTCCAGGGCGACGTGCAGGTCGTCGGTGTCGGCGACGAGGTCCTTGTCGACGAGGGTGGCCAGCCGAAGCTTGTCCAGTGCGTCGGACGCGTTCGAGATGAGTTCCCGCAGGAAGACGTCCTTGTTCGAATAGATCGAGTGGACCACCAACTGGAGGAGCTGCCGCGCCTCGGCCTGGAACTCCAACGTTTCGGCCTGGTTGCTCACACCGTCTCCCATCTCGGCTCGTGCGAAGGTTCGCGGAAAGGATACGAGTCGTCACCGGTCGGGGTGTGGGCGCGTCCGGGTCGTATTCCCGATCCGGCCGGCCACCCCTCGTGACATAGCTGACTTTGCCTAACAGAAGTCAGGTTGGATAGCGTGACGGCCATGAAGATCGCTGGAACCACCGCCCTCGTCACCGGCGCCAACCGTGGCCTCGGCCGGCACCTGGCCGCCGAACTCCTCGCCCGGGGCGCCACCGTCTACGCCGGCGCCCGCAACCCCGACAGCGTCGACCTACCCGGCGTGACGCCGGTCCGCCTCGACATCACCGACCCCGCCTCGGTGGCCGCCGCCGCCGAGCTGGCCGGCGGCGTGAACCTGCTGATCAACAACGCGGGCATCGACACCCGGACCGACCTCCTCGACGGCGACCTGGACCTCGTCCGGCTGGAGTTGGAGACCCACTACATCGGCACCCTGTCGACGATCCGGGCGTTCGCGCCGGTCATCGCCGGCAACGGCGGCGGAACGATTCTCAACGTCCTCTCCGTGCTGTCCTGGTTCGGCTCTCCGACCCACGCGGCCTACAGCGCCGCCAAGTCCGCCGAGTGGGCGATGACCAACGTGCTGCGCGTCCAACTGGCCGACCGGGGCGTCCGGGTCGCCGGCCTGCACGTCGGCTACCTGGACACCGACATGGCCGCGGACATCACCGGCCCGAAGTCCGACCCGGCGGCGATCGCCCGGATCGGCGTGGACGGCATCGAGGCCGACGCGTACGAGATCCTCGCCGACGACCTCAGCCGCCAGGTGCAGGCCGGGCTGGCCGGCGGCGTCGCCGCGCTCTACCCGCAGCTCCCCTGACCCACGACGCGACGGGCCGCCACCGAAAAGAACCGGTGGCGGCCCTCTCTCGGCTACGCGGTCAGCTCGCCTGCAACGTCACGTCGTCGATCACGAAGGTGGTCTGCAACGACGAGTCCTCGGTGCCGGTGAACCGCAGCGTCACCGTCTGCCCGGCGAACGCGGCCACGTTGAGGCTGCGCTGCACGTAACCGGTCGCGGCGTTGAGATTGGAGTACGTCGCCAGCGTGGTCGAACCCGCCTGCACGGTGAGCCGGTCGTACGCCGTGGAGCTGGTGGTCTCGGCGGTGTCGATGTGCAGCCAGAACGACAGCGTGTACGTGGAGCAGCCGGCCGGCAGGGTCACCGACTGCGACAGGCTCTCGGTGCGAGTGCTACCGAACCCGTTGAGCCATGCCTTGTACGACCCGGTCCGGGCGGGCTGGCCGCTGGCGTTGGTGATCACGCCGGAGGACGCGGTCCACGGGGTGCTGCCGCTCTCGAAGCCACCGTTTCCGACCACCTGACCGCCGGTGCAGGTCGGGGTGCCGCCACCCACGGCGAGCTGCCACAGCGCGTACGCGACACCGTCGGCTGCCCGGTTCAGCACCGTTGCGCTGACGTTGGCCGTGGTGTCGCAGGACCGGTGGTAGCACGGGTCGTACGCGGAGTTGGCGGTGCCGCCCCACTTGGCCGCCTGGGCGCTGGTCTTGCGGGCGCTGGCGCCGGCGGCGTAGCCCGAGGTGGGGATGCCGGCCTGCTGGAAGTAGTAGTCGTCGGAGCGGCCCTGGCCCTCGACGTTCTCCTCCGGTTGCAGGCCCAACGAATCCCAGTACGCCTTCAGCGGCGCCGCCGTGGTCGAGCTGACCCGGTTGATGAAGTAGCCGCCGTTTGTCGAGCCGACCATGTCGAAGTTGTAGTAACCCTTGATATAGCCGCGCTGGGTGGCGCTGAGCGAATTGACGTAGAACCGGGAGCCGTTGAGCCCCTGCTCCTCGTCTGTCCACCAGGCGAACCGCACCCGTTTGGTAACGGTCGGGTTCTGTGCGGCCAGGACCAGCGCGTTCTCCAGCAGGGTCGACGAGCCGGTGGCGTTGTCGTTGATGCCCGGACCGGCGGAGACGCCGTCCAGGTGCGCACCGAACATGACCACCTGGTCGGCCGGGCCGCCGGGCCACTCGGCGATGAGGTTGTTCGAGGGGTACCGGCAGCTGGAGCAGTACTGCTCGCTGACTGTGTAGCCGGCCGACTGGAGCCTGGTCTTGACGTAGTTCAGTGAGGCGGTGTAGCCGGCCGAGCCGGCCCGTCGGTTGCCACCGTTACTGGTGGCGATGGCGTTGAACTGCGTCAGGTGCGCCTGGACGTTGGTGATGGAGATGTCCGGCGCGGCCAGCGCGGCGGCGGACGCGGCGATCGGCCGGGTCACCGTCGTGGCGGTCGGAGGTGACGCGGTCGCCGATTGGGCGGCCAGCGGCACCGTCATCCCGGCGAACACGGCGAGCGCGATTCCCGCGCTCAGCGTTCTGCCTCTCATGGGGGCTCCTCGGGGTTGGAGAGATACCCGAGACACTGACAGATATCTATTTCTTGAGCATCGGTCGTTCGTCCCGAACCGCCGCCGGTTCGACGGTGGGTACCGGCGTCGGCACAGGTGAGTAGAGGTGTCAGGATGGGTAGGTAACGCGGCAGGGGTCATCGGGCCCGGAACGGGGGCTTGCGATGGGGTCGGATCGAGCGTGACACGACCCAGCACTGACCTGTTCCTCGGCGGCGGCGACACCGGGCGGTTGATGGCACAACTGGACTGGGCCGGCACTCCGCTCGGCCCGGCCGGCGGGTGGCCACAGAGCCTGCGCGCCGCAGTCCGGATGGTGCTCTCCTCCCGGTATCCCATGCTGCTGCTCTGGGGTGAGAGCTACTCCCAGCTCTACAACGACGCCTACTCCGCGCTGATCGGCGACAAGCACCCCGCCGCGCTCGGCGACGACGTACGGGTGACGCTGGCCGAGGGCTGGAACGTGCTCGCCCCGCTGATCGAGGAGGCCATGGCGACCGGGGTGGCCAGCTGGGTCCCCGCGCTGCAACTGCTGTTGGAGCGGGCCGGCTACCGCGAGGAGGCGTACTTCAGCGTCTCGCACGCCCCGGCCCGCGACGACGACGGCCGCACCGTCGGCGTGCTGACAGTGTGCAGCGAGGTCACCCAGCAGGTGGTCGGCGAACGCCGGCTGCGTCTCCTGCGCGACCTGTCAGTGCTCGGCGACGGGCGCACCGTCGACGTCGACGCCACCGGCGCTCGCCTCATCGACGTGATCGACGGCCACCCCCTGGACGTGCCGTTCGCCGCCATCTACCTGCGCGACGACACGGCGCTGCGCCGGGTCGCCTGCACCGGCGGCGACCAGGGCCACGCCGGGGCTCTGCCGGACGCCGTCGAGCTGACCGACCCGGGCCCGCCCGCGTACGCCTGGGGGCTGGCGGACGCCGCCGAGGGCCGGGCGACACCGGTGACCGACGTCGCCGACCGGCTGCCGCTGCCCGCCGGCCCGTGGAACGACCCGGTCCGCGCCGCGCTGGCTCTGCCGCTGCCCTCCGCCGACGAGGATCAGCCGCTCGGCGTCCTGCTCGCCGGCGTCAGCCCCAGCCGAGGGCTCGACGAGGCGTACCACTCCTTCCACCAACTGCTCGCCCAGCAGATCTCCGTTGCTCTGCGCAACGCCCAGGAGTACGAGGAGGAGCGGCGCCGGGTCGAGGCGATGGCGGAACTGGACCGGGTCAAGACCGACTTCTTCGCCAACGTCAGCCACGAGTTCCGTACCCCGTTGACCCTCATCCTCGGCCCGCTGACCGACGCCCTCACCGACGCCGCAGCGCCGTTGGCGGCGGTGCAGCGGGAGCGGGTGGAGACCGGCTGGCGCAACGCCACTCGGCTGTTGACGCTGGTCAACAGCCTGCTCACCTTCTCCAGCCTGGAGGCCGGGCGGACGCGCAGCGACGCCCGTGTGGTCGACCTGGCCGCGCTGACCGCCGAGCTCGCCGGAGTGTTCCGGGCCGCCGTCGAGCGGGCCGGGCTGACCCTCGAGGTGAGCTGCCCACCGCTGCCCCGGCCGGTCGCTGTCGACCCGGTCAACTGGGAACGCATCGTCACGAACCTGCTCTCCAACGCACTGAAGTACACGTTCATCGGCCGCATCCGGGTCACCCTCGACGCCGACGACGAGGAGGTGCGCCTCACCGTCGCGGACACCGGCATCGGCATCGCCGAACGGGACCTGCCGAAACTCTTCGAACGCTTCCACCGGGTGCGAGGCGCCCGCTCGCGCAGTCACGAGGGCACCGGCATCGGCCTGGCCCTGGTGCACGAGTTGGCCCGGCTGGAGGGCGGCGACGTGCGGGTGACCAGCCAGGTGGGCGTCGGCAGCAGGTTCACCGTGACGCTGCCCTGGTCGGCGGCGCACCGCACCGCGGTCACCGGGCCGGCGGTGGACGGACGGGGTGACGCCGCCCGCGCCGCCGTCGAGGAGGCGATGGGCTGGCTCACCGAACCGGACGACGCGCTGACCGAGCCCGATTCCACGTCCGGGCCGGCCACTGACGAGCTGGCCGGGGCCCGGATCCTGCTCGCCGACGACAACGCCGACATGCGGGCGTACCTCACCCGGCTGCTCACCGGGCAGGGCTGGCGGGTGCGGGCCGTCACCGACGGCCGGCAGGCCCTCGACGAGATCCGCCGCGACCTGCCCGACCTGGTCCTGACCGACGTGATGATGCCGGTGCTGGACGGCTTCGACCTGGTGCGCCGGCTACGCGCGGACCCGGCGACCCGGACGCTGCCGGTGCTGGTGCTCTCCGCCCGCGCCGGTGGGGAGGCCAGCGTGGAGGGCCTGAGCCTGGGCGCCGACGACTACCTGGTCAAACCGTTCGCCGCGGCCGAGTTGATCGCCCGGATCCGGGCCAGCATCCGTCGAGCCCGCGACCGTACCCCTGCCGCGGCCGCAGCGGGCGACCCGGCGACGGTCGCTGCCCCGACTCTTCCGGCTCGACCCGCCCCGATCGGCCCCGGCACGCCGGCCCCGGCGGCCGAGCCTGTTCGCGACGCGTCAGTGGTCGGGCAGGCGCCGGCCGACCCGGACGGGCTGGGCGACGTCCTGGACGTCGAATGGACGTACCCGTCCGCGCCCACCTCCGCCGCCGCGATGCGTCGGGACGTCCGGGGCGCGCTGGACGACCTGGACGTCGACTCGGACGTGCTGGAAGATCTCCTGCTCGCCGCCTCGGAGGCCATGAACAACGCCGTCGAGCACGCGCAGCGGCCCAGCCGTCCCGAGGTACGGGTGCGCGTGCAGGTCGGTGGCGGGCTGAGCCGGATCTCGGTACGGGACTTCGGCACCTGGCGGGACCGCCGGCCGGCGATGGACCGGGGACGCGGCGCGCTGCTGATGAACGCCTACGGCGACGTGCGGCTGGTCTCCACCGCCGAAGGGACGACGGTGACCATCGAACGTCGACTGGCCTGAGCGCCGGCGGCGCGTCAGAGTCGGTGGCCGCTGCTGTCGTGGGCGATGATGCCGTCCAACCGCTCCCCCGGGGTGAGCTGCGCCGGGTCGAACCAGAAGATCAGCACCTGCTTGTCGACACTCCAGCGCGCCACTCGGGCGTCGACCTGCCGGCCGCCGACGGTGCCGATGATCCGCTTGGCAGGGCCGACGAAGTAGCCGAAGGTGGGCACCGGCGCAGCAGAGCCCTCGTCGTAGCCGATCTGGTGGAACCCGGCGCTGCGGTCGCTGCCGTCGACGTCGTTGACCAGGATGTCGGTGGTCACCGAGCCGTCCGGCGCCTGGCGACCGGCGGCCAGCCCGATGGACACCTTGGGCTCACCGGCCACGGACACCCGGACGAAGTAGTAGATCCGCCGGTCGGTGCCGTGCCGCACCCCGCTGTCCACGAACTGGCCCAGCGGCTTCGGCGGCGGCTCGTCGCGGCCCACCGTCGGCGGCGGCGTGGAGACCGGTGACTTCTCCGCCCACGGCGAGACACCCACCGACGGCGGAGCGACGGCGACCGGCGGTGGGTGCTCGGTCGGCGCCGGATCGCCCGGCCCGGACGCACCGACCGCCACCACGACGACCACGGCGGCCAGGCCGGTCGCGAGCGTCGCCGCCCCGGCTCCGGCGACGCGTCGACGGGTACGCAACCGACGTCCCTCGCGCATCACGGTGTCCAGGTCGAGCACGGCGTCGGGGCGCTCGGTCGCCCGCATCGCGTGGCGGAGCCGTTCCAGCTCGCTCATCGGCGCGCCTCCTCATCGGCCGTGCGGGGCGCGGCGGTGCGCAACTTCTCCAGGGCTCGCGAGCTGGTGCTCTTGACAGTGCCGACGGATACGGAGAGTTCCCGGGCCACCTGCGCCTCCGGCAGGTCGAAGTAGTAGCGCAGGACGACGATGGCGCGCTCCCGGGGGCTGAGCGCACCGAGGATGGTGACCAACCAGCGCCGGGTGGCCACGTCGTCGGCCAGGTCGCCACGCCGCTGCTCCGGCACCTCGTCGGTCGGGTACTCCCGCATCGGCCGCCGCCACCCGTCGACCAGATGGTTGACCAGCGTGCGGCGGGCGTACCCGTAGGCGTCGTCGTCATGGATTCGCGACCACGACGCGTAGGTGCGCACCAGGGCGGTCTGCGCGGCGTCCTCGGCCTGGTGGTGGTCACCGGTCATCAGGAACGCGGCGTGCACCAGTCGCGCGGATGCCGCCCGCGCGAACTCGACGAATTCCGCGTCACCCCGCGCCACCGCGAACCCTCCCCGTGCCACAGAGCTGGAGACGGGCGAGGCCGGCAAAAGGTTGAGCCCGGATCACATCAACTTTTCGCCACGGTCACCCGTCATCTCCTCCGCGCCGCCGCCGAGCGACGCGCGAGGGGAGAGACATGTCGACGAAGGTTACCCGCCGCTGGGGTCCCGCCTCGATGGCGTCGCTGCTGGTGGTGGCGC
Organism: Micromonospora sp. NPDC005324; assembly: GCF_040607155.1. Classification (NCBI taxonomy): domain Bacteria; kingdom Bacillati; phylum Actinomycetota; class Actinomycetes; order Micromonosporales; family Micromonosporaceae; genus Micromonospora; species Micromonospora sp. NPDC005324. The sequence goes on along the minus strand of NZ_JBEXGE010000037.1, from coordinate 18,589 downwards.
TGCTCACCGGGTGCGGCCTACCCGCCGCCGGGCAACCCGCCACCGACCCGGTCGCCGCCGGACCGCCGGCCAGCGGACCGGCGACACCTGTCGGTCGGCCGACCGGGGCCGCCGAGGTCCGATCCAGTTCCGCGCCCGTCATCCCGGTCAGCTACCCCGCCACCGGCGGTAACCGCTGGTCGGTGGCGCCCGGCGAGGCACCCTCCGGGCACGCGACGGCCGGCCGGTTGCTGCGCTACCGGGTCGCCGTGGAGCGCGACATCCGGGGCCTGCCGGCGACTGACATCGCCACGGCGATCACCACGACGTTGAACGACCCACGCGGGTGGACGGCGGGCGGGGCGTGGCGACTGCGCCGGGTCGGCGCCGGCGAGCCGACCGACGTCACCATCTACCTGGCGACCCCCGGCACCCGCGACACCCTCTGCCAGGACGTGCCGGACGCCTACACCTCCTGCCGCAACGGTGCCCGGGTGGTGCTCAACGTGGCGCGCTGGGTCAAGGGGGTGCCGGGTTACGGCGCGACGGTGGAGACCTACCGGCAGTACATGGTCAACCACGAGGTGGGGCACAAACTCGGGTACGGCCACGAACGGTGCCCCGGGCGGGGCCGGCCGGCGCCGGTGATGCAGCAGCAGACACTGGGCCTGCACGGCTGCACCGCGAACGCCTGGCCGTACCCGAAGGGCGAGGCCCGCTACAGCGGGCCGGTCGGGGCGTACGACGACGAGATCCCCCGGCGTGAGGGCGCCTACTCGGCGTCGTGAGGCCGGCGTGCCCTCAGGTTCGCCGGCGGCGCTCCTGTTCGAGTCGCTCGTCCTGCCGGCCCATCTCGTAGATGGCGTTGAGGCTGGTCGGCAATCGGCTGACATTTTCCGGCACCGGGCCGGGGTCCGGTGCCGGCCCGGAATCCGGTACGGGACCGGGGTCGGGTGCGGCGGCGGGGACGGGGGCCCGGCGGCGCAGGAGCAGCAGACCCAGCACCGCGAGAACCGCCACGACCAGCAGGTACGACACGGGTGGCCAGGCATTCCGGGTGGGGTTGGCGAGCGCGGGCGGGGCGGTCGGCGCGGGGGTGTCGCCGTCGCGCCACGGCACTGTGTCCTCGCGGGTGCCGGTGACCTCCCCGGCGGTGCGGCGATCGGGGGCGGGTGCGGGAGCACCGCCCGCCGACCCGGCGGGCCCGGGCACCGCGATGGCCGCGGGGCTGGGCTGATCGGCGACCGGTGGGCGACTCGGCGTGGCCGCCCCGGTGGGAGTGACGCTCGGCGTCGGAGCGGCACTCGGGGTGTCGCCGCCGAGCAGGTCGTCGACGATCTGGCCGACGCCGCCGATGATGTCACCAAGCGGATCAGAGGTGGCCGACGGCGACGGCGCGGGCGCGAGGGCGAGGGTCAGCGCGAGGACGACGACGGTAGGCATGACGCCACCTCCGATGTGCCGGATATGCCACGCACCGTACCGCATCGTGGGATCGCGTGGGCGACACCGGCACACCACGGGCGGGGGCGCGTCTGGCGCTCGCCCCCGCCCGTGGTGTCGCTGATGGTCAGACCGGCAGACCACCCACCTGAGTGGAGATCCACGATCGGATCGACGGCAGGTCGACGTAGATGGACGGGCCGGTGGCGCAGGTGGAGTTGTTGTTGCCGGCCCGACTCGTGGCGCCGATCAGGTTCCACACTCCGTTGACCCGGCGTACCTGCGGCCCACCCGAGTCGCCGTAGCAGGCGCCGGAGTTGCCGTTGGTGTTGTTGGTGCAGATCTCGTACGGGCCGTTGATGCCGGAGCAGCGGCTGTCGGCCACGATGGACGTGTCGAGTTCGTTGGCAACGGCCGGAGCCGAACCGCAGCCCCGCGGGGCGCAGGTCTGGCCCCAGCCGATGATCCGGGTGGCGGTGCCGACCGCGCCGGAGGTGCTCGGGATCGGGGCTGGCGCGTACGTGACCGAGCTGGCCAGTTGCAGCAGCTTGACGTCGACGCTCGGGTGGTCGACCGCACGGGTCACCCGCACCACGGTCCCGCCGCTGGAACGGTTGACGCTGCCCACCCGCACCGAGGACGGCGTCGAACAGTGCTTGGCGGTGACAGCCCAGTTGCCCTTGATCAGCGTGCCGGTGCAGCCGGAGACGTACACCATGAAGGGGTAGTTCTCGGTGGCCGGCCGGCCTCCGACCACCAGCGGGCTGATGTCCGAGGCGCCGTCCCAGGTGTAGGTCGTGCTGGCCGGCGCGGCCAGGGTGCCGGCGAACAGCGAGTTCACCCGGCTCGCCTCGGCGGCGCTGGGGTTCGCGTTGCGGCAGGAGACCGGTGCGCTGCTGCCGGACATCAGGTCGGAGCAGAGGCCGGTGCGCCGGTCCGGCAGGCCCAGGATGTGGCCGACCTCGTGGGTGGCGATGCGGGTGCGGTCGTAGCCCTGGTTGACGGCCGTGCGGCCCATCCAGATGCGGCCAGAGCCGAGGCCGGTCGGCTGCGCGCGGGGCCAGCCGTCGTCGACGTAGATGGTGATGCTTGCCGGGGTGCCGGCCAGGAGTCGGACGTTGCTGACCCGGCTGTTCCAGATCTGCGCCGCCTGGTCGAAGTTGGTGCGGAACTCGCCGGTCCGGCTCGCGTCGTAGTAGACGGTCCGGACGGCGGCGGCCGGCGTGCCGGTGGCGAGCTGCATCCCGGCCGCCGCCAGGATCGCCACCAGCATGGCCAGCGCCGCGCGTCTCAGTTGTCCTCGGAACATCGGGTACTCCCCTGCGGTCGTCCGGCGGCCGTCAGCCACCGGGTCATCGATGCACGTAAATATTAATGTGACGGCGATCGATGTTCGACATAGCGGAAGCGTCATACCGATGACGGTGTCCAACATCCCGGCGGCCCCCGGTCGCTCGAAGCCAACCGGCGTCAGCTGGCAGCCGCGCCGCTGGCGGCGATCATCGCCTCTGCCGCCGTCGTGCGGGCGTAGAGGACGAAGCGTCCGACGCGGTGGGTGCTCACCAGGCCGGCTTGGCGAAGCGCACCGAGGTGCTGCGAAACGGTGCCCGGCGTGAGACCACACCTGACAGCCAGTTCCACGGTCGAGGTCGGAACGGCCAGTTCGTGCAGCAGCACCGCCCGGGTGCGACCCAGCACCCGCGCCAACCCGCGCCCCTGCGGGGTCGCGTTCCGTTCCCACAGTGTTGCCACCGCCCGCGCCGGGAAGCGCAGCACCGGTTGTTCAGGAGAGCCGAAGTTGGACCACACCCGGCGGCCGATGAATACGGACGGTACGAGCAGCAGACCCCGCCCGTCGAGTCGCACCGTGCCGGCCAATGCGATGTGTTCCACCGACAGCGTGTCGGCCTCCAGCCGGACGAAGGGGTCGAGCTGGTTGAGTAGGCCATGAACCCCGTCAGTGGCCATTCGCTGTGCGCCGAGCAGCACCTCCCGCTCGAGCAGGGTGCGCATCCGAGGCCAGTAGGGCGCGATGACCGCGTCCACATACGCCCGGATGGCCTCGGCCAGCCGAGCCAGGTGACACGGCGGGTCGGCGTAGAGCGCCGCCAGGGGCGATGACCGGGGCCCGGGCAGCTCGTCGAGGCTGGCCCGCACCGCTTCGGCGGGGGTGGCGACGAGGGATGCCAACTCGATGTCAAGGGTGGGCTGTGAGGTGGCCGGCGGTGGGCAGACGAAGGTCGGGATGATCGGCGTCGGCATCTGCACCAGTTCGGCGAGGAGCTGCCACCGCACGCCGGCCAAGCGTGGCTGGACCCGCTCGGACCAGGCCAGATGCTCCGGAAACTGATGCGGCCGCTTGATGATCCGCACACTCGCCACAGCTTCCCAGAGCGGTGACACCGCAAATCGGGTCATCGCCAGGTCCCGCGCGTTCAGACCGACAAGCATCATTGGGCGCCCCCGACGGATTCGGCGAGAGTCAAATCTATCGGTTCGAGGCGCTGCCGCCAGCACCGTGGCCGCATGACCACCGCCTCGATGACGACCGGATCGAAGGACCAGGACGATCTCTGGCCGCGTTCCTTCCGACTGCTCTACGCCGCCGCCCTCATCAATGGCGTCGGTTTCCACATCGGCCAGTTGGCCGTTCCGGTGTTGGCGGTGTCCCTACTGTCGGCAGGCCCTGGTGAGGTGGGGCTGCTCGGTGCGCTGAGCACCGCCGCGTTCCTGCTGATCGGCCTGCCGGCCGGAGTCTGGGTCGACCGGCTGCCGCACCGCGCCGTCCTGGTCACCACCGATCTCACCCGGGCGGCGCTGGTCGCATCGGTGCCGGTGGGATGGTGGGCCGGGTGGCTGACCATCCCGCAGCTGTACCTGGTGGTACTGCTCACCGGAGTCGCCACCGTCTTCGCCGACGTCGCCGCGCAGAGCTACCTGCCGGAGCTGGTCGGCCGGCGCCGGTTGGTGGCGGCGAACGCACTGATGATGAGCACCGGCGCGACCATGCAGATTGCGGGTCGAGGTCTGGGCGGGATCGTTGTACAGGCGCTCACGGCGCCAGTCGCGATCGTGCTGGACGCGGTGACCTTCGTCGTGTCCGGTGCGATTCTGGCCCGGATCCGTGCCGAGGCACCCCGCGGGCGTCCGCCGCAGGTGCCGGGCGGCTTCGTCCAACAGCTCGGCGCGGGCGTCCGGCACGTGACCGGCAATCCCCTGCTCCGCCCGCTCGCCCTCTCGACCGCGAGCATCAACCTGACCATGCAGCTGACCACCACCCTGCTGCCGGTGGTGTTCCTACGCGAACTGGGGCTGGGCGCCGCTGCCCTCGGCCTGTTCCTCGGCTTGGGCGGGATCGGCGCCCTGCTCGGCGCGGTGACCGCGCGCCCGCTCGCCGAGCGGATTGGTCATGGTCGCGCGCTCTGGCTGCCCGGGCTGCTCGCCGGGCCGCTCGGCGGGTTGGTCACGCTGATCGACACGGGGCCGATGCTCTGGGTGGCGGCGGTCGGTTGGCTGGCGCTGGCCTGGCGGACGGGAGTAGGCAACGTGATCGGGGTCAGCCTGCGCCAGGGTGTCACCCCGGACGCGCTGCTCGGGCGGATGAACGCCACCTTCCGGTTTCTGCTCACCGGGGCCCTCACCATCGGTGCGGTACTCGCCGGAGTGCTCGGACAGTACGGTGGCGTCCGGACCACACTGGTGGTCGGGGCGATCGCGAACGCGCTGACCTGGCTGCCGGTGTTCTGCTCCCCGCTGCGCACGCTCCACCGGCCGCCGACGGTCGACTGACCATCGGTCACCGTTACTCAGCGGTTACGCCGCGGCGAAGCGCCTGTGCCGGGGCAGGACGACGGTGACGGCAGAGGGTCACCGGCAGCGCCGCCGCGACGTGGCCCCGGTAGCGAACGGAGCCACCACAATGAGGATCAGGAGCGCACTGACCGCGTTGGCGGTCGTCCTCGCCGGGCTGATCGCCAGCGCCGGCAGCAGCACCGCCGCGGGCACCGCGGGCACAGCGGCGTACTGCGGGATCACCTGGGGCAGCGCGGAGAAGACGGCCGGCGCGCTGAGCGACGCCCCGCTGGTCGACGTACGGACCGGCCGGCACGACTGCTACGACCGGGTCGTGTTCGAGTTCAACGGCCCGGTGGACGGTTACGCGATCGGCTACGGCGAGACGTGGACCGAGGGCGAGGGGCTGGCGCTGTCGCCGTACACCGCCGGGGGCGCGCTGCTGCGGGTCTCGCTGCGGGCCCCGGCGTACGACGACGACCACCTGGGCACCGTGCCCTACGCGGTCGGTGAGCACGTGGCGAACCTGCTGCGCTACCCGACGCTGCGCGACGTGGTCTTCGGCGGCAGCTTCGAGGGCTACAGCACCTTCGCCATCGGCGTACGGGCGCGGTTGCCGTTCCGGGTGCTCGTACTCGCCGGCCCCGGCACTCACAGCCGGGTGGTGCTCGACGTCGCCCACCAGTGGTGATCGGAGCCGGCCGATCCGCTTGGCCGTCCGCCCAGTTCGAGCGGATGGCCAAGCGAGGCACCAACCCGCCTGGGCGGCATGCTCGGTCAGACGTGCAGGGTGGGTCGGTAGACGAGCTCCTGGGTGCGGCCGTCGAGGGTCCGGCTCTCGATCAGCTCCAGGTCGAAGTCGGCCGCTCCCTGGAAGATCGGCTCGGTGCCGGTCTGTCCGGTGATCACCGGGAAGATCGTCACCTGGACGACGTCGACCAGCCCGGCGGCCATCAGCGCCCGGTTCAACGACAGGCTGCCGTGCGATCGCAATGGCACGTCGGACTCCTCCTTGAGCTGGGCGACGACGTCGACGGCGTCGCCGGGCACGACCGTCGCGTCCGGCCAGTCGAGGGGGCCTTCCAGCGTGTTCGACACCACCGTCGCCGGGAGGTTCCTCATCTGGGTCACCCAGGCGTCGCGGACCTCGGACTCGTCGGTGCTCGCGGCCAGCATCTGCGCGAACGCCCGGTACGTGTTGGCCCCGAACACCATGCGCTGCTCCGCGCTGTAGACGGACAGGCGGTGCGCGAGCAGTTCGGGGCCCTGCTTACCCCAGTACCCGCCCCAGTTTCCGCTCGTGGTGCCGAAGCCGTCGAGGCTGGAAAAGACGTCGACGGTGTAGGTGGCGGTCATGATGCTCTCCATTCACTGGTGAGTTCGGTACGACGGGTCTCCAGGTGGGCCCGCTCGGTCTCGTTGGTGGCCAGTGCCGCGGCCTGGTCGTAGGCGGCTCGGGCCTCGTCGTCGCGTCCGAGCCGGGCCAGCAGTTCGGCCCGGGTGGCAGGCAGCCGGTGGTAGCCCGGGAGGGCGACGTCCTCCAGCGCGGCGAGGGCCACCGCCGGCCCGTGCACCTCGGCGACGGCGACCGCACGGTTGAGCGCCACGACCGGGGTTGGCGCGCGCGCGAGAAGTTGGTCGTACAGTGCCAGGACCTGCGGCCAGTCGGTGGCGGCGCCGTCGGTGTGCACAGCGCTGATCGCGGCCTGGATCTGGTACGGGCCGGGCCGGTTGCGGCGCAGGCAACGGCGGACCAGATCATGGCCCTCGGCGATGAGCTGCCGATTCCACAGTGACCGGTCCTGGTCGGCCAGCAGGACCAGTTCACCGGTCGGGCCGAGCCGGGCCGGTCGGCGCGCCTCGGTCAGCAACAGCAGGGCGAGAAGGCCCAGGACCTCGGGCTCGTCGGGCATCAGCGCGGCGAGTTCGCGGGCGAGCCGGATCGCCTCGGCGCACAGGTCCGTCCTGATCAGCGGGCCGGCGGTGGACGCGTAACCCTCGTTGAACATCAGGTAGAGCACGGCGAGGACGGGCGGCAGCCGGTCCGGCAGCTCATGTTCGGCCGGTACCCGGTACGGGATGGCGGCGTCGCGGATCTTCTTCTTGGCGCGGACGATCCGCTGGGCGACGGTCGCCTGCTGGACCAGGTAGGCCCGGGCGATCTCCGGTACTTCGAGGCCGCCCAGCAGACGCAGGGTGAGCGCCGTCCGCGCCTCCGGGGCGAGCGCGGGGTGACAGCAGGTGAAGATGAGTCGCAGCTGGTCGTCCTGCACCGGTCCCACCTCCGGGGGCTCATCCTGGTGATACAGCAGCAGGGCCTGGGCGTGTCGGGCCTCGCGGGTCGACTCCCGGCGAAGCCGGTCGACGGCACGGTTGCGTGCGGTGGTCACGATCCAGGCGCCCGGGTTCGGCGGCAGGGCCTGCCACTTCTGCAGCGCCGTGGTGAACGCGTCCTGGACGGCCTCCTCAGCGAGGTTGATGTCACCGAGGAGGCGGGCCAGGGTGGCGACGCAGCGGCCGTACTCCGCGCGATAGATGCTCGCCAGGTCCATGTCGCGAGACCGGCTCCTGGTCAGCCCTGGGACAGGTCGTCGAAGGGGCGCACCTCGATCGGCCCGCAGGCCGCCGCGCACCTCTCGGCCCAGGCCAGCGCCGCGTCCAGGTCCGCGCACCTGATGACCCAGAACCCGGCGATGTGCTCCTTCGTCTCGGCGAACGGCCCATCGCTCACGGCGGTGGTGCCGTTCTCGACCCGGACGACGGTGGCGCTGTCCGGCGAGGTGAGTCCCCCGGCGAAGACCCAGGCGCCGGCGGCCTGCATGTCGTCGTTGATCCGATCCGTCTCCCTGAACATGGTCTGCGTCTCCTCGTCGGACGGCGTCGGCGCGCCCTCGACGACGTGCACGGACAGCAGGTACTGCTTCATGACGATCCTCCGGTAGCTCGATGGTGGGATGGGTACAGGTCAGGCGGCCAGGCGGCGCGCGACAGCGTTGCGATGCCGGGCTCTCACCAGGGCTACGAACTGAACCGATCCCAATCGACAGGCACGCCCACACATGTGTCGAAGACTTTCCAACGCGAGGCAGTCTCGGAACCTGACGGGCGAGCCCAACCACCGATTCTCGCAGCTTGACCGACCGGTGACCGACGGCACGCCGGCCGGATCACCGGCCGGCGTGCAGTCCAGCTAAGGGGTCGTCAGTAGTTCACGTAGGCGGTCACGGCGCGGTGCTCGGAGTACTCGCCGCCGGCCATCGACGGCGTGATGGTCGCGGCGTTGCTGAAGCCGTTGCCGCTCTTGACCAGCAGGAAGTCGATCCGCCGACTGCCGTTGGTGTCGTACGCCGAGGAGCAGTCGCGGCTGCCGCACTTCTCGGCGATCGGGTCGCGGTACCCGTCGGCCCTGCCGTCGTTCCACCAGCCCGCGTCCTCGGGCTCGGCGTTGGCATCACCCGCGACGATCTTCAGGGCGCCACCGAGGCGGTCCATCGCCTCGTCGGCCTCCTTGATGTTCTCGTCGGCGCACGTGGGCCCGTGCCAGGTGTTGGTCGGCCAGTGGATCGAGGCCACCGACACGTCCTCGTTGCGGAGGTTGTCGTGCAGTCGAACGGCGATGTTGTGGACGCGGTCCTGGCTGCTGCGGGTGGGTTCGAGGTTCTGGCACCCACCGGTGCCGGCGTCGTAGTCCTCGGGGGCGTCGGATCTCCACCGGGTGGCGTCCTCGAACGTGAACCGGTCCGAGCGGTAGATGACCGCATTGGTCTGCTGGTTCTTCAGTTTGCCGCAGGTGCTGGTGTAACCCATCGAACCCGGGCTCGCGATCGCGATCTGTCCGGCGTACGTACCGGGCAGCTCGTCGGAGAGGCGCCGCGTGAGGGTGTTGAGCTGCGTCTGGTTGGACACCTGCTGCACGGTGAAGATGTCCGGGCTCAGCGGCCGACCCTTGAGGTAGGTGATCAGCCGGTCCCAGCTGTACCCGTCCGCGCAGGAGCTCGGCAGCCAGTTCTCGATGTTGTTGTTGTAGACCACCAGGTAACTCGTCGAGGTGTTCACGGCCGCCTGGGCCCCGGTCGAACTGGCGACGCTGATCGCCGCGGTGGTGAGGATCGTGGTGAGCACGGCGACGGTGCCGCGCAGGAAACGGCTACGACGGATGGACAATTTCGCTCCTCTGTACGCCGAACAGCCGGCATCGGAATGGGGCCTCAGAGCGCGCGCTGGTACTCCTCCCAGGTCCGCTTCGGGCTGACCGTCGGTCCATCATCGACGCCCCGGTTGGCCAGGCCGTTACGACCGAGGTAATAGTCGCCGGCCTGGTTCTGCGCACCGGTCGACTGGTCGGTGTCGGAGAGCGCGATGGCGTGGATGTGGTAACCCCAGTCCCCCTGGGCCGGGGTCCGCAGCCACGCGGCGAAGCCCACGGTGCGCAGGCGACGCAGCACGTCCGTCCGGACCGCCGAGGAGAGACCGCTGACGGAGAGGTCGAGCGCGCCGCCGCCGTCGTGCGTGCCGGCGGAGGCACCCACACCGCTGCTGTACGAGCCCTGCGTGATGCCGAGCTGACGGCCGAGCAGGCGTTCGGCCTCGAACAGCATCGACCTGGTGCGCGTGTTGACCTGCACACCGCGCAGTGTCACCACGCTGCCTGGCGAGATCGCCCTGGCCACGGTGTACCGCCCCTCGCCGAGCGATCGCAGCGACGACGGGCCGGGAAGACCTGTCGCGTCGAGACCGGTGTAGCCGAGGGACCGCTGGTACGCGGCGTACGCGGCGATCGTGCTGGTGCCGAAATGACCGTCGACGTACGCCGACGAGAGCAGTCCTCTCGCCTGGAGTGCGCGCTCCACCAGCAGGACGCTGTCCTTGGCCCCCTCGGTCAGCGCGGTGTCCGGCCGACGCGGGTCGATCTGCGCCGCCTTGATCAGCGCCTCCATGTCCAGCTGCGGCAACGCGGCCGAGGCCGGGCCAGCCAGCGGTACGGCGCCGACCACCGCCGCACCGGCGGCGACGAGCAGGTTCCTTCTCGTGAGCACGCTTCCTCCGTAAGATGTCGACAAATCTACATACAACAATGAAGCTATTCTTCAATGCGGGAGCTGAGTTGTCACCCCGCTGGGGCGTACCAACGTCCTCGGGCTCGCCTCCCACCGGTCGACACGGATGGTCGGGACCGACCGGCCCCGACCACCCGATGGCGCCCACCCGACCGGCTAGCTGCCGGCGCCCTGCTGGGTCGGGTCGGGCGCCTGCCCGCCCACCTCGTCGGCGAGGTGCCAGACCTCGCGCATCGGGGCCCACCAGTCCCCCGAGCCGGGCTCGGCGATCGACTCCTGACACGGGTCGGTCAGCTTCCACCACTCCTGCGTCTGCGGGTCCGCCGCGATCAGCCGCAGGTCGGCCTCGTAGTCGTCGCCCACGTACTCGTAGTAGCCGAAGAGCAGATCGTCGTGGAGGAAGATGGTGTAGTTGCGGAAGTTCGCCTCGCGCAGCGTCTTCTCCACGCTCGGCCAGACGGCGGCGTGCAACCGCAGGTAGGTTTCCCGCTGCTCGGGGCGGAGTCGGATCACGCAGCCATGACGTTTCACGTCGTGCCCTTTCGTGTCAGCTGGTTCAGGGGTGCCGAAACACCTGACCTTGACGTCCTCTGCGCCTTGAAGGGCGCAGATTCCGGTCTGCTATACCCCGGTAGGGGCGGGCTCCCGGCGGGTTACCGTTTCCCTGCGCGGTGCCGGCACGGATGCCGGTCTTATCTGCGCTCCACGGTCGTTGAGGTCCGCCCGTCCGGCGGCCCTGATGTTCCTGGCGGCGTTCACGTCCCGGTCGTGGTGACTGCCACACGGGCAGACCCACGCACGAACGTTCAGCGTCATCTTGTCGGTGATCCGGCCGCAGTCCGAGCACATCCGGGTGGACGGGAAGAACCGGTCCACCCGGCCGAAGGTGCGCCCGTACCGGGCAGCCTTGTACTCCAGCATCGCGGTGAACTGCGCCCACCCGGCGTCGTACACCGACTTCGCCAGCCGCGTGCGGCCGAGCCCGGTCACGCACAGGTCCTCGACGTACACCGCTTGGTTGTCGCGGATGATCGCCGTGGACAGCTTGTGCTGCCAGTCCCGCCGGGTGTCGGTCACCCGCGCGTGGGCGCGGGCGACCTTGACAACGGCCTTTCTGCGGTTGCGGCTGCCATGCTGCTTGCGCGACAGGTCCTGCTGCAACCGCTTCAGTTTGCGTGCCGCGCGACGCAGGAACTTCGGCGCGGTGACCTTCGTGCCGTCGGACATGACCGCGAAGTGCGTCAGGCCCAGGTCGATACCCACCTCGGACGCGGCCGACGGCAGCGGCACGTCCGTGCTCTGCACGACAAACGACGCGAAGTACCGACCCGCCGCGTCCCGGATCACCGTCACCGACGTCGGCATGGCGGGCAGCGTCCGCGACCAGCGCACCTGCACGTCGCCAATCTTCGGCAGCCTGAGCCGTCCGTTGTCCAGCACCTTGAACCGGGCGTTGGCCGTGAATCGGATGGCCTGCCGGTTGTCCTTGCGCGACCGGAATCGGGGCGCAGCCACCGTGCGGCCCTTGCGCTTGCCGGAAACTGAGGTGAAGAAGTTGCGGTACGCGGTGTTCAGGTCCGCGAGGGCCTGCTGCAACACCACCGCCGACACCTCACCCAGCCACGCACGCTCCGGGGTGAGTTTGGCCGCCGTGACCTGTCGAGACAGTTCCGCGTCCGTCACATATGGCAGGCCAGCCTCCCGCGCCAGCTGACGTGCGCGCAGCCCATCGTTGAACACCACCCGCGCGCACCCGAACGCCCGCGCCAGCGCCTGCTGCTGGCCCGACGTCGGATAGACACGGTAGTTGAACCGAAGCAGCACAACCACAGTCTGCCATTGGTTCATGGCCGAAGAGCGGCGCACTAGCCCGCATTTCGATAGCGGTTGGGCGGTGCCCGCCCGGAGGGGGCCAGCCGGCCGCCGATGTCGACCGTTGTGCCAGGACTACGCACTGTGGCGCCGGGTCTACCCTCGGATGATGGAGGGCCGCGTGTTGGTGGTCGAGGACGACTTCTCGATCCGGGAGGTCACCGCCCTCGGTCTGCGCCGCGCCGGGTTCCGGGTCGACACCGCCGTCGACGGGCGGCAGGCCCTGGCCACGTTCCGAGCCCACCCGGTCGACCTGATCGTGCTCGACATCATGCTGCCGGGCCTGGACGGCCTGGAGGTCTGCCGGGAGATCCGGCGGACCAGCCAGGTGCCGATCCTGATGCTGACCGCGCGTACCGACACCATCGACGTGGTGGTCGGGCTGGAGTGCGGCGCTGACGACTATCTGCGTAAGCCCTTCGACCTGCCCGAGCTGGTGGCCAGGGTCCGCTCGGTGCTGCGCCGGGTGAGCCGGCTGGCCCCCTCGACAGTCATCGAGATCGGCGGCCTGGAGATCGACCCGGGCGGCTTCGTGGTGCGCCGGCACGGCCAGGAGGTGGCGCTCACCGCCACCGAGTTCCGCCTGTTACTGGAGCTGGCCCGCCGGCCCGGTCAGGTCTTCACCCGGGATCTGCTGCTGGACCTGGTCTGGAACCACGACTTCCTCGGCGACTCCCGACTGGTCGACGTGGCGGTGCAGCGGCTACGCGCGAAGATCGAGGACGACCCGGCGCAGCCACGGCTGATCCGGACCGTGCGCGGCGCCGGCTACAAACTGTCGACGGGCTGACGGGGGGGCGGCGATGGCCGAACGCGCGGTGTTCCCCGGCCGCCTGCGGCGCCGACTGACGATCGCGTTCGTCCTGGTCGCCGGCGTCTCGGCCGGGCTGCTCGCCGGCGGGACCGGACTGCTGCTGCGGCAGTCCTGGCTGGACGCGTCGCTGCACGAGGCCGCCGCCGACGCCCGCTACCAACTCGTCCTCGCCGGGCAGTTCCTGCCGCTGACCGAGCAGCGCAGCACCGAACTGCTCACCAGCTTCGAGGCCAGCGGTCGGCACGTGCTGCTCGTCGACGGCCCGACCCGCGCCTCGCACCCCGCGTACGCCCCGGTGCTGGGCACCCGGTTGCGGGCCGTCGTCGCGGACGGGCGGCTCGGCTATCAGCGCTCCACGCCGACGGAGCGTCCTCGGCTGCTGGTGATCGGTGCGCGCATTCCCGGCTCGACCGCCGAGCTGTACGTCCTGACCGTGGAGGACGACGTCGCCAGCGACCTGGGTCAGCTACGCACCGCGCTGGTGGCCGGCTGGGTGCTCGTGGTGCTGCTCGCCGCCGCCGTTGGTCACGCGTTGGCCCGCCGCACGTTGGAGCCGGTGGGCCGGGCCAGCCGGGCCGCCCGAGCGCTCACCGAGGGCCTGCTCACCACCCGCCTGCCGGTACGCGGGCGCGACGAGTTCAGCGTCTGGGCGGCGACGTTCAACGAGATGGCCGAGGCACTGGAGTCGAAGATCGCGGCGCTGTCGGCCGCGCAGGCCCGGGAGCGGCGGTTCACCGCCGATGTCGCGCACGAGCTGCGTACCCCGGTGACCGCGTTGGTGGCCGCGGCGTCGCTGCTGCGCGAGCACCTCGACCAGCTGCCCGACGACGCCCGGCCGGCGGCCCGGCTGCTGGTCGGCGACGTGGTCCGGCTGCGCCGGTTGGTCGAGGATCTGATGGAGATCTCCCGACTGGACGCCGGGCGGGAGCAGCTGGTCGTCGGGCCGGTCGACGCGTTGGCACTGCTGCACGGCATCGTCGCGGCGCGCGGCTGGTCGCCCCGGGTGCGGGTCACCGGTGGTCCGGTCGCGGTGCGCACCGACAGGCGTCGGCTGGAGCGCGTGCTGGCCAACCTGGTCGCCAACGCGGTCGAGCACGGCGGTGGCGAGATCACCGCCGCCGTGGCGGGCGCGGGCCCCCTGGTCGTCTTCGAGGTCACCGACGAGGGGCCGGGCATCCCGGCCGAGCATCTGCCCCGCGTGTTCGACCGGTTCCACCAGGTCGATCCGTCCCGCTCCGCGCCGGGCAGTGGGCTCGGGCTGGCCATCGCGCGGGAGCACGCCGAGCTGCTCGGCGGCGCGCTGGGCGTGCGCAGCGAACCGGGCGAGGGGACCCGGTTCCGGCTGGAGTTGCCAGCTGACGGTCCCGCCGGTCCACACGGTGACCTGCCGCGCCCGGGTCCGGTTGGGCGTAGCGCCGGCGCGGCGGGCGGTGTGGGATGACCGGCCGTGGCGCGGTCGGGCTGGGCGTACCGGTGCTCGTCGCGGCGCTCCTGCTCGGCGGCTGCGGTACTCCCCGCTCCGGTGACCTCGGCCCGGCGCCCACCGCGCCGCCGCCGAGCGCCGCGCCCGCCGCCGGGCCCACCGAGCGCCCGGAACCCACCTCGACCCGGGCCGCGGAGCCGACGCCACCACCCACGAACCGGCCGCCGAGTCCGTCGACGGGTGCGTCCACCGGCACGCGCCGGCCGGACCCGGTGACCATCGAGCTGTGGTACGTCCGCGCCGGGCTGCTCGTGCCGACCCGGCGCACCCGGCCGGCCACTGTCGCGACGTCCCGGCTGGCGCTGACCGAACTGGCCGCCGGACCGAGCCCGGCCGAGGCTGCAAGCGGGATGACCACCCTGCTTGCGGCCGGCGTCGAGGTCACCCGCATCGCCGACGGCGTGGCGACGCTGCGGGTGCCGTCCGTCGGCGACACGGCCACCCGGCGGCTGCGCGAGGCGCAGGTGGTGTGGACGCTCACCCAGTTCCCCAGCGTGCGTCAGGTCCGCCTCGACGGCGCCGCCCCGGTGGACCGGACGGACTACGCGGACCTGCTGCCACCGATCGTGGTCACCGGACCGACCCCCGGCGAGCGCGTCTCCGCCCCGCTCGTGGTCACCGGCACCGCCACCGTGTTCGAGGCCACTGTGAGCGTCCGGGTGCTGGACGCCGCCGGCCGGGAGGTGGCCACCGGCTTCGGCACCGCCAGCTGCGGCAGCGGCTGCCGCGGTGGCTACCGGGTGGTGGTCGGCTGGCGCGCGGTCGGCGAGCAGAAGGGCACTGTCGAGGTGTACGAGGTGTCCGCAGAGAACGGCGCGCGGATCAACACGATGGCAGTGCCGGTGGTCCTCGCCCCCGGCGGCTGACCACCCGTTCACTCGCCGGACCCCCGG
The DNA here is from genome assembly GCF_040607155.1 of Micromonospora sp. NPDC005324. Lineage (NCBI taxonomy): Bacteria > Bacillati > Actinomycetota > Actinomycetes > Micromonosporales > Micromonosporaceae > Micromonospora > Micromonospora sp. NPDC005324. The sequence goes on along the minus strand of NZ_JBEXGE010000037.1, from coordinate 3,256 downwards.
TGGAAACGTGACCGTTTCGCCGGCTCAGTGCGAGGCAACTCACGAAAACCTGCACGATCAGTCAACCGCGAACTAGTGTCAGTACGACATCGTTTCGCGGGGGGTTGGGATGCTGGGTGGTCAGCAGGTGGGCGCGGGTGCCGGGGTTCCGGCAGCCCGGGCTCCGCGCTGCACCGACAGCGACCTGTTCACCGTCGTCACCGACACCCTGCGCGAGGTCGGCTTCGACCGGATGACCATCGACGCCGTCGCCGCCCGCGCCCACGTCAGCAAGGCCACCATCTACCGGCGCTGGGACGGCAAGGCCGAGCTGGTCGTCGCCGCCCTGCGCGACCGGCACGTGGGTGTCCACAACCCGCCCGACACCGGCTCCCTGCGCGGCGACCTGATCGAGTTGCTGCGGGCCACGGCCGCGATCTGCACGGCCGACTGTGACCTGATGCAGGCGTTGACCTTCGCCATGCGGACCAACCCCGAGCTGGAACGTCTGGTGCGTCACCAGGTGCTGCCGGCCGGGCGGGTGGCCAGCACCGCCATCCTGGTCCGGGCCGCCGCCCGCGGGGAGATCCCGCCGGAGGCCGGCGAGCGGGAGCTGTTCCACGATCTGGCGCCCGCGCTCACCATGTCCCGCATCGTCGCGCACGGCCTACCCGCCGATGACGCGTTCCTCACCCAGGTCGTCGACCAGGTGCTGATCCCGGTACTCCGCTATCAGCACGACCGTCCGTCGCCGGCCTGATTCACCGATATTCGCAACACGGAAGGCTTCACCATGCCCGGAACCACCTCGACCGCGCCCGGCGCGCCCAACGCCGGGGCGTCGACAGGCGCACCGCACCCGCGGCGCTGGATCGCGCTGGCGGTCATCGCGGTCTCACAGCTGATGGTCGTCCTGGACGCCACCATCGTGAACATCGCGCTGCCGCAGGCCCAGGCCGACCTGGGGATCACCGACGCGAACCGGCAGTGGGTGATCACCGCCTACACGCTGGCCTTCGGTGGTCTGCTGCTGCTCGGCGGTCGCATCGCCGACTACTGGGGGCGCAAGCGCACCTTCCTGGTCGGGATGACCGGTTTCGCGCTCGCCTCCGCCCTGGGCGGTCTGGCCACCACCGGTGAGATGCTCTTCGCCGCCCGCGCGTTGCAGGGCGCCTTCGGCGCGCTGCTCGCCCCGGCCGCGCTGGCGCTGCTCACCGTCCTGTTCACCGAGGCCACCGAGCGGGCCAAGGCCTTCGCCGTGTACGGCGCCATCGCCGGCGGTGGTTCGGCGGTCGGCCTGCTGCTCGGCGGCGTGCTCACCGAGTACGCCGACTGGCGCTGGTGCCTGTTGGTCAACATTCCGGTCGCCGCCATCGCCATCGCATTCGCGCTGCCGCTGGTCCCGGAGAGCCGGGCCCACGGCAACACCCGCTACGACGTGCCCGGTGCGATCGTGGTGACCGCCGGTCTGGTCTCCCTGGTCTACGGCTTCACCAAGGCCGCCGAGGACGGCTGGGACGCCACCGCGACGCTCGCTTTCATCGCCGCGGGCGTGGTGCTGCTCGCCGCCTTCGTGGTGATCGAGCTGCGCTCCAGCCACCCGCTGCTGCCGCTGCGGATCCTGCTCGACCGCAACCGGGGCGGGGCGTTCCTCACCTCGACGCTGATCGGCGCCGGCCTGTTCGGGGCGTTCCTCTTCCTGACCTTCTACTTCCAGGTGGTGTTGCAGTACAAGCCCCTCGAAGCCGGTCTCGCGTCCCTGCCGGTCACCGCCGGTGTGCTGATCGCCGCGGGAGGCGCCAGCCAGCTGATGCCCCGGTTGGGTGCCAAGCCGCTGATGGTCGCCGGTGCGGCGCTCGCCGCCCTGGGCATGCTGGTGCTGACCCAGATCGACGTGGACACCTCGTTCCTCACCCACCTGCTGCCCGCGCAGGTCGTCCTGGGCCTGGGGCTGGGCTTCACCTTCGTCCCGCTGTCCAGCCTCGCCCTGGTCGGCGTGCCGGAGCACGACGCCGGCGCGGCCAGCGCGACGCTCAACGCCACCCAGCAGATCGGTGGCTCGCTCGGCACCGCACTGCTGAACACCTTCTACACCAGCGCGGTCGCCGCCTATCTGGTCGGCCGGGCGCCGAACCCGGTCAACCAGGTCGAGGCGCTGGTACACGGCTACCGGGTGGCCTTCGCCTGGGGCGCGGCGCTGATCGTGCTCGCCGGACTGGCCACCCTGGTGCTGGTGAAGGTCCGCAAGGAGGACATCCCGACCGGCAACACCGTGCACATGGGCTGAGCTGACCGACGTGGCCGCCGGCCGGATCGCCCCGCCAGTGGGGGTGGACCGGCCGGCGGCCACGTCCGGTAGCGTCCCGACCATCGTCGAATTTCCGTTTGAGGAGATCCATGTCGACCCCTGCTGACCAGATCATCACAGCTCTGCGCGCGGGCCACGAGGAGCTCGCCGCGCTCGTACGGGACCTCAAGGAGGACGACCTGCTCCGGCCGTCGGGGGCCAGCGAGTGGCAGGTGTCCCAGGTGCTGAGCCACCTGGGCAGCGGCGCCGAGATCAACCTGGCGACGCTGGACGCCGCCCGCACCGGCGCGCCCGGCCCGGACGGGGACTTCAACCGTGGCGTCTGGGCCCGCTGGGACGCGATGGCCCCGGCCGAGCACGCCGCCGGGTTCCTCGCGACCAACGAACGGCTGGTCGAGGCGTACGAGGCGCTGGACGCCGAGACCCGGGCCTCGATGCGGATCGACCTCGGCTTCCTGCCGGAGCCGGTCGACGTCGCCACCGCGGCCCGGTTCCGGCTCAGCGAGTTCGCCCTGCACCAGTGGGACGCCGAGGTGGCGTTCAACAGGTTCGCGGCGGTGACGCCGGGGGCGGTGGCGCTGCTGCTCGACCAGATCGGCGGCATGCTGGCCTGGACCAGCCGACCGCAGGAGCTGGCCGGCCGGGAGGCCACTCTGCTGGTCCGGCTGCACGCGCCGGAGCGGACGTTCGGGCTGCGGCTGGGCGAGAAGGTCGAGATCGTCGACGCGCCGGAGCGTCCCGACGGCGAGCTGGTGGCCCCGGCCGAGGCGTGGCTGCGGCTGGCCACCGGCCGACTGGGCCCGCAGCACACCCCCGACGGGGCGCAGGTGACCGGTTCGGTGACCCTCGACGACCTGCGCCGGGTCTTCGTCGGAGCCGCTGGGTGCCGGAGTGTCCGGTTCGCTCGGCGGCGGGGGCCGCGGCGGGGTAGAACGGACCTCATGGACCTCACCGACCAGCCCACCGCCC
>NZ_JBEXGE010000036.1:0-77201 GCF_040607155.1 Micromonospora sp. NPDC005324 | reverse complement strand
TCCGGGCGGGGCCGCGCGGCCCCCCCCCCCCACGGCCGGTCGTCGCGTCAGTTGGTCGCCTTGGCGGCGGCCTCGATCTGGTTGGTGACCGCGCCCGCGTCCGTGACCATGGACAGGTGGGGGGCGTTGATCTCGGTGGTGTGCGCCTTGGCCCGCTTGGACATGGCGATGGCCGGCCAACCACCTCGCCCAGAGCTGCTGCCTGACGACCCAGGAGCGAGACATCGCGAGGCGGGTCTCGAACGGCGCTTCCAACCGCGAGGTGGCGGCACAGCTGTTCATCAGTCCGAGCACTGTGGACTATCACCTACGCAAGATCTTCCGCAAGCTCGGCATCACCTCGCGCAGAGAGCTGGCCAGACGAGACGCACGTGCCGCGCCCGACCTGGTCCGGTGACCAACCCTCACCTAGCAACACCACGCGTACCGCAGTGTTCGCCTGACCGACGACTCGGCGTGACGTCTCGGCCAGATCTATCGACATCCATATACCTATGACTGGACGACACCCGCACCACTGCCATCACGACCACGGGCCCGACGACAACGTGCCGTACGGCCAGGTTGAGATCCCCGCAGGCTTCGGCCGGCGGGCGCTGCTGGCCGGTGCCGGCGGAACACTGATGCTGGCCGCGCTACCGACCGCCGCCAGGGCGGCCAACACGACGATGGCCGGCGCCCCGACCGCGGCGGTCGGCGCCGGCCGGTCGTCCCGGATCACCCAGGGCACGATGCTGGTCCACACCGACATGCACAACCACACGGTCATGTCCGACGGTGACGGCAGCGCCGAGGCCGCGTTCGCCTCGATGCGCGAGGCCGGTCTGGACGTCGCCGCGTTGACCGATCACGCCACCCTCTTCGCCATTGACGGGCTCAGTTCGTCCGAGTGGCGGACCACCGGTGACCTGGCCAACGCGGCCAACGACCCGGGCCAGTTCACAGCGATCCGCGGGTTCGAGTGGTCGCATCCGTTGCAGGGGCACATCAACGTCTGGAACACCTCCGACTTCGCCGACCTGTTGCGGGCCGGCAGCCCCGGCAGCCTGTACAACTGGCTCGCCGGCCGACCCGGGGGCCTGGCGAGCTTCAATCACCCCGGCCGGGAGGCGGGCCGGTTCAACAACTTCTCCTTCAACGCCTCGGCCCGCGATCAGCTCGTGGGGCTGGAGATGTTCAACCGGACCGACGACTTCCTCTTCGAGGGCTGGTCGTCGGGTGCGACGTCACCGCTGGTGGCCTGCCTGAACGCCGGTTGGCGGCCGGCTCTGACCGGCGTCACCGACGAGCACGGCACCAGTTGGGGTTTCCACGAGGGTAAGGGCCGCAGCGGCCTGTGGGTCGCCGAGAACACCCGCGCCGCGGTGTTCGAGGCGATGGCCGCCCGCCGTTCCTTCGCCACGCGCGTCTCGGGCCTTCGAGTGGACGCCACCGCCAACGGCGTACGCATGGGTGGCGTGCTGAACGTGACCTCCGGAGACGTCCGGTTCCTGCTGGATCTGGACCGCGGTTCGGCCTGGGACGGCAAGCCCCTGCGGATCCAGGTTCTCCGTCCCGGCACCTCGGCGCCGACCGTCGTCGACGTCATCGACACCGTCAACGGTCAGGTCACCGACTTCACAGTGCCACTCAACGTCACCGACGGCGACTGGGTGGTGCTCCGGATCTCCGACCCGTCCCTACCCAACGGAACCCCCGGCCCAGCCGGCCACCCGTGTAACGACTTCGCGGTGGCCTACACCAGCCCCTGGTGGCTCCGACCCTGACCGTCGAGGTCTCGGTCCCGGCACTGCCGGCCAGCCGCAGCCGGCTGCGCCGGCCGTTCCGGGTCGCCGCAGTCTGTCTACGACCGGCGACAATACGGTCGGTATTCTGCACCGGTCATCCGACAACCTTCCCCTGCGTGTTCGTTCTCGGTGACCTGAGCGCCCAGGGATGCGGCCATGAGAGGACCCGGCGATGAGCCTGTCGTTCCCGTTGCACCAGAATCCGAGCCCGGCGAGCGCGCAGCGGCGAGCCGAGATCATGGCGAATCCGGGGTTCGGCACGTACTTCACCGACCACATGGCACGGGCGGTGTGGAGGCCGGACGGCGGCTGGCAGGACTCCGAGATCATCCCCTTCGGTCCGATCCTCATGCACCCGGCGGCGGCCGTACTGCACTACGCCCAGGAGATCTTTGAGGGGATGAAGGCGTACCGGCACCGCGACGGCTCGATCTGGTCGTTCCGGCCGCAGGCCAACGCCGAGCGCTTCGCCCGGTCCGCCCGGCGGCTGGCACTACCCGAACTGCCGGTGCCGGACTTCATGGCCTCGGTCGAGGGGCTGGTCCGTGCCGATCAGGTGTGGGTGCCGGACGAGGACGAATACAGCGTCTACCTGCGGCCGTTCATGTTCGCGTCCGAGCCGTTCCTGGGTGTCCGCCCGGCGAAGGAGATCACCTACATGGTGATCTCCTGCCCGGTCGGCGCGTACTTCTCCGGTGGTGTCAAGCCGGTCTCCATCTGGCTCTCCACCGAGTACACCCGGGCGGCGCGGGGCGGCACGGGCGAGGCGAAGTGCGGCGGCAACTACGCCTCCAGCCTGGCGCCGATGGTCGAGGCCGCCGAGCACGGCTGTGAGCAGGTCTGTTTCCTGGACGCCGCCGAGGGCCGCTACGTGGAGGAGCTCGGCGGCATGAACGTCTACTTCATCACGGCCGACGGCCGGATCATCACCCCGGAGCTCGGCACGATCCTCGAGGGCGTCACCCGGGGGTCGATCCTCATCCTCGCCAAGGATCTCGGCCTGGAGGTCGTGGAGCGCCCGGTGGAGATCCGGGAATGGCAGGAGGGCGTGGCCTCCGGCGCGATCACCGAGGTCTTCGCGTGTGGCACCGGCGCGGTGGTCACGCCGGTCGGGCGCCTGGTCTGGGAGGGCGGCGAGGTGACGGCCCCGAAGGCCGGCGCCGAGGACTCGGTGACCATGCGGCTGCGCCGCCACCTGCTCGACATCCAGTACGGCCGGGCCGCCGACCCGTACGGTTGGATGACCCGCCTCGTGTGACGAGGACCGTGCGAGACCGTCCCACGGCCGGGCCGGTGGCGTCACGGCGTGCGGTAATGGCCGCTGAGCCGGCCGAGCTTCATGGCCAGGTGCAGGCACAGCCGTTCGTTGCCGTCCTTGAGGTCGGTCCCGGCGAGCTGTTCCACCCGTTGCAGGCGGTAGTAGAGGGTGGTCCGGTGGAGTCGGAGCCTCTCGGCGGTCGCGTGCGCGTTGCCCGCCAGGTCGAGGTAGGCCTCCAGGGTCTCCAGCAGCACCTGGTGGGCGTCGTCGCGCAGCAGCCGCTCCAGCCCGGGATGGACACCCGCGACGTCGAGGTGCTGGCTGTCCAGTTGGGAGAGCACCCGGTAGATGCCCAGGCCGGCCCAGGAGACCACCCCACCCAGCGCGGGCAGTTGCGTGCCGACCCGGGCGGCCTGAGCGGCCTCCTGGTAGGACTCCACCGCGCAGGACAGCCCGGGGCGAGACTGGCCGATCCCGGTCACCGTCCGGTCCACCGAGGCCAGGCCGCGGGTCGCGGTGCCCAGCGCGTCGTTGAGGTGCCCGGCAGAGGCTTCCGGCGAGGGTCGGCCGGCGACGCGGTCGCCGCAGACCAGCAGCACCCCGTGGTCGTGCCAGACCAGGTGCAGCGTCTCCCGCACGCCGATCCACCGGCGGGTGGTGACCAGGGCCTGTTCCAGGGCGATCCGGGCCACCTCGTCGGGCTGCCTCCCGGCGGCCGGCACGAGCTGGGCGACGAGCGCGACGGTCGACCCGTCGGCGACCACCACGCCCTCCTCCAGTAGCGCCCGCGCCGCGTGCTCGCGCGCCTGCCGGCTCTCCACCAGCAGGGTGCGGGTGGCCTCGGTCTCCCGCTGTGAGGCGAGCTCACCGAGCAGGTTCTCCCGGTACAGGGCCAACGACAGGTCGGTGAAGGGGCCGGTCGCGGTGGCGATGTCCGCGTCGGTCATCGAACCGTCCGCGTCGATGAACCAGACGAACCCGAGCAGCAGGTCGTCGTGCCGGATCGGCACGCAGACCCTCGCCAGCAGGTCCAGCTCGGCGCACGCGGGAGTGCGGATCGGCGCGTGCGCCGTGAGCACGCCCTTGTCTCGGAACCAGGCGATCACCTCCGGCGTCGTCTGCCGGCGCAGGATCGACGTCCGGCGGACGTCGTCCATCGGGCCGTCGTGCTCGCTGTAGGCGACCACCCGCTGTCGCCGGTCCTCGATGAGGGCGGGTCGCCCCACCCGGGCGGCGACGGCGTCGACGATTCGCTGGAGCTCACCGTGCATGTAACTCCCATGGTTGCGCTGGTGACAGGGATCGCGCGACCGCCAGTCCTTACCCTCCGGTGCCGGTGGGCCATCGCGCAAGGTCCACTGTCGAAGTCACGACAAAAAGACGGGCGGCGTCGCGACGGTTCCGGCATCTGTCCGAAGACCGGGGGCGACAGACGTTCCTAGGGTTCCGGTACGGACCGCACCAGCGCGGCCGTGCACGGTGCGGGTGGGTTGACGAGCGGCGCCGGTGGGGAGGGGACTGCCGAGTGGGAGTTGGTAGGCCCTGGCGGGGCGTGCTGGTCGCCATCACCACGCCGTTTCGCGCCGACCTGTCGGTCGACTTCGACAAGCTCCAGGAACACGTCCGTTGGCTCGCCGCCGAGGGGTGCCACGGGGTCGCGCCGTGCGCGTCGATGGGGGAGTACCGGGCCCTCTCCGACGATGAGCGGGCCGCCGTGGTGAGGGCGACGGTGCAGGCCGCGCCGTCCGGCTGCGCGGTGGTGCCCGGCGTCGGCGGCTACGGCAGCAGGCAGGCCCGCCGCTGGGCGGAGCAGGCCGCCGAAGCCGGCGCCCACGGCGTGCTCGCGCGGCCACCCGACGGGCCCGCCGCCCGCACCGCCGACGTCGTCGCCCACTTCCGGGAGGTGGCGGCGGTCGGCCTGCCGGTGGTCGCCCACAACGACCCGTACGACACCCGGTTGGACCTCACGCCGGACCTGCTGGCGACCGTCGCCGAGATCGACGGGATCGTCGCGGTCAAGGAGGTCACCGGCGACGTACGCAGGTTGCATCGCCTGCGGGACCTCTGCCCGCACATCGACGTGCTGGTCGGCGCCGACGACGTGGTGCTCGAACTGGTGCTGTGCGGCGCCACCGGATGGGTCGCCACACTGCCCAACGTGCTGCCCCGCCAGGCCGTGCGCCTGTACGAGCTGTGCGTCGCCCGCGACCTGGGCCGAGCGCTGCCGCTCTACGCCGAGCTGCACCCGATCCTCGGCTGGGCCTCCCGCCCGGAAGCCGTGCAGGCCGTCAAGCTCGCGATGGATTGCGCCGGACGGTTCGGAGGGCGGTGCCGCCCACCGCGCGGGCCCCTGTCCGGGGCTGCCGCGGACCTGGTGCGCCGCGACGTGCTGCGGGCCCTCGCGGCAACGGCCGATCCGGCTTGCGGGGCCGGCCCTGGCTGATCCCCGGCGGGCGCCGGTCATTCAGGTGTCGGAAGTCGCCGGCCCACCTGCCGACATCTGCACAGTGACCGGCACCGGCCCGTACTCCTAGATTCGCTGCGCGGCCTGCTGACAGGTGTTCCGCGACACCCCCACCGGGACGCCAGCGCCGCGTTCCTCCGACGAGAGGTGGTTCCGTGCACCGTGCTACCCCCCACCGAACACGGCTGAGGCGGGCCGTGCTGGCCGCAGCCGTGGCGACCACGCTCGTGGCGACCGGGGCGGCGCAGGCCGCCGCGGCCCCGGCCAACCCGGCCGGCGGCACCGCGCCGTTCCAGGTCCTCGACCCGCAGGCCTGGCAGAACCCGGACACGATGACCTGGAACGACTACAAGGCAGTGCCCGGCAAGAACTGGGCCGACCCGAGCGTGTCCGGCTCGGTCCGCAACTTCAAGATCGCCCTGGTGGCGCTCGACTATCCTGACGAGACGTTCGCGGTCTCCCAGCGGGCCCGTTCGACGGTCTTCGGCAACCCCCAGTCCGTCGCGACCAACATTCCCCGGACGGACGTGCCGAAGTTCTACCAGGACTTCCTGAACACCCCGAACACCGTCAACAAGGGCCACACCCTGCACGAGTACTGGATGCAGGACTCCAACGGCCGCTACGGGGTCGACCTCACCGGGTTCGGGCCGTACCAGGTGCCGGCCAAGTCCTACCAGTACGGGCTGGACAACGGGTTCAACCCGGGCGCCTGCCCGAGCGGGGACGTGTGCGGCAAGAACATCCGCACCGACGGCCTGGGCGCCTGGCGGGCGGCCGTCGGCGAGGAGGTCGCCAACCAGTACGAGCTGGTGTTCATCCTCAGCGCCGGCCAGGACGAGTCGTCGACCTGGCAGGAGTTCGGGCAGATGATCTTCCAGAACAAGGAGGACGTGCCGGACGCCTGGGGCCCGCCGGACCCCAACCTGCCGAACTGGGCGAAGACCCGCTACGTGGACTGGACCTCGTGGAAGGCGGCGGCGACACTGTGGCCGAATGCCGGCGGCGGCTCCTCGACGCAGGGGGAGAGCTCCGGCATGGGCGTCTACGCCCACGAGTTGACCCATCTGCTGGGCATCGGCGACAACTACAACAACCCGTACGGCGAGCCGCTGCGCAGGGCGTACACCGGGATCTGGAGCATGATGTCGCGCGGGTCGTTCAACGGCCCGGGCGGTCCGCACACCCGCTGGCAGATCCCGCCGACCAACGGCGGCTCGATGGGCTCGCTGCACACGGTGCGGGACAAGCTCAAGATCGGCCTGCTCGGTGAGGAGCACGTGCTGCGGCTGTCGCGGGAGTCACTGGCCTCATCGGGCCTGGTGGTCGCGCAGGTCACGGCCCGGGCGGTCGACGCCGGCCAGAAGGGCCTGAGCGGCGTGAACATCGCGCTGAACAAGGACCTGTCGCCGACGTGCGGTGTCACCACCGACCCGTTGTGCGACGGCGGCAACTTCAACAACTACACGGTCGAGGTCGTCGACCGGATGGGCGCGGACTCCTTCACCCCGGACAGCGGCGTGCTGGTCAGCAAGACGAAGAACGCCGACAGCGCGCCGTTCCAGTGGGTGGTGGACGCCAACCCGCAGAACATCGACATGATCGACTTCTACCGGCCCGACGGCACCCCGCAGAAGATCACCATGGGTGACTATCGGCAGCTCTCCGACGCGCTGTTCCACGCCGGTGCGGACACCGGCAGCCAGTACGAGTACGTCGACGAGGCCAACCGGCTGCACTTCTACATCATCGACCTCAAGCGGGACTCGGCCGGCTCGCTCTCCTACACCGTGGCGGTGCGTTCGCTCGACGGCACCGGCGGGCCGAGCAGTCACGGCGTGCTGCTGGGCAAGGGCGAGGTGAGCGGCGGCGGCAAGCTGACCAACCGCGGGGTGACCTGCTCGTTCGAGCTGACCAACACCGGTTCGTACTCGGCCGGCGGGCAGCAGCACCCGGAGAACGTCAGCGCGTACCTGAAGTCGGACGTCTACCGCCTGTCGGCGGAGGTGGCCGGCAAGGGCTGGCGGACCTGGCTGCCCAACCAGCTCGCCACCGCGCAGTTCGGCAAGGCCACCACGGTCAAGGTGTCGGTGGGTGCCACCGCCGCCGCCGCGGACACCGGTTTCGTGAAGCTCACCGCGACCTCGGAGAGCGACCCGACGAAGACGGTGACCAAGCAGTGCCGGGTCGAGAAGTCCTGACCGACGCCCGAGGTTGACCCCGTTCCTGCCGGGTCCGCGGTGGCAGGCCGCCACGGACCCGGCAGGCGGACGGAAGGAGGATGACGTGCGGCGAGGCTTCACGACTCTGCTGCCCCTGTTGCTGGCCGGCGCGACCGGCTGCGGCGCCGTCGGAGCCGCCCGGGAGGCGGTCGATCCGATGACCGTCCGGGTCCTGGTTCGCGACATCAACATCCGGGCCGCGGGCGTGGACTGCGCCGGCACCGGTCCCTACCAGCACTTCCACAACCGGGCGCCGTTCCGCGTGCTCGACCCGGACGGGACGGCGCTGGCCAGCGGGCAGTTGCCTCCGGGGACCGCGGTGGTCGCCTTCGCCGAGGATCTGGGGGTCGAACGTCTGCCCACCTACTGCGAGTTCGCCGTCGGAGTGCGCGTGCCGCAACGGACCCTCTACCGATTGGAGGTCGACGGCCGCCCGGCGCTCGACCTGACGCCGGACAGCAGCGAGGGCCCGGCGCTGGTGGCGGTGGTCCCGTCATGAGGCGGGCACTCCTGCCGCTGCTGCTCGCGGCGGCGCTGCTGGGCGGATGCAGCACGCCCGAGCCCGCGCCCGCGCCGGCACCCGCCGGAGGGGCGGCGGCGCTGCCCGGGCCGGTCCCCGCCGACCTTGCGTTGCGCCCGGCGCCCGCCACCGCCCCGGCCGCCCCGGCGTTCACCGGCACGTTGACCGACGGCACACCGTTCGCCGCCGCCGAGCTGTGGGCGCAGCGTCCCGTCGTGCTCACCTTCTTCAGCTCCTGGTGCACGACCTGCGCCAGCAGCCAGGCCGCCCTCGGTGACCTTGCCCGCGCCTACCGCGACCGGGTGGTCTTCGTCGGCGTGGCCGGCGCGGACCAGGCCGACGAGGTCCAGGACTACCTCCGCGCTCACCGGGTCGAGTACCCGGTCGTCCTGGACGACCAGCAGACGATCTGGCGGTCGTACGCGGTGCGGGAGCCGCCGGCCGTCGTGCTGGTGGCCAAGGGTGGCGCCCTGCTCCGCGGCTGGCCGGGTGGGCTGGACGCCCCGACACTCGAGCGGCGGCTGCGGGAACTGGTGTTGGCCGACCAGCCGTAGTCCCCGTCGCCCAGGCCCTCGGTGCGGCCCGCGTCGAACCACACCCGGTGAAGTTCCTACACGTGCAGGTGGTGGCGCAGGCCACCGGCTCGTAGCGTACGCAGCCTCGGACACATCAAGGAGACTGCATGCCTACAGTGGGAACGCGCTGGCGCACAGGCGTGGCCGTACTGTCCGCGACTGTGCTCGCCGCCCTCGGCGCGGCGCCACAGGCGCTGGCAGCGGACAACCCGCCGTCGATCGTCGTCCAGGACGGCGTCACCCAGCCGGTGTTCGGCTACGCCGACGCCATCCGGGAACGCCTGTTCATCGACTCCACCTTCGACAGCGACAACGACGGTCTGCGCGACATCATCGCGTTCGACCTGATGCGGCCGGCGGCCACCGCTGAGGGGCTCAAGGCCCCCGTGGTGATGGACGCCAGCCCCTACTACTCGACGGTCTGTCGAGGCAACGAGTCCGAATGCAAGGCGGACCTCGACGGCGACGGGCTGCTCGACAAGTGGCCGCTGTTCTACGACAACTACTTCGTGCCGCGCGGCTACGCGGTCATCCTGCTGGACATGGTCGGCACCAACAACTCCACCGGCTGCCCGACCACCAACGCCAACCAGGACAACCTCAGCGCCAAGCAGGCCATCAACTGGCTCAACGGCCGGGCCACCGCCCGCAACGCCGCCGGCGAGGTCGTCAAGGCCGACTGGCACAACGGCAGGACGGGGATGATCGGCAAGTCGTACGACGGCTCGCTGGCCATGGCCACGGCGGTGACCGGCGTGAAGGGCCTGACCACTGTCGTGCCCATCAGCGGACCGACCGAGTACTACGACTACGTGCGTAGCAACGGCGTGGTCACCCGTGGCAACAGCTATGTGTCCTCGCTGGCCAACACGGTCACCAACCCGGAGCGCCGGGAGTACTGCAAGCCGGTGCGCGACGCGATAGGCGCCGCCGACGGCGACGAGCACGGCGACTACACGGCCTTCTGGAACGAGCGCAGCTACGTCAAGAAGGTCCCCAACGTCACCGCCAGCGTGCTGCTCTACCACGGCCTCAACGACGACAACGTCCGCCCGGACCACTTCAGCAAGTTCTGGTACGCCCTGGCGGAGAACAACGTGCCGCGCAAGCTGTGGCTGTCGCAGGAGGGCCACGTCGACCCGTTCGACTCGCGCCGGTCGGTGTGGGTCTCGACGCTGCACCGGTGGTTCGACTTCTGGCTGCAGAACGTCGCCAACGGCATCATGGATGAGCCGCGGGTGGACCTGGAACGATCCGCCGACGTATGGGAGACCCACGCCGACTGGCCGATCCCCGGCACGGCCGACACTGAGGTGTTCCTCCAGCCCGGCACCACCGGCGCGGGCGGTCTCGGGCTGGTGCCCACAGCGAAGCCGGCGACCGGCGCGTTCCAGGACAGCCGCACGCAGAGCCAGAACACCATGATCCTCAACCCGGACGTGGTGCAGCCCAACCGGCTGGCCTTCCTCTCCGCGCCACTCACCGCGCCTCTGCACATCTCCGGCACACCCACAGTGCACCTGCGGGCCGCCGCCGACCAGACCGACACCAACCTCGGGGCGATCCTGGTCGACTACGGCACCGACGAGCGGGTCGCGCACCGGGCCTCCGGCGAGGGGATCATCACCCTGACCACGGAGGACTGCTGGGGCCAGAGCAGCCCGACCGACGACGGCTGCTACAAGCAGACGACGAAGCGGGTGGCGACGGCCGACTACGAGCTGGTCACCAAGGGCATCATGGACGCCCAGAACCGGCAGTCGATCCGCGTCGCCGTGCCGCTGGTGCAGGGGGAGTCGTACAACTTCAGCTTCCCGCTGCTGCCCGAGGACTATGTCTTCAAGCCCGGCCACCGGATCGGCGTGATCATCGTGGCCAGCTACCCGCAGTACTCCAGCCAGGCGGACACCAGCGCCGCGAACCTCCAGGTCGCGCTGAAGAGCAGCAACATCGTCCTACCTGTCATCGGCGGCACCGCCGCCGCGCACGCCGCCGGCCTCTGACGGGCTGATCGGCGGGGCCGCCCTGCGCGGCTCGTCACCGGGGCGGCCCGGCGATCAACCCTCCGCGGAGGGCCGACGATCGCCGGGCCGTTCGGTCGTCACTGGAGGACTCCTGATGAGGGCGGCGGTAAGTGCCGGTCGTTCTCGGCCGGCACTTCGGCGTGTGGTGGGGGAGAATCGAATCATGTTTGTCATCAAGGAGCGGTTCTTCGCGATCGGCGACGACTTCGACGTGCTCGACGAGCACGGCACCAAGGTCTTCCACGTCGACGGCAAGGTGCTCAGCGTCCGCAACAAGGTCGTCATCGAGGACGCTTCCGGCCATGAGGTCGCCACGCTGCACCGGCACCTGGTGGCGCTGCGTTCCACGTACGAGATCCGGATCGGCGGCGAGAAGGCCGCAGAGGTCCGCAAGAAGCTGCTCACGCCGTTCCGCGACAAGTTCACCATCGACGTGCCGGGGCCTGACGACCTGGAGATGAAGGGTGACCTGCTCGACCACGAGTACGTGATCGAACGCGACGGCACCGAGGTGGCCTCGGTCTCCAAGCGGTGGCTGACGATCCGGGACACCTACGCCGTGCAGGTCACTGCCGGCGTCGACCCGCTGCTCATCATCGGCAGCGTCCTCGCGCTCGACCTGGCCATGGACCGCGACAAGAAGAAGAGCGACGAGGACTGACCTCGACGACAGCCGCGCTGCTCGGACCGGCCGCGTCGAGGCGGATGCCGAGCACGATATCGAGCGCGCGGCGGCACAACCCCCTGGCCGCGTCCCGGTAGCGACCGCGGTCTGCCGGTCCCCGAACGTCACCGACACCGGCATTGCATTGACATCAATTTATGCCTCGGTCACACTCTTCATGCGAGAGAGCGCTCTCTGCGTCGTCCCACACCTCCTCCGCCACCGCCGGTCCGCAGTTGATGTGCGGCCGGGAGCTGGAAGGAATCGCCATGAACCGTCTACCGAGGATGTTCGGCATCGCCGCCGTGGTGCTCGCCACGCTCGGACTCACGCCGACCGTGGGCTTCGCCGACCGGGGCCCGGCTCCGGACGCGCCGACCGCTTCGCCCACCCTGGACATGGATCCCGCGATGGTCGCCGCCATGCGGCGCGATCTGCACCTCACCGACGCCCAGATCGTCAAGCGGGTACGGGTTGAGGCCGTCGCGCCGGCTGTCGAGCGGCGGCTGCGCGAGAGGCTCGGCTCGTCGTTCGCCGGCGCCTGGATCCCGGCGGGCGGCGATCGCCTGACCGTCGCGGTCACCGACACCTCCGCCATGACCGTGGTACGCGCACAGGGCGCTGACGTCAGCGTCGTCTCCCGCAGCGAGAAGCAGCTCAACGCCACGCTGGCGGCGCTCGACCGACACGGCGCCAAGGCCGGCAGGAGCGTCCACGGCTGGTACATCGACGTCCAGGCCAACCGCGTCGTCGTGCGGGTGCAGCCCGGCGGCGAGCCGGCCGCCAGAGTGTTCGCCCGGGAGAGCGACGTCGCCGTCGACGCCATCGCCGTCGTCGAGGCCCCCGAAGCACCCCGGCCCCTGTACGACGTCCGCGGTGGCGACCAGTACGTCATCAACGGCAACACGCTCTGCTCGGTCGGCTTCGCGGTCGCCGGCGGCTTCGTCAGCGCCGGACACTGTGGCGGCGTCGGCAGCCCCACCCTCGGCTACAACAACGTCGCACAGGGCAGCTTCGCCGGCTCGTCCTTTCCCGGCAACGACTACTCGTGGATCCGTACCAACAGTTCCTGGACGCCCCAGCCGTGGGTCAACAACTACTCCGGCGGCAACGTGACAGTGGCGGGTTCGCAGGACGCCGCGATCGGCAGCTCGGTGTGCCGGTCCGGCCGTACGACCGGTTGGCGCTGCGGCACGATTCTGGGCCGCAACGAGACGATCAACTATGCCCAGGGCGCCGTCTCCGGCCTGAGTCGCAGCAACGCCTGCGCCGAGCCCGGAGACTCCGGCGGCTCGTGGATCTCGGGGAACCAGGCGCAGGGTGTGACCTCGGGCGGGTCCGGTAACTGCAGTTCCGGTGCCACGATGTGGTTCCAGCCGGTCAACGAGATCCTCAGCACGTATGGACTCAGTCTGATCACCACCGGCGGTGGCGGGAACACCCGCTTGATCAGTAACTGGAACAACAAGTGCATAGACGTGCCGTCGTCCAACTTCTCCGAAGGAGTACCGCTGCAGACCTGGGTATGCAACGGCACTGCCGCCCAGGCCTGGACGTTCAGTGGCGGGGCCCTGCGGTCGCAGAACAACACGTGCATGGACGTCTCCGGCGGGTCCACCGCCAACGGGGCGGTCGTTCAGCTCTGGTCCTGCAACGGCACCGGTGCTCAGCAGTTCGTCCTGTCGGCGGCCGGCGACCTGGTAAATCCGCAGGCCAACAAGTGCGTCGACATCGACGGCTGGAACGGCAACGACGGCGCGCGTCTGATCATCTGGGACTGCGCCGGCACCGCCAACCAGAAGTGGCGCCAAGGCTGACCGTTTCACGAGTCGGCCCGCGCACGGGAAGGCGGAGGAGTCCGACGTCGACCCTGCGATGACGTCAGGGGCGTTTACCGGGCCGGCGGCGGTGGAGACCGCCGGCGCGGCGCGGCGGGCGTCAGAGTCGGGAGGTGAAGGTGGCCAGGAAACGGTGCGGGGTGACTGTGCCGGTGTTGTCGAAGCAGATGACGTCAACGTCGGCGTTGGTGGTGTACGTCCAGGGTTGGGTGAGGTGGCAGTAGTTGCTGCCGGTGCCCTGCGCCACCACCTGGGCGTGTGTCTCCTTGATGCCGACCTGCGGGAAGGTCGCCAGGTAGCGGCCAGCGGGTGCCAGCGGCGCCACGGTGTTCGCACCCACACCGAGCACCGAGTTGTCGTTGGTCGGCCCGCCGACGGCGGTGCCCAGGTAGCCGAAGTACGACGGCGGTCCGAGCGAGCCGATCACCGGCCGCCGGCGGTGGTACGAGAGGACGAAGTCGGTGTTGATGAACGCGCCGGCCTGGTCGTAGCAGAAGACGTACACCTGCACGCCGCTGCCGACCGCGCTCCACGTGGAGACCTTGCAGCGACGCGGACCGGCGTTCGGCTGCACGGCGGTGACCTGCACGTTGCCGGCGAGGACCCCGGCCAGTCCCACCCCGGGCAGCCGTACCAGGTACTGCCCGACGCCCAGCGGCCCGACTGTGTTCACCGCACCCGTGGAGTTGTACGACTGCGCCACCAGGCCGCTGCTCCACTGCACGTACGCGTGGGAGGTGCCGGCCGGTAGCACGCCCGTGCTGGTCGTCCAGAGCACCGTGAACGGGGTGTCATCGCGCGTGCCGCCCGGCTTGTGGCACTGCACGTCGACGATCTCGTCGGCGCCGGACTGGAACCAGCGGACCACCTCGCAGTAGTGACCGGTCCGGTTCACCGGTGTCACGTGCGGCACACCCCGTGAGCTGGCACCTATCTGCGGGAAGCGGACCTGGAACCGGCCGGGTGCGAGCTTGATGCCGTCGGCCCAGGCGGCGGGGAACGCGGTCTTCCAGCTACCCCACTGCCGGCTGGTGTCCAGCACGGTCCAGACCGACACGGTGGGGTCCTTGACGTACGCGAAGCCCCAGCGATCGGCGGTGGCCGCCGCGGCCGGCGTGGGCGGCGCGAGCGCGCCGGCGGCCAGGACGGCGGCCAGTGTTGCGGTGACGAACGATCGGAGACGCATCTGTCCTCCAGTCGACGGGAACATGTCGCAGAGGAGTGTGCGCGTAGTGATCCCATGGTCACAGTCGGCTACCGCGTGCTGCGGTGTCGGCTGTCCGCTACTCGTGGCCGAATTTCTGCCCAGTGCACGGCGCACGTGGGGGGCGCCTCGAGTCTGCGACCGCAGCTCAGCGGAGGTGGTCGGCGAGGTTACGCACCGCCTCGTCGGACGCCTCATCGGATTCACAGGGCCGATGCCCTCTGATCGTGGGCGGAAAGATGTCGCCGGCCGGAGCTGTGACGTCGGACGGGTCGCGGAGCCGTCGGTCCACCGTCGCCTCCCGGTCGGATGCGGCGGGTGCCTCGTCGGGTCGTTGCGGCGGAAAGACGCGCCCGTCGACGCCCCCCGAGCTTGATGACCGGGTCCGATCGGGTTCCGGCCGGACGCATCCAGATGGCGAGGTTGATCAGCATGAAGGGCAGCAGGATCACCATCGCCAGCGTTCGCGCCGCGTTGCCAGCGGGCAGGTGGTTTCCCGGCCGGGGTCGGTAGAAGCCGCCCCTGTGGTCACCCGCCACCTGCTGCACGTGCGGTCGATCCAGGAGGTCATCCGGGCCGGTGGCGGACACCCCGTGCACCCGCAGTTCCACGAAGCCGTCAGGCCCAAGGCGTCCGCCCGCGTCTCGCTGATCCATCCGCTACCGGCCCCCCGGCGTGTACGCGGCTCACACCGACCCACTCGGCTGATCCGACGGCGCCGCGTGGCGCAAACGGGCGTACCCCACGAAGGGGGTTACAACCCCGTGCGGCATTCTTCGGGTATCGACTCGACGAGCCGCCCGGCGTGGTACCAATACCCGGATAGGCGAAGCCGGCAGGAATGGGCGGCCCATGTCGACAAGGGCAGCAGCGCTGCTTCGAAAACCCGGGCAACCGCAGCGACCGAGCCTTTTGGAACTCTTCTTCGACCTGGTCTTCATCTTTGCCCTCAATCGGGTCTCACAGCGGCTGGTCGAGGAGCTGACCGAGCAGCGTGTCGTCCTCATCGACGTCGGCGAGACGCTCCTGTTGCTGCTGGCCTTCATGGTGCTGTGGTTCGTCACGGCGTGGGTCACCGACCTCTACGATCCGCAGCGGCCGGAGCTTCAGGTGCTGGTCTACACGGCCATGCTCGGCGCGATGGTGATGGCAGTCGCGGTGCCGCACGCGTTCGGGGACAGGAGTCTGGCCTTCGCTGGCGCGTACGTCGCCGTTCACATCATCCGTGGCCTGATCGTCGTGCCGATACTGCGCGGCCACGAAGCTCAGCGCCGAGCCGCGGGGGTGCTCTTCTGGTTCACGTTGTCGGCAGTGCCGTGGATCGCCGGCGCGATCGTGACGGACCTGGCCCGCAGCCTGTTGTGGACGCTCGCGATCGCCATCGACGGCGCGGCACTGCTGCTGTTCTATCCCGCGCCGTGGTCCCGCCCCACTCAACGGCAGTGGCCCGTCCTGGCCGAATACCTGTCTGAGCGCTACCGACAATTCTTCATCATCGCTCTGGGTGAACTGATTTTGACGACCGGCTCGGCCTACAGCGACACGACGTTTCGCCAGGGCGGAGCCGCAGCAGCCTTCGCGGTCTCATTCATCACCACTGTGCTGCTGTTTCGCGTCTACGTCTTCAGGGCGGGCCAGCTGTTGCCCGAAGCCATCAGAGCCGCCGCTAAGCCCGCGCACCTCATCCGGGAGGCTTTCCTCGCGCACGTACTCATGGTGGCCGGGATCGTCGCCGTTGCCGTCGGATACGAGATCGTGATCGAACATCCGTTCGGGCACACCAACGCGGCGTGGATCCTCGTCGTCCTCGGCGGACCGATGCTCTTCCTGATCGGGCGGGCCTTGGTGGAACATGCCGTATTCGCCCGGGTGTCCCGCTCTCGGATCGTCGGCGCCGTGGCGCTTGCGGGCGCCTCGCCGTTCATGATCCTTCTGCCGCCGCTGGCCGTGGCCGTCATCGCCGTGATCGTCCTCGCCGGCATCGCCGCATCCGACGCCGTCCGAGCCACGGGGAAACCGCCCGAACGACCGCACCCGGCCAACGCCAGGCTGTGAGCGTCAAAGCTGTCACCGACCCGCACGCGTCCATCGGTCGTGTGGAGGCCGCTGCCAGGGCGCGGCGTGCTCCCGCATCCTGGCAGCGGCGTCGCCGGGTCTTCAGACGGCGACAGTGAGCACCAGTTTGCCGGCGGTGTGGCCGGTCTCCACGGCCGCCAGCGCCTCCGCGCTCTGGTCGAAGCTGAACGTGCGCGTGATCTGCGGATCGACGGTACCGTCCACCATCAGCGCGGCAACCGTCTCGAGTGACGCCCGGTCGAGGCGGCGGGGCAGGTACTCGCCGCCCAGCTCACTCACTGTGGCGTCGGCGGCCGACAGCAACTGCCGGGCATCCGTCACCAGCGCGGCCACCGACCGCAGCGAGTCGCCACCGACGAGGTCGATCAGGCCGTCGACACCGGACGGGGCGAGATCGCGTACCTGTCCGCGGAGGTCACCGGCGGTGTAGCTGGCGAAGGCGACGCCGAGCGACTCCGCTGCGGCGCGCTTGCTGTCGCTGCCTGTTCCGATGACCCTCAGGCCCCGCGTTTGGGCCAGCTGCGCGGTGACCTGCCCGGTGCTGCCCCCGACGCCGTTGATCAGCAGCGTCGAGCCCGCGGGCAGGTCGAGCCGGTCGAGCCCGTCGAGGGCTGTGGTGCCGGAGACCGGAATCGTCGCCGCCCACTCGTAGGGCAGGGTCTCCGGCTTACGCGCCGCGTTCGCCGCGGGCAGGACCGTCGTCTCGGCGTACGTGCCGGCGCCGCTGAGCGCGAACCCGAACACCGCGTCGCCCACCGCGACGCCAGTGACGCCGGCACCGACCGCGAGCACGTCACCGGCGGCCTCCATCCCCATCACCTGCGGAAAGGGCAGATGCCCGTTGAGCGCCCGGACGAGTCCGGACCGGAGCATGTGGTCGAGGCGGGCCACCCCGGCGGCCCGAACCTGGATCAGGATCTCCCCATCGCCGGGTCGAGGATCGGGCCGGTCGAAGTAGAATTGGACCTCCGGGCCACCGAAGGTGCGATACCCAAACGCACTGCTCATCGTCGTACTCCCTCGCTCGTTGTCGACCGGCGACGCTAATTGCTGACACCGATGTCAGGGGCAAGTTTGTGTAGTCCGGCTCACACGAACGCACTGCTGCCGTTGAGCGTCCAGTGGCCGTAGCCGTGGGTGGCCCTAGCTTCGAGGAAGCACGGTGATGGCCGCGATGGCGCTGTTGACGACGGTGGCCGTCACGGTGCGGGTCACGGCTGCCGCCGCAGCGTCGGCACCCCAGTTGCCCGGCGATCCCCACCTTGTGACGGTGGTCGGGACGCGTACGGCGAAATGTCACGGTGACGTGGTGACGCGGCGGCACTGCCGGCGAGGCGCGGCGAGCGCTGCAATGGGGATGCCCACCCCCTTCGGAAGGAAGCACCCCGATGAACGCAGGAAGCTCGCGCCTCCTGACGCCGGAGCATTCCCGGCCGGCCGTCGACAACTCCCGGCCGTTCGGCGCCCACCTCCGGATGAGCTGGTGGAAGCCGCTCGTGATCATCCTCGTGCCGCCGCTGGCGATGCTGGTGCTACAGGTTCTGCTCTACCAGATCGTGGGCGTCATCGAGGGCAGCGACGACCCGATGTCAGCGACCTTCACGCCGTTGAAGTTCCTGGCCGTCAACCTCAGCATCGGCGCGGCGGGCGCCCTGGCGATCCTGCTCCTGGTGTGGATCGCCAAGGTGCCGTGGCGCAGCCTGATCAGCTCACCCCGAGCCTTCGACGCACGCCGCCTGACGTTCTACCTGATCGGCGCGGCGCTGCTGGTGGGTGCCGGGATCGGTGTCGTGGCGCTGGTCGCGCCCGATGCCCCGGGCTGGACCGCCTTCGGTGTCACCGGCACGACGGTCGGCATGCTGGTGATCATCGTGCTGAGCACCCCGGTGCAGGCCGTCGGCGAGGAGCTGATGTTTCGAACTGCCGCGCTGCCCGCCGCCGCGTCCTGGGTGCGTGCGGTCCGCCCGGCCCTGGTCGTCGGGCTCGTCGTCTCCGGCCTGGGCTTCGCCGTGGTCCACGGTTCGGCTGACCCCTGGCTGTTCGGTTACTACACCGTGATCGGCATCAGCACTGGCCTGATGGCCATCATCAGCCGCGGCATCGAGGCCCCGGTCGCCTTCCACGTCGCCAACAACGTCCTGTTCACGACCGTCAACACGGTGATGGCCGACGGCGAGGCCTTCGCGATCGACCGGTCCACCGACTCCGGTGACGCGTCCCTGCTGATCCTCGGCGCCGTCAACATCGCCATGGTGGTGCTGGTCTGGCTGCACGAGCGGCGGGCCCGGGCCGTCAGTAGTCGGTGAAGGCGTTAACCCAGGCGGGCAGCTGTTCGGACGGGAGGAACACCTGGAGGTCGCCGACCGTCTGGGTCGCAGTGCCCCACACCTCGTACCGGCTCCCGGCGCTGATCGGGGTGCGGTCGCGCAGCAGCCCGTGGAGCAACTCCAGGGTGATGGTGTCCACCCGGCTGTGGAGTCGGGCGGTGTGCATCAACGCGAGCAGGCTCTGCCGGCGGGTCTCCGGATTGGGCGAGCGTAAGCCGCGGGCGACCCTGGGCAGGACCGCGTCGGTATCGGGGTTGTTGTAGACCAGAGCGATCAGTGCGGTCTCGACGTGCTGTTCCCCGCGGTCGAAGGCCGCATCGATGTCCGCCGGTTCGTGGCAGGCGTTGAGGTCGGCCCACTGCGCCTGCGTCAGCAGGCTCCCATACTCGAGCCGGCGGGTGACCTCGGTCTTCGTGGCCGCGTCCACCGTCTCAGGCAGGTCCTCGAACGAGGCGGGCAGGACATCCAGCAGGGATGCGACCTGCTGACCGTCGCGCACAGCCAACAACAGCATGCACCGCCAGTGCGGCGAGAACTCAGGCCGGTGCCTGGCCTGGTGCACCAGCACCGGCCACAGGTAGTGCACCGCTTCGGGGTCGGCGAACTGCGCCAGCCAGCCGGCACCGTGATTGCGGTTCAGACGGCACTCGATCGCCTGCGCGTCGAGCCGGATCAACTCCGACGTGTCGACAGCCTTGACTGTACGGGGAACACTCGAGCTCACCAGGCGAGTCTCCCATCCCAGGCGGCCCGACAAGCCCGCACTCGGATGCCGCGACGGCGTGGCCCTGGTCAGGAGGTCAGGCGGCGATCCCGGTACGCCAGCCGGGGGTCGTCGCGATGTCCACAGCAGATATGGGGGAGTACCAGTGGATCAGTCGTATGACTCCGTCGCCGCCTGGCGGACCGCCGGCGAGGCCCGTGACGCCGCCGGTGCGGTCGCCGCCCTCAGCCCTGACGTCACACTGGTCTCGCCGATCACGGAGCGGTTCACCCTCCAAGGCCGCCAGCAAGTACGCACCCTGCTCGAAGTGGCCCTGGCCGCGATCGACGACATCACCTACACCGACCAGATCGCCGAGGGCCGCACAGTGGCGCTCTTCTGCGAGGCGCAGGTCGGCGCGGTGCGTCTCTACGAAGCCCAGCGACTGCGCCTGGGCGCCGACGGCCTGATCAGCGACATCACCCTCTACGTCCGGCCCTTGCCGGCGCTCACCCTCCTGATGGCTCGCCTCGGGCCCGACCTGGCCCGGCGCAACGGACAGTCGGGCCTGGCCCGGCTGATTCCGTTCGCCAGCGGCGCGATGCACTCGATGGCCGCCACCGGTGAACGGAGGATCATGCCGAGAGTGGCACCCCGGTAGCAGCCCTTGCTGTCGGCAACTGCCGCCGAGAACGCCGCTGCCCATCGGAGACGCCTCATCCAGTCGGCACCTCGCTCTGCCGGGGGAGTGGAATCGACCCAGGGAGGGAGGCGTCACGGTGTTGGCTTGGCGAGGATGCTGGTATGCCCTCTTTCAGAGGCCGTCGCTGGGCGTACGGCGCCTTCGCTTGGTTGATCTTCTTTGTGGTGTCCCACGTGATCGTGGTGTTCTTCCCCGGGGATGATCCAACCGGTGATGGACCGTGGGGCATGAGGGCCTATGTGATCTTCAACGTGGTGCTCATTTCCATGTCGGCCATCGGAGCAGCCGTCGTTCTCGCCACAGTCCGCCCGCCGGCTCGACACCTTCCCCGGTGGCTACTCCTGACGCCACTGTTGTCCGGCAGCATGCTGCTCGTCATCCGGGGTGTTCCAGGAATGGTCGAGAATCTTCTGATGGTCACCGGTATCCGTCGCGGTGGTTTCGTGGGTGCGGCGGACATCTCCACGGGCGAGTTCTGGACCGGCATCGGCATCAACACCTACTTCTTCGCAGGAGCAGTGTTGCTGGTTGGGACAACCGTCTCCTACGGCTGCCGATCCGCGGAGAGCGCTCCGGACAGCCGTCATCCTCGTTCCGTCGAGCCGGGCGACGACGAACCCGCCCGCTGCCGGTAGCACCGCCGCCAGCTCGACCAGAGCGCTGCGCGAGCAGACCACTACCTCATCGGTGGAGCCGTCCCACCAGCCGCTCATCATTCAGGCCCGCCGTGGTCGACGTGGTTCCGCGAGCTCAGCGCCTCGCGGACGATGACCAGGTTGGCCATGTCGACGACCGGCCGGTAGCCGAGGGCGGCGTAGATCTTGTTCGAGGTCGGGTTGGCTTGGTCGGTGAACAGGCAGACCCGCGCGCCCTCGGCCTGGATTCGCCGGGAAACCTCAGCGACCGCGTTGCTGGCCCACCCCCGTCCGCGCTGGGCCGGCGGTGTGTACACCGGGCCCAGGCGGGCCACCCCGAACGACGGTGGGTTGGCGCCGGTGAGGTGCACCGGCTCCCCAGTTTCGTCGACCCAGAACCACAGCCGTCCGGCGTGGAGCCGACGCAGCATCTCCACGCGGTCGGGCGCTTCGTGCGCGCTGGCACCGCGCGGGCGGCCCGCCTGTTCGTCGGCGTCGCCCATGAACGCGGCGGACCACTCCGTGACCAGTCCCACATCGCTCTCGGTCGCAACCACCAACCCGCCCGGCGCCGGTGGCGGCCACGTCAGCTCGCCGAGCTCGTGCAGCCGTGTGTGCTGGTTGACCTGGACTCGGCCGCCGCCGAGGCGGGTCAGCTCGGTGGCGCACAGATCAACGGCGGGCAGGGCCCCGTTGACCGCGAGGACCTCCTCCCCGCGCTCGTGCAACGCGCGGGCCAGCGCAACGGCCGCCTCGTCGGGCATGGGCAGCAGGAATGGCGGATAGGGGGCGTACGGCGCCGTGCGCATCCCGGCACCGACAACGGCGCCGGAGTCGTCGCAGACCACCAGCCACCAGTTGCGGTCGGGCTGCGAGATCCCCTCGGCCCGCTGCGACAAGTGCCGGTTCGCGATGGTGGTCACGACCGTGCTGACGACCGGATCGGCGCTCAGGTAGTCACCGGCAGCGGCCAGGAACTCGCCCGGATCGGCGCAGAATCGCAGCCGCAGTCCGCCCCTCGGGACAGTGCTCATCCGCGTACGCTAACCACCGCTTACCACATCGACACGGGAATTTTGGGCGACCCGAGGACCTGCGAGCGCCCAGCCATCCGTGAGTCAGGCGTCGCCGCCCTCCGGTCACGTGATGCGGGCGGACCCGGCGCGACGCCGGGTCCGCCCGTTTCAGGTGTGCTGGATCTCGCCCTGCCGCTGGTCGACCTGCACACCCTCGAACAGGCGGTTCGCGGAGCCGGCCGTGATCAACGTGCGAGGGCGGCGAGCCGGAACTGCTGGTTGGTTTGTCCGTGGCAGTCGTAGAGCTGGATCTGGGCTCCGTTGGTTGTGCTCCAGGCGTCGAGGCATCGTCCGGACTGGACGTTGCTGATGGTGCCGTTGGAGTTGATGTTCCACTGTTGGTTGGTCTGGCTGTGGCAGCTGTAGATCTGTACTGCTGCGCCGTTGGCGGTGCCTGCCGCGTCGAGGCACATGGTGCCGTACACCTGGAGTTGTTTGCTTGAGGTGTAGGCCCATGCCTGGTTGGTTTGCTTGTTGCAGTTGTAGAGCTGGACCCGGGTGCCGTTTGTGGTTGCGGCGTTGGGTACGTCGACGCACCGGCCGGACTGCGTACCGACGATCTCGCTGGCGGAGCCGGGTGGCACGGTGGGGGTGGGCCCGGGGGTGGTGGGCGTGGGAGTGGGGCCGGCGCTGTTCAGCGCCTCAAGGGTGGCCGTGTAGGCGGCCTTCTTGTTGCCGTTGCAGTCGAAGAGCAGCGGAGTGCCGCCGGAGCGCCACGAGTCGCAGTCCCGCACCCCCCACACCGTGAGCCCGTTGCAGCGAGCCACGGCAAGGCAGTCGTTGACCACACTGCGGTAGGTGTTGGCCTGCGTCGTGCCGGATCCCTCGATGTCCAATTCGGTGACCTGCACGTCCACCCCGAGAGCGGCGAAGCTGGACAGGGTGGTGCGGTAGTTGCTGTTGTACGGCGAGTTGGCGTTGAAGTGCGACTGGAAACCGACGCAGTCGATCGGAACCCCACGGGACTTGAAGTCGCGCACCATGGTGTACACGGCTTGCGTCTTGGCCCAGGTCCAGTTGTCGGTGTTGTAGTCGTTGTAGCAGAGCTTCGCGTTCGGGTCCGCCGCGTCGGCGGCGCGGAACGCCGCCTCGATCCAGTCGTTGCCGGTGCGCTGGAGGTTCGAGTTGCGTCGGGCGCCGCTGTTGCCGTCCTCGAACGCCTCGTTCACCACATCCCACGAGTAAATCTTGCCCCGGTAGTAGGTGGCCACCCGGGTGACGTGGTTCAGCATCGCGCTACGTAGCGCGGTGCCCTCCATGCTCTGCATCCAGCCCGGCTGCTGCGAGTGCCAGGCCAGGGTGTGGCCGCGGACCTTCCAGCCCCGGGAGATGGCGTGGTTCACGATCCGGTCCGCGTTGCTGAACGTGAAGTTGTTCTGCTGTGGCTCGGTCGCGTCGATCTTCATTTCGTTCTCGGGAGTGATGCTGTTGAACTCGCGGTTCAGGATCGTCGTGTAGGCGCTGTCGTAGAGTTTGTTGGCGGCGACGGCGGCACCGAAGTACCGGCCGGACTGGGCTGCGGCGGCGCCGAGGGTCGTCTCGGCGGCCTGGGCGAGGTTGGGCAGCAGCGACACGGCCATGGCCAGAATTATCGCGGCTGTTCCGGAAAATGTGAGCGTTCGCAGTCGGGTGCGTCCGACGGGACGGGTCCGGGAGACCATGCTGATCCTCCAGTGGCGGGTAGGAGATTCCTGTCGCTGTTCCGTTGGGAGGCCCTCGTTCGGGTGGCGGCGGCCACGATGGTGAGTCCGCTCGAGCGGACCGCGACCCACGTCAGGCGTCCGCCCGGATGCGAGTCGGCTCCGGCTGCCTGGCCAGCGGGTGAAGGGGTGGTGACATGGAGGCCCGGTCGCCCGTCGGGGAGTGGTTGCGGGCGCTGGGCTCTTTCGGTGGTGGACGTGGTCACCTGGCAGGTGGGTGGGCCTGACGGTCGTGGGGAGCGCCTCCAGTGCTGAAGTGATCTTGTTAACGTTCATACTTGTCGATGGCTCTCAGGCTGGCAGAAATTTCCAGAGTTTTCAACCGGTAGTTTCGGGCTTGTTACGGATCAGCGAGTCGCCACGCACCATGGCTGGCCGGCTCCGCGTCAGGCGGTGGCGCCAGCATTGCTGCCCCCGCCAGCATCTGACCGTTCGCGGCGACGCGTTGGTCGGCGTCGCGCTGGCATTCGACCTAACCTCCTAGGACGCTGTGCGGGTTGTGCCTTGACCAACTGTGTCGCCCGAAAACGTGACGCTGCGGAGGTGGCCGCACACGTGCTGAAGCAGCGCGTCAGCTGACCGGGGCGGCTGAAAATTCACGCCGAATAGCGGTAACCAAATCGGCTGGCCAACCCGTCGTGTCAGTGATGGATCGCCACTGCGGGCGGCCGGCCGAGGAGGGATGAGGGACATGGGCGACGTCCGTGGGCGTTTCAGGGACGATCTGGCCCGACACCCTGCCCCGCCGTTGGGGGACCTGGTCCAGCAGTCGGTGATGCAGGGCCGCCGACTGCGCCGCCAGCGCCGCCTGGCGCAGGTCGGTGCCGGCGGATCGGCGTTGGCCATGCTGCTCGTGATCGGCCTGGCCGCCGGGCCGCTCGGCGTCGGTGCGGATGACGTCGGTCAGCCCGGCGAGGGGCCGAAGGTGGTTTTACCAGGTGGGTCGGCAGACACCGCCACGCCGTCCCCGGCGGCGCCCTCGGACGGCGCTCCGGGCCGGTTCGAAGAGGGCACCGACAGAGACCCCTCTCGGTCAGTGCGGCCGACTCCCTCGACCACGGTGATCGACACCGTGGGGATCGGGGCGGGGCCGGACGGCGAGCTGCTGACCACCACGCCGCAGGGCGCGCTGGAACTGCTGACCCGGCTTCTGCCCAAGGGGAGTACCAGCGGTTACGCGAATCTGGAGAGCAGCGGGGCGGGCCCCGGCATGCCGTACGTCCAGCTCTACCTGGACCGAGGCGACGGACCGGGCATGCTGCGGCTCTCCATCTACCGGGACCGCCTCGGCGGCGACCCCGCCCCGGGGACGGTGGAGCTGACCGAGGTACCCGACAACTGCGTGCAGACCCAGATGGTCACCGTGCACCACCGCGCTGGCCTCCAGGTCGATCTCATGATCTCCACCTGTCTGGCCTGGGACGCCAAGGGAACCTCGCCGGCACCGCCCGTTCTCTCCGTGAAGGAGGCGACCGGGATCGCCGCCAACCCGATCTGGGAGACGAAACTGCCGGCCGAGTTCGTCATCAACGGTGCCAAGAGGTTCCCAGAGCTGGCCCGGTCGAATGGCTGACGACGACTTCGTGGAGTTCGCGCAGGCGACAGTTGGCCGGCTGCGCGACGCGGCGTTCCTGATGTGCCGCGACTGGCATCTCGCGCAGGACCTCACGCAGACGACGCTGGCCAAGGTGTACGCCAACTGGAGGCGGGTCCGCCGGGCCGACGACCCCCACGCGTACGCCCGCAAGGTGCTGCTGCGCTGCATGATCGATCAGCAGCGGCGTCGCTCCAGCCGCGAGTTGGCGATGTCGGCGCCGCCGGAGCGCAGCGAGGAACATCCGGCCGAGCTGCGCATGACGTTGCTGGACGCGGTCGCGACCCTGCCCTTGCGGGACCGGGCGATCATCGTCCTGCGTTACTGGGACGACCTGAGCGTGGAGACAACCGCCGAGGTTGTGGGCGTCTCCACCGCGGTCGTCAAGAGCCAGAGCATGCGCTCTCTCAATCGCCTGCGCGAGTTGCTCGGCGAGACCCGTTCCGAGCTGTTCGCCGAGGAACGCCATTGACGGGTGCCGTCTGCCGCCGGGGTGCGGCGGATCCCGGTGGTGTCGGACCGCCGGCCGGCAACCGCCGCGCCGGTGCTGCGGCGACGAACGTGCCACCACGCGTCGTCGGCTGCAGCGCCACCTGCGATGGCAAGGATCTGCGTTTGGGGAGGTTGTCGGTGTCCGTATCGAGCAGCAGGACGAGCCGGGGCCGGATTCGTGGCAGAGGCCGAGGTTCGCTCGCCGTCGTGCCGGCGGTCATGTCGGCGTTGATGGTGCTGGCCGCAGGGTGCCATCGGGGGGCGTCCGGTGTCGGCCCCGACGAGGTGCACACCACAAACGCGGAACGGGGTGACCCGAGCCCGCTGCTGGGGGCGGGCGATCTGGGAGCGGACTGGCATGAGGACGACGCGCGAACCGGTCTGGCGTCCTGGCCGTGGGAGCAGGACAGCTGCCCCCACTACAAGAGCAGCGACTACCCGGCCAAGTCGCATCGGCGCGCTGCCGTGGAGCGCTACTACCGGCTGTCTGACGGCTCGTCGCCGGCGCACCACGTCGTGGAGACGTACGAACCTGGGTGGGCCGAGCGGAACGTCGAGGACGTCCGTCGGGTCCTCCTGCGGTGCGCGAGCTACCCGGTCCTCGGATCGCAGGTCTCGTTCGACGTCGTCGATCCGCACTATCTGGAGGGCGCCGGCATGCTCGTTCGAGGTCGCATCGCGCGTGCGGACACCCCGAACACCGTCACGTACTTCGTGATGCTGAGACGAGGCGAGACGGTCTCGACGGTCCGCCTGCCCGATCCGGGCAGCCAGGTCGTGGTGCATCAGATCGCGGCGAGGGCGGCGGCCCGCCTTGGCTGAGCGGGGTAGGCAGCTGCCGCGCCGCTGGGTCATCTCCGCGGCCACCATGTCGCTGGCCGGCGTCGCGACGGCCGCCTTCGGCGCCACGCGCGGTCGCGACGGCGACGGGACCGGACCATTGCACGGTTCTTCCCCTGCCAGTCCGATCCCCACGACGCCGGCAATCGACCGGATCGACCAGGCGAGCACGCGCATCAGGGCCTACGTGCAGCGGTACGACGGCCACCTGGAGGTCGCGGCACTGGATCGAGAAGGGGCGGCTTCGGTGACGGTCGGCGCCAAACGGTTCGAGACCGCCAGCATCGTCAAGGTCAACATTCTCGCGGCTCTCTTGTTGCGCCAGAACCCGCCGGGCAAGGCCCTGGGTTCTGACACCCGGCGGATGGCCGAAGCCATGATCGTGTCCAGTGACAACGACGCGGCGGTGGCCCTGTGGCAGCGGATCGAGGGCTCGCGTGGGCTCAACGCCGCCAACCGCGTGCTCGGTCTGCGCGAGACCAAGCCCAACTCGCACTGGGGACTCACCACGACCACTGTCGCCGACCAGCTCCGTCTGCTGACCGCGCTGACGTCGCCGACGGGACCGCTGACCCCCCAGGACCGTACCTTCGTCATGGGCCTGATGAAGAAGGTGATCCCCGAGCAGCGATGGGGAGTCACCGCCGCGCGGGAGCCGGGCAGTGGTTCCGAGTACGTCAAGAACGGCTGGGACACCGTTGATGCTGACGGGGGTCGCTGGCTGGTCAACAGCATCGGGCGGATCGTCGAGGCCCGTCATGACTGGCTGATCGCCGTGCTCTCCGACCATCACGTGAGTCAGAAAGAGGGCATCCGCGTCGTCGAGAAGGCCGCCACCTACGTGCTCAAGGAGCTGCGCGCCGCCACCGCGGAAAATAGCTTCTGATCCGTCGTCCCGACCCTGTCGGAATTCAGCAGCAGCGGTACGCCGTTCACCGGGTGAGAACTACGCTCTGTCGGGCGCCGCTTCGCGTTGTCTCCACGCGCCCCCACCGTCTCCAGGCGAGGTCCGCATGACTGCCTCCCGCGTTTCCGACTTCTCTCTGGTCGTGTCCGCCGAGGACGGCGCGAGCGCAGACGGCGTCGACGAGTTGGCCGAGATGCTGCGCTTCGCGCTGGCCGAGGCGGGTGCCACTCGGATCGACCAGACGACGACAGGTGCCGCGCCCGACGGCACCCGCGGAATCGAGCTGCTCGGCGCAATCGCGTTCATCGTCGCCGCCGTGCAGACCGTGGAGGCCCTGACCAAGGTGGTGGAGGCAATCCGTGGCTGCCTCGCCCGCGTCGCCGGCCGCCGCCGACGAGTGCGGCTGACCGTAGCCGGGGTCGACGTGGAGGTCGCCGCGGACAGCGACGTCGCGCCGATCGTGGGCAGCGCTCCTGGCTCAACCCGGCCGGCCCATGACCGGGCTACGGCGGGCACTCGTGGTCGCGAACGCCCGGTACGACGATCCGGCCCTCGCCGCCCTGCGCGCCCCGACCCACGACGCGGACGCGCTCGCCCGGGTGCTCGGCGACCCGGCGATCGGCGGCTTCGACGTCGAGCTGCTGATGGACGCCGACGAGCGCACCGTTCGGCGGCGGGTCGCGGGTTTCTTCGCCGACCGCGACCGCGACGACCTGCTGCTGCTGCACTTCTCCTGCCACGGCGTCAAGGATCCGCACGGCCGGCTCTACCTCGCCGCCCGCGACACCGACCTGACGTCGCTGGGCGCCACCGGGGTTGCCGCCGCGTTCGTCAACGATCAGTTGGCGCAGACCCAGTCCAGGCGCGTGATCCTGGTATTGGACTGCTGCTACAGCGGCGCCTTCAACCGGGGCGTGGCCGCTCGCGCCGACCGGAGCGTCCACATCGGCGACGAATTCCACACCGGCACCGGCCGGATCGTGCTCACCGCGTCCAGTGCGACCGAGTACGCGTTCGAGGGCGGCGACCTGACCCGCGCCGAGGCTGGCACGTCGGTCTTCACCACGGCGCTGGTCAACGGGCTGGCGACCGGCGAGGCGGACCTTGGCGGCGACGGCGAGATCTCGGTCGACGAGCTCTACGACTACACCTACCGGCAGGTCCGTGAGCGGACCCCGGGTCAGACGCCGATGAAGTGGACGTTCGGCGTCGAGGGCAGCCTGACCGTCGCCCGCAGCGTCCGGCCCGCGGCTCTGCCCGAGGCGGTGCTCGCCGACCTGGCCAGTGAGCGGGTAGCCCTGCGACTGGAGGCCGTCACCGCGCTGCGTCGGCTTCGCGGCGGACCGAACGCGAATCTCGCCGAGCGGGCCTCGACCGAACTGCGTCGTCTGCGCGACGAGGACGACAGCGCGCGCGTGCGGGTGGCCGCGACGACCGCACTGGGTGGCACCGCCAGTCCGGTCCCGCCGCCCGCCCCGGTTCCCGCGCCGGGTCTTGACCCGGTACCGAGTCAACGGCCGGCTCGGGCGCGCACTCCGGCAGCGGCGCCGACGGCCATCTCAGAACCGGCATCCACCCCGGCGTCGGCACCGACGCCCAGGAGAGAGCCCACGCCGAAGCCAGCCGCAGCCGCACCGCGCGTGCGAGATGAGCGGCCGGGGGAGGCGTCTCCGACGGCCTCGCGGTGGCCCGCGGCGGTGGCGCATCCGACGTTGTTCGCCGTGCTGGTGGCCGTCGGACTGATCGCTGTCATCCAAGCCGTCGAGATGGTGATCGTCGGCCAGGACGCCCGTAACTTCACCGGCATCAACGTGCTCGCCGTCGTCCCGGTCGTCGCGGCGATCGCACTGGTCACGGCTGTGCGGGCGCAGGAGTGGCGCTGGGCGGCCGGGATGGCCGCGGTCCTGGCTCTCACGCTGGGCCGGGCACTCCTCACGCTGTTCAGCGACACCGTCTACGACCACGGTGTGGTGCGCAGCGGTGTCCTGTGGTTCGACGGCAACGCCAGCGCCGAAGGTCCCAGTGGATTCCTGCTCCGGCTGGCGGTCAGCGTGCCGCCGGTGCTCTGGTTCGCGCTGGTCGGCCCGGCGCGGTCGCCCCGGCCGCGGGCGTGGCGCGGGGTGCGCCATCCCGGCCTGCTGTTGACGGTCGTCGCCGCCCTCGCCGTGTCGCTGACCGGGGCAGCGATACTCGATCCGGTTTCCGATGGCAGCTCAAGCACGTTCGGCCTCATCCGGCCTCAGCACAGCGCTTCCTACCGGCCGAGCGCCGTCGTCGGTCTGGGGAACGTGGCATCGACGTACGCTCAGGCCGGCCACAACTGGGCGACCGCACTGTGGTGCGCCGGTTGGCTGGCGTTGATGGTCACCGCGGCTCTCACGCTCGTGGCGCTGATCCGGGGGCGGCGGACCCGCTGGGCGGTCGTCGTCGGCGTGGCGGTCCTTGCCTCAGTCGCCGTCGGGCTCGTGGCGGGTGGCCGCTACGGACCTTCGGCGCAGTACCTCCTCGCCCGGTACCTGGCGGTGATG
The DNA here is from genome assembly GCF_040607155.1 of Micromonospora sp. NPDC005324. Taxonomy (NCBI): domain Bacteria; kingdom Bacillati; phylum Actinomycetota; class Actinomycetes; order Micromonosporales; family Micromonosporaceae; genus Micromonospora; species Micromonospora sp. NPDC005324. The sequence goes on along the minus strand of NZ_JBEXGE010000036.1, from coordinate 47,064 downwards.
ACCGTCAGCGTGGGCGTCGGTGTGCTCGCGTACGCGCTGTTCGGCACCCGGCGGGAATCCCCGGCGAACCTCGTTGGCGGGAAGTAGCCCCGCTCACTTCGCCGACCGAGGGCGGGGTCGAGCGTGCCCGGACCCGGCGCTCGTCGTTGTCGGCAGCAAAGAATTCCGATCTTGTACCCATCCGTCTGCGGGTCGGCCTCGAATGCCTCATGACAGCAGCAAGCGAGTACAAGCATCTGAGGAGTTCGTATGAAGCGGCGCCTGTTTGCCACGGTCGGCGTAATCGCCGTGCTGGCCCTGTCCGCCTGTGGCGGTACCGACAGCGAGGACACCGCCAGCGGCACGCCGAGCATGTCCGCCAGCGCGCCGATGGCCTCGGCCTCGCCGTCGACGATGATGTCGGGTCAGTTCGGCTCGGGGTGCGCGGCGGTGCCGACCGATCCGTCCAACCCGGGGAGTTTCGAGGCGATGGCGAAGGTGCCGGTGGCCACCGCCGCGTCCGGCAATCCGCTGTTGTCGACGCTGGTGACGGCGGTGAAGAAGGCCAACCTGGTGGACTCGCTCAACGGCGCGCAGGGCGTGACGGTGTTCGCGCCGACCAACGACGCGTTCGCCAAGATCCCGAAGGCCGACCTGGACAAGGTCCTGGCCGACGACGCCATGCTGAAGAAGATCCTCACCTACCACGTGGTGACGACCCAGTTGTCCCCGGACACCCTGGCCGGCACCCACAAGACGTTGCAGGGTGACGACGTCACGGTGACCGGTGGTGGCACCTCGTTCACCGTCGACGGCACCTCGATGGTGGTCTGTGGGAACGTCTCGACGGCCAACGCCACCGTGTACATCGTTGACACCGTCCTGATGCCCAAGAGCTGAGGGTGTCCACCACCATCGAGCCCCGGCCGGCGACTCGCCGGCCGGGGTCGCCCCGAAGCATGACCGCCGCCCGCGGCCTCGTCGTCGGCGTGCTGAGCGCCGGGGTCACCCTCGGCGTGGCCCACCTCGTCGCGGCGCTGGTCAATCCGGCCGCCGACCCGGTGCTGGCAGTCGGCAGCGTCGCTGTCGACCTGGCACCGCAACCGGTCAAGGCGTTCGCCATCCGCACCTTCGGCACCAACGACAAGATCGCCCTCCTCGCCGGCGTCTACACAGTGCTGGCCCTGAGCGCGGTCCTGCTCGGCGCGGCGACGTTACGACGACGCCGTCACGGTCTGGCGGGCCTTGCCGCGTTCGCTGCCGTCGGTGTCGCCACCGCGCTGTCCCGCCCGACGGCGACACTCGTGGACGTCCTGCCGGTCCTGGCCGGGGCCGGCATCGGGATGGCCGCGATGCTGGTGGTGGCGCGCGCCGCCCGGACGGTCCCGGTACCTGGCCCGGGTCGGCCGCGGCTGCTCAACCGCCGCCAGTTTCTGGCCACGACGGCGGGGGCGGCGGTCACCGCCGGCGCCACGGCAACCATCGGCCAGGCTGTCGGTCGCCGCAGCGCCGCAGGCGCCCGTTCCCGCGCCGCCGTTCGCCTACCGCCGCCGGCGCAACCCGCGCCGCCGCTACCCGGAGGGGTCTCCGCCGGCGTGGACGGGGTCTCGACGTTCCTCACCCCCAACCGGGACTTCTACCGGGTCGACACCGCTCTCACCGTCCCGCAGGTCGACGTGGAAACCTGGCGGCTGACAGTGGATGGAGCGATCGACCGGCCCCGTACCTGGACATTCGACGACCTCCTCGCCCGCGGCCTGGTCGAGCGCGACATCACCCTCAACTGCGTCTCCAACGAGGTCGGCGGCCCCTACGTCGGCACCGCCCGCTGGACAGGGATCCCCCTGGCGCCGCTGCTACGCGAGGCGGGCATCCACGCCGGGCAGAACCAACTCGTCAGCCGTTCCGTGGAGGGCATGACCATCGGCACCCCGCTCGAGGCGATCCTCGACGGCCGCGACGCGCTGCTGGCAGTGGCCATGAACGGCGAACCCCTGCCCCTGGAGCACGGCTTCCCCGTCCGCATGCTCGTCCCCGGCCTCTACGGCTACGTCGGCGCCTGCAAGTGGCTCACCTCCATGCGGGTGACGACCTTCGACGCGTTCGATCCCTACTGGGTGCAGCGCGGGTGGGCCGCCGAGGCACCCGTCAAGACCGCATCCCGCATCGACACCCCGAAACCCTTCGCCCAACGGCCCGTCGGCCCCGTCATGATCGCCGGTGTCGCCTGGGCGCAACGTCGCGGGATCGCCGCCGTCGAGGTGCAGATCGACGACGGGGCGTGGCGGCAGGCCCGCCTCGCCGACGGCCCCTCAGCGGACCTGTGGCGGCAGTGGACCTACCGCTGGGACGCCACCTCCGGCAGCCACACGGTGCGCGTACGGGCCACCGACGCCACCGGCGCCACCCAGACCGACGAACGGGCCGCGCCCTTCCCGGACGGCGCGACCGGCTGGCACAGCACCACAGTCACCATCACCTGACCTGGTGCGCCAGACGGGTCGCCGTCCGGGCCGGAAAAGATTCCGGGCCGGGACCAATCCGCTGGACGGGAGGCGACGAATCCCTCACGACAGCACCTGAGCATCGACGCCGTACCCAGGCGGAGACGGAGATTTGTTGTGAGATTGTCCCGAGCCCTGCTCACCGTGCCAGCGGCCGCCCTGGTCCTCGCGTTCCCGGGCGTCGCGTACGCCGACGAGAGCGTGCAGGTCCAGTTGCAGGACCTCAACGAGACCGGCGCGACCGGTACCGCCACCTTGACCGCCACGAGCGGCGGTGACCTGAAGGTCATGATCCGGTCGAAGGGCATGACGCCGAACTCGCCGCACGCCCAGCACGTGCACGGGGCGGCGAACGGCATGGACTTCCACTGCCCGGACAAGTCCGCCGACGCCAACGGCAACGGCTACGTCAGCACCGAAGAGGGCCTCAAGATGTACGGGGACATCTTCATCTCGTTGACCACCACCGGGGACACGACCAAGGCCAGCGGCCTGGCGGTGGACCGGATGCCGACCGCCGACGCGAAGGGCAACCTCAGTTACGAGCGCATCATCCCCGCCGCGGACCTGCCCCAGGGCACGATCGCGCACCTGAAGGACCTGCACCTCGTGCAGCACGGCATCGACGCCAACAAGAACGGCAAGTACGACATGGAAGCGCTCGGGGAGTCGACGTTCGCCAAGTCCGTCGGCGTCAACGGCATCCCCGCCGAGGCCACCGACCCCGCGACGTGCGGCATGGTCAGCGGCGCGGCCGCCGGCTCCGTACCCGCAGGGGGTGTCGCCACCGGCGACGGCAGCACCTCCGGCGGATCGCCGATGATGATCTACGCCGTGGGTGGCCTCGCGCTGCTCGGCGCGGCCGGTGCGGTCGTCGCGCGTCGTCGGCTCGCCGGCGAGCGCTGAGCCGACGGCGATCGTGATGGACACCGGCGACGCACCAGTGCCGGCCGGCCGTCGCCGGGGGCGCCACGCGCTCCTGGCGGCGGCCGGCATCCTCACCGTGACGGCGGCCCTGACGATCGGTGTCGCGGTCGCCGACCGGAGCGGCGACCCACCCCGACCCGACGCGTCCGCTGCGGCACCAGCTGCGAACGCGTCGCCGGTCCCGGCGAGCGGGCGGGGTGAGTTGACCTCGGGACCGTTGATGGCCGGCTCGCCGCCGACGCGGGTGTCGATCCCGTCGCTGAAGGCCACCGCCGCCATCGTCGCCCTCGGCCTGCAGGCGGACGGTGCGATGCAGGTTCCGGACAGCGCCACCGACGTGGGCTGGTTCACCAAGGCGCCGACGCCCGGCGCTCTCGGCCCGGCCGTGCTGGCCGGGCACGTCGACTGGAAGGGCCGCCGCGGGACGTTCTTCGACCTCGGCAAGCTGCCCGTCGGCGCCGGGATCACCGTCGACCGTCAGGACGGCAGCACCGCGATGTTCACCGTCACGAAGGTCGAGCAGCATCCCAAGGACCGCTTCCCCACCGCTGAGGTGTACGGGGCGACCGACCACGCGGCGCTACGCCTGATCACCTGCGGCGGCGAGTTCGACGACACCACCCAGCACTACCGCGACAATGTCATCGTCTACGCGCGCCTCGCCCACGCTCATCCCGCCTAAGCACGAGTGCGGCGGCACACCGAACCGTCGCCAGCACAGGAGAGGACATGCCGAGAATGAGCGGTGACCCGGAACAGGGGCGGCGGTTGCGTTCCGTGCCGCCGGACACGGCGACCCCGCCGACCGCCGACGAGCTGCTGCCGCGGGTGGCGCGGGGTGACGAGGCGGCGTTCGCCACGCTGTACGACGCCATGGCGGGCCGGGTCCTCGGGCTGGCCCGGCGGGTCGTACGCGATCCGGCGCAGGCGGAGGAGGTGACGCAGGAGGTGATGGTCGAGGTGTGGCGCACCGCCGGCCGCTTCGACGCCGGCCGCGGCTCGGCCTCGGCGTGGATCCTGACCATGGCGCACCGCCGCGCGGTGGACCGGGTGCGCTCCGAACAGGCCCACACCGACCGCACCCAGCAGGTGGCCGCGACCGAGACCAACGTCCCCTACGACGAGGTGGTCGAGGATGTGACCGCCCGGTTGGAGCGGGAACAGGTCCGCCGGTGCCTGGACCGGTTGACGCCGGTGCAGCGGGAGTCGGTGACCCTGGCCTACTACGGCGGTCACACGTACCGAGAGGTCGCCGAGAAGTTGCAGACGCCACTGCCGACGGTGAAGACGCGGATGCGCGACGGACTGATCCGGATGCGCGACTGCCTGGGCATCGAGATGGAGGGACGGGCATGAGCGCCGATGTTCACACCCTCGCTGGTGCGTACGTCCTGGACGCGGTCGACGACGTCGAGAGGGCTGCGTTCGAGCGGCACCTGGCCGAGTGCGAGCCGTGTCGGGTCGAGGTGGCCGAGTTGCGGGAGACCGTCGCACGCCTCGCCGACGACACCGTCGTCGAGGCGACCCCGCCGAGTCTGCGGGAGCGGACCCTCGCCCAGGCGGCCCGGACCCCGCAGCTGCGCGTCAGCGCCGCGGGTGCCAGCGGCGGACGGCCGGCCGGCAGGTGGCGACAGCTCGCCGTGGCCGCCGCCGCGGCCGTCCTCGTGGCCGGCGGCGCGAGCGCGGTCACCTGGACCGTCAGCAACGATCGGATCAGCGACGAGCAGGCCAGCAGCGACCAGGCCCGGCAGATCGCCGCCGTCCTGGACGCCCCGGACGCCCGGGTGTTCGAACGGTCGCTGCAGCCCGGTGGTGCTGCCACGGTGGTGGTCTCCCGCGACCGCGACCGCGGCGTGGTGCTGCTGCGCGATCTGCCCGCGCCCGGTGCAGGGCGGATCTACGAGCTCTGGCTCATCCGTGGTAGCGAGCCCCGCAAGGTGGGACAGCTCGCCGAGGGGGACAGGGCGTCAACCACTGTCATCGGCCCGGTCGGCGAGGCGGGCACGTTCGGGGTGTCCAACGAGCCCGTCGGTGGCTCGGCCACCCCCACCCGGATCCTGGGTACGGTCGAGCTGAGCTGAGCTGAGCCGGGCCGGCCGCCGTCACACCGGCGGCCGGCCCGGCCCCGTCCGCTGCCCGAACCCTGGTGCTTCTGGTCACCCCCACCCATCCGGACGGCGCACCGCTCCGAATCACTCGCATGGATGACGAGTTGCTCGCCGGCCGGTACCGCAGGCTCCTGCTGATCGGGGACACCGCGACCCCGGGACGCGTCTGGCTGGCACGCGACGAGGTGCTCGACCGGCACGTCGCGCTCCAGCAGGTCACCCTCCCGGGGTGGGTGAGCGACGCCGAGCGATCCCGGCTGCGGGACAGAACACTCGCGGAGGTAGGCGGCCTGGCCGCTCTGGATCATCCAGGCGTGCTCGGGATGTGGGACGTGCTGAGCACCGACGGATATCTGTGGCTCGTCATGGAGCACGTACCCTCCCGGTCCCTGTCCGAGGTGGTTGCCACCGACGGTCCGCTGGCACCGGCGGAGGTGGCGCGGGTCGGCCTGCACCTGATCGCCGCACTGAGTGCCGCCCACGCGAGGGGAGTGACGCATCGGGAGATCCGGCCGCAGAACGTGCTGCTCTCTGGCGATGGGCGGGTCATGCTCGGCGGATTCGGTCTGTCGATCTTCGAGACCCGGGATCCGGTGACCGTCACCGCGGCGAGCCTGTCGACGGTCCAGTACACCGCGCCGGAGCGGGCCCGCGACGGGAGGGCCACCCCCGCCACCGACCTGTGGGCCCTCGGCGCGACGCTCTACCTGGCTACGGAGGGTCGCCCGCCATGGAGCCGGCCGTCGACCCTGGCCATGCTCGCCGCCCTGGCCACCGAGGCACCGGACCGGATGACCGTCGCGCCGCTCGAACCCGCGATCACCGGTCTCCTGCTGCGCAACCCCCGCCAGCGCCTCTCCGCCCAGGAGGCCCGCGACCAGTTGGAGCAGGTGGCCGCGGCGACCCCGGCGCCGGTGCCGCGAGCGCGCCGCTGGCCGCGGGTACGCGCCGATTCGCGCCGTCGGCCCCGGACGGTCACCCCGACGGTTCCGATCGCTGCGGACGCGATCACCACAATGGTCATTCCAGTTCTGGCGCCGACCACGCGCGATCGGACGACCGGCTGGGCGTTCGCCGGCGCCGTGGTGGGCCTGCTGGGGGTCGTGGCCGTCGTCGTCACGGCGACCGGCGCCGTGATCGGCGGCTGGCGCGGCCAGGACAGCCCTCCGGCGGCCGAGCCAGGCGGTGCGGCCGCCGGCGTGGTGGAGCCGACCGTGGCGGCACCGCCGGCCCACCCGTGCCTGGACGATGCCGCCTCCAGCGAGGCCGAGCCTCTGCGGGAGCCCGGCACACCGCTGCCGTATGCCCTGCCCGACGGGTGGGCGTGGCACCAGGACCCCGCCGGTTTTCTGCTGGCGGTGCCCGGGGGATGGACCCGGCACACCGAGGGCGCACTGGTCTGCTTCCGAGACCCCGCCGAGGTGCGGGCCATCGCCGTCGACCCCGCCGCCACAGCGTCCTCCGTACCGTCGAAGCGGTGGGAGACCGCCGAGCGAGACGCGCTGACCACCGGGGCGCTGGACGGCTACCAGAAGATCAGCATCGGGCCGGTCATCCGCCCGGGGGCGCTGCGGAGTGGGAGTACACCTGTGACCAGGCCGGCGGTGTGCGGCTGCACGCCCGCCGGGTGCTGGTCAACGAGAGCAAGACCCGCGCTTACAGCCTGTCCTGGATCACCCGGGACAGCCAGTGGAACGAGACCGAGCCCTTCCAACGACTGGCCCTCGCAAGCATCCGCCTCGACTGACACGGCGGCGGCCGGTCAGACAGGTCGACATCGAGGTGGGAAGCCTGAGTGCGGGAGGGGTGCGACCGGGCACTCCACCCGAGGGTCACTGCCGCAGGAGCAGGGCGAGATCGAGGACCACGTGCCCGTTGAACACGCCGGTCGTCTGAGTCGCGCCCGTGAGCAGGTCGACCCGGTACAGCCGGGAGCCGGCGATGCCGTTGAGTACGGCGTAGGCGTTGTTCGCCACGGCCCGGTCTCCACTCAGTTGGCTGTGGATGTCGAAGCCTGCTTGGAGGTTCGCGTTGACTCCGAGCGCGCCGGTGGCGGCCAGAAGCCCTGAGTTGGCGGGGGATTGCAGGGCAACCTGGTCGAGGGTGGTGTCGATGTCGAACAGGGTGGTAGCGGTGGCGGGGTTGAGGTCGTTGTTGGTGTACGCCGCACCGGTGACACCGACGGCGTTGGTGCTGGGCGGGTAGGTGAGGGGACCGTCGACGAGGGTCGTGCCGCCGGGGTTGATGTTGTGGCGCAGGTTCTGGCCGGTGTCGCTGATGATCCGGAGTCGGTCGGCGGCGGGGTTGAAGTCGACGCCGAACGACGTGCCGTTCAGTGCGACGGTCAGCTGGCTGACCTTTGTGGCCGCGGCGGTGCGCGTGTTCAGCGCGTAGATGCCGCCGGTGTTGCCGACGCCGTAGAGCTGGCCGTCCTGGACGCGAAAGTCGATGCCGATGAGGACTTCGGTGCCGGGCAGGTCGACCGGACCGATGGTGCAGGCCAGGGCGGGGCGGTTGGCGGCGAACTTGATCAGCTGCTGGTTGGCGGTGAGGCCGATGGCGACGAGCCCATTGCGGCCTCCGGCGTTGAGCAGATCCCACAGCAGGGTGCAGGTCCCATTGCCCAATGAGGGTAGTCCGCTGGACGGGATGGTCGCCGCTGTGCGTTGGCTTGGTGGGGCGGCGGTGACGGGCGTCGCGGTGATCCCGATGCTGGCGACCATCGTTGTAGCGGCCACGAGCAGCCTTCGACGAAGCGTACGGTGCATGAGAGGCACTTCCTTGATCAGATGCACCGACGGACTCCTCGGCAGAGTCCGACGCCGTTACCGGCGACGGTGCAGGGATGAATTCCCTGCTCAGAGCCTATGTAGAGGCGATCTGCAGCATCTGTCGGGATTCGGCATTTCCTTCAACTTTCGCACCTTCTGCACGATGCAGTCGACGTGAGGCGATCAACCGCGCCCGACACAGCGAACACGAACTCCGCACAGCTTCGATCTGGGAACACTGCTGCACCGTCGGCAACTGCTGCGGGCCCCCGGCCTCGGTGCCGCCACGCGCGGCCTCGCGGCCTGTGGCAACGGCTGTCGACACGACCACCACCCCGACCGCGGGGCAGCGTGGTGATGGTCCTGAACGGTCTGACCGCCCGGCGGATCGAGGGCAGGATCTGCAGAACAGTCCGGCTCAGGGCGTTGGCGCCCTGAGCCGGATTGATTCTGTAGCTGTCGGTCCCGCGGATCAGGTGACGTTGATGTCGCTGCACCACATGTAGGTCTGGTCCAGGTGCGACGCCCTCCAGAGCACGAACAGGATGTGGTTCCCGCTGCGCGACGGGAGCGAGACGTTGAACGAGATGTTCTGCGCCGGCGCGTAGCGCCCGGTCGTCGTGATCAGGTCGAGGTTGCCCCACCCGAGCTTCTGGGTGGATGGGTTGAACCCCTGCTTGGTGACGTAGACCTGGAAGTAGTCAGCGCCGTGGCTGGCCTGGTCGTACAGCTGGACCGTGAGGTTGCGGCTGACGGTGGTCGTCTTCCACGCCCCGGGCTGGTTCACGCTGTCGTTTCTGGACAGGGCGTTGCTGCACAGCTGCCCGTCCGGGGTGCGAGCCTGGTACTGGCCGCCGAGGCCGTCGCGCAGCTGGCTCATCCAGTTCCACATGGTGTCGGGATTGGCCTGGAACGCCCGCCAACACATGGGGTCCTGCTGCTGCATGGCGGGGTTCATGTGCTGGTTGCCCCACGCCTTCCAGCATTGGTAGGCGCGACTCATCGGGTTGATGATGGTGCCGTGGGCCTGGGCTGCTCCGGTGAAGGGCAGCATGCCGGCCACGATGGCGAACACCATGACGAACGCTCGCAGAGACCGACGGACTGGTGACCGGGATCGTCCGCCGGATCGATCGGACTTGAGTGAACGCACTGTTCATCCTCCGCTCTTCGGGACTGCAAATGAGAATGGGAACGCTCCCAAACCAACTGTTGCATCTATCCACTTAAATATCAATGCTTATCTATCTATGGTCGGATGTGGATCGAGCTGACCGGGGTGTCCGCAGCCGCCCGGTTCGGATCCGGGTGCGGGCGACGACCGCGCCATCGGCCGCCCGGCATGGTCACAGGCCGGCTGCGGCGTCGTACCGGCGGCGCTGGTCGGCCATCTCCGACTCGGTCAGCGCCTCCTTGAGCGCCAACTCCGCGTACTTGGGCGGAAGCATCTGCCGCACCCGGTCGGTGAACATGACCTCGGCGGTCGCCTCGACCACCTGGATGCCCGCAGGCTCGGTGGACATGTCCATGATCACCGGGCCGGCCAGTTTGACCGCCACGTCCCACGGGCGCTTCTGTTCGGCGACCCCACAGAGGTGGAAGCCGTAGACCGTCTGCACGTCCGCGAGCGCGGTGGCCTCGGTCGGCTCGTAGCCGTAGACGCGGACACCGCAGATCACTGCAGGCTTCTCCGTGGTGGCCGCCTGCTGGGCACCGTGTCCGGCGTGGTTGTGCTGCCCCGGGTCCGCCTGTTCGAGCGTGGTGCGCATCCGGGCCGTGATCTGTGTCTGCAGGTCCACCGGCTCCGCCTCCGGGTCGGCCCGGTTGACCAGTACGACCGCGCCGGCCGACACCACCAGCAGGATCACCGCCACCCACACGAAGCGGTTCCGGTACCAACCCGCGAAGTTCTCTCGGGAAATCATGATTGCTTCTCACCTCGTCGCCGGTTCTGGTGCTGGCAGGCCGATTCGGACGCCCCGGCGGGTCAGGCGTCGAGCGCGTCGGCCCTCGGGGACACGTGTCGGGGTGTGCCTGCGGCGGGCGCGGATGACTGCCCGGCAAGGCGCCCGTCGTCGTAGAGATGGCCCGGCGATCCGGCAGGCGAGCGTCCGCCAAGGGCGGCGCGCTGCCGGCGCTGCGATGCTCCCGTGCTGGCCGTTCCCAGCGCGGTTGCCCCCGCGCTGCGGCGATATCAGCCATTCCAACACGTCTGGGCCGGCTCTGGCAACATCGACGAGCATCAGCGTGGATGTGACCCGGCCGCCCGCACCTTCGTCGCGCACGAGTGCTCATCACCGCACCGCCGGCGGTCTACCCGAAACGGATCTGCGGCGAGCGCATCCGGGATCGGATAGGGTCCGTTACGCACTGTTTGCCGCGTGTGAGGGGAAATATGAGCCGCTTGCCCTATGTGAACCCTGCTGATGCCCCGGCACCGGTCCGCGACGCGTTGCAGGCCGCGCTCCCCCTGAACTTCTTCCGCGTCATGGCCCACGCCGAGACGGCGTTTCCGGACTGGATGCGCTGGGGCGGCTCGCTGCTCAAGGACCTGGCCCTCGACCCACTGCTGCGCGAAATCGCGATCCTGCGAGTTGCCCAGCTGAGCGACGTCACCTATGAATGGGTTCAGCACGAGCCCATCGCCCGCTCCGTCGGCGCCACGGAGGAGATGATCCACGCGCTCGGGCGCGACGAGATCGGGGATGACTGTTTCACATCAGACCAGCGGATCGTCCTGCGTTTCACTACCGAGGTCGTCCGCGACGTCCGCCCGCCCGACGACACCACCGCCGCACTGACCGGGCTGCTCTCCCCGCGCGAGGTGGTCGAACTCCTGATGGTGATCGGGCAGTACATGATGATCGCCCGGGTCGCCGCGGTGACGGACCTGGACGTCGACAAGCCCATGGGCGCCGCCGTCTACGGTGTGCGGGCCTGACTGATGTCATGAGTACCTGTGCACCCCGCCTCGAACCCAGCGGGGGGTGTCAGAAGTTGCTGACCAGCTTCACGAACGCCTCGTCGATCTTGGCGGGATCGCAGCACCACGATCGAGTTGATTCGCTCCGGGTCGTACCGGTCGAGCAGTTCTCGGTGTGCGGCCCGGACCGTCGCGTAGAGCGCGGTATCGCCTTCGACCCGCAGGCCGGCGATCTTGCTGTTGAGCCGCTCCTGATCGAACCCGCCGAGAGGGAACTCCTGCCGGACGGCACCGCTCGGATGCTCCATGATGGAGTATCAGCGGGTGTACCGTCGCCGCATGACGGTGCTGCAGGAGTTTGTCGCCGCTCTTTCCAGCGGCCGGATCCAGGTTGTCGACCTCACCGCTCCGCTCTCGGACCAGACCCCGATCCTGGGTCTGCCCGAGCAGTTCGGCCAGACCTGGCCGTTTCAGCTCAGCGAGATCAGCCGGTACGACGACAGTGGTCCGGCCTGGTACTGGAACAACTTCTCCACCGGCGAGCACACCGGCACCCACTTCGACGCCCCGGTGCACTGGGTCACCGGGCAACAGGGGGCCGACGTGTCGCAGGTCCCGGTGAGCCAGCTGATCGCCCCGGCGGTGGTGATCGACCACGCCGCCGACGCCGCCGACAACCCTGACTTCCTGCTGGAGATCGAGCACGTCAAGGCGTGGGAGGCGGAACACGGCGCCCTGCCCACCGGTGGCTGGCTGCTCTACCGCACCGGCTGGGACGCGTACGGCGACGACCCGGAGCGGTACGCCAACGCCGGGCGCACCCCGGGCATCTCCGGGGAGTGCGCCCGTTGGCTCGCCGAGGAGTCGCCGATCCAGGGTGTCGGGGTGGAGACGGTCGGGACCGACGCGGGCGCCGCGCACTCGTTCGACCCGCCGTTCCCGTGCCACTCGTTCCTGCTCGGCCAGGACAAGTACGGCCTGACCCAGCTTCGTAACCTGGCGCAGTTGCCGGCGACCGGCGCGGTGGTGATCGCCGGACCGCTGCCGATCGTCTCCGGGTCCGGCAGCCCGTGTCGCGTCCTCGCGCTGGTCGAACGGTAGGCCGGGCCACCGATGCGGGTCGCCGAGGTGGTCGGCCGGGTTCTGTACGGACACGGCGCGCGGCACGTCTTCGGGGTGGTCGGCAGTGGCAACTTCCATGTCACGAACGCGCTCGTCGCGGCCGGCGCCCGGTTCGTGGCGGCGGCCCACGAGGGCGGCGCGGCGAGCATGGCCGACGGGTACGCCCGCACTACCGGCACAGTGGGACTGCTCTCGGTGCACCAGGGTCCGGGCGTCACCAACGCGCTGACCGGTCTCACCGAGGCCGCGAAGAGCCGTACCCCGATGGTGGTCCTGGCCCCGGAGGCGACAGCGCCGCTGTCGAACTTCTTCATCGACCTGCCGGTGCTCGCCGCCGCGGTCGGGGCCAACTTCCACCGGGTACGCGCGACGCACGCGGCCGAGGACACGGGCGCGGCCTACCGGGCCGCCGCCCGGGGCGCGACGGTGGTGCTGGGCCTCCCGTTGGAGGTGCAGCAAGCCGTGACCGACCCGTGGTCCGGCCCGGTCCCTACGATCGCGCCGACCTCGGCCGCCGCCCCGCAGGTCGAGCCGTTGCTGGCCGCGCTCCAGGCCGCCCGTCGACCCGTCTTCATCGCCGGTAGGGGCGCCCGGGCGGCCCGGGAACCGCTGGCAGGGCTCGCCGACGCGTGCGGCGCGCTACTCGCGGTCTCGGCCGCGGCGAGGGGGCTGTTCGCCGGGAACCCGTGGAGCCTCGACGTGGCCGGCGGCTTCGCCACTCCGCTCGCCGCCGAGCTGATCGGCGCGGCGGACCTGGTCGTCGCCTGGGGCAGCACGCTGAACATGTGGACCACCCGGCACGGCGAGCTGATCCCGCCCTCCGCCGTCGTCGTCCAGGTCGACCGCGACCCGGCCGCGTTCGGGGTGAACCTCCCGGTCGACCTGACCGTGGCCGGCGAGGTGACGGCGGTCGCCGAGGCGCTGCTCGCTCGGCTGGGCGTCGGCTCGACCGGGCCCGTGGACGCCGGGACCGGCGGGTGGCGTACGCCGGAGCTGGCACAACGGATCCGCGACCACGGCCGATGGCGGACGGTCCCGTACCGGGACGAGAGTGCGGCGGCGCGGGCCGGCGCTCCCGCGACGATCGACCCGAGGACGCTCTCGGCGGCCCTGGACGACCTGCTGCCGCCCGACCGGACGGTGGTGGTCGACTCGGGCAACTTCATGGGCTACCCGGCGATGTGGCTCGACGTGCCGGACGTGGCCGGATTCTGTTTCACCCAGGCGTTCCAGTCGGTCGGGCTCGGCCTGGCCAGTGCGCTCGGCGCGGCGGTCGCCCGCCCGGACCGGCTCACCGTCGCCGCGGTCGGCGACGGTGGCTTCGTCATGTCCGCTACCGAACTGGTCACCGCCGTCCGGCTGGCGCTACCCCTGCTCGTGGTGATCTACGACGACGCGGCGTACGGAGCGGAGGTGCACCACTTCGGCCCGGACGGGCACCCGTTGGAGACTGTCACCTTCCCCGAGACCGACCTGGCCGCGATCGCCAGCGGATACGGCTGCGACGGGTTGACCGTCCGGACCGTCGATGATCTCGGACCGGTACGCCAGTGGCTCGCTGGTCCGCGTACCCGGCCACTGGTGATCGACGCCAAGGTCAGCGCCGGGCGCGGCTCATGGTGGTTGGAGGAGGCGTTCCGTGGCCACTGAGCCGCCGCCGTACCTGGGCCAGGCCGGGCCCGGGGGCTCCGGGGTGCCAGCCGGGCAACGCCCGGACAGGTCGGTGACAGGCCGTCACAGCTGACGTACGTTGGCGCGGTGGCCACTCTTTGGACCTTGGGATGCGATGCCGACGATCCCCAGCGGATCGCTGCCTTCTGGGCGTTGGCCCTCGGCTATCTCAAGGAGCCCGGTTTCGACGAGCCCGACAACGCGTCCATCGTCGACCCGGACGGCCGGGGCCCTGCCATCGGCTTCCTCAAGGTCCCCGAGGGCAAGTCCGCCAAGAACCGCATGCACATCGATATCCGGGTGACCGGTCCGGGCTCGGGGGACATGGCCGAGCACGCCCGGTTGATCCGGCAGAAGGTGCCCGACCTGGTTACCGCCGGCGCAACGGTGGTCCGTGAGGAGTGGTACGGCGATGTCCTCGGGCACGTCGTCATGCTCGACCCCGAGGGCAACGAGTTCTGCGTCGCGTGATGCCAAGACCACTGCCGCGGCCGTAGCCGGCAGGAGTGTGTGGAAAGCACCTCGGGTAGCGGTAGGGGCGGGGCAGAACCCCCAAGGAAGCCCTCACCGGGCGGAGCCGGGACCGACGCCGGTTGCGCGACGCCGATGCGTCACATCCATGAGCGCCTGGGGCCTGAGGGCCACGCGACGCTCGGGACGGGACCCGAGCGGCGCGTGGCCGACAGTGCGGGCGGATACTAGTTGCGCCTGCTCCACTGCTGGTTGGCTTGGCCGTTGCAGTCCCAGATGAGGACCGCGGTGCCGTTGCTGCTGCCCGCCCCGCTGGCGTCCAGGCACCTGGTTCGGCGTCGAATCGATTCGCCCCGACGCTAGATCGGGCAGTGAACGATGTCAATGCCGTGTCTGGCGGGTTGCGGGCCGGATGGCCGATCAGGCGCTTGTGAGATCTGCCGCGCCGAAGGAAACCGCGAATCGCTTGCACCAGATGGAGACGCTCCGGAAGTCGCGTGGGTCCACCGACGCCGGTAGCTCGTACACCTGGTTGCCCTTGTTGCCCTTGAGCTTCGCCAACTCGACCCATTCGCCGTCGTCGAACACCCGCCAGCCGGCCGTGCCCAGGATGACCGGTTGGTCGGTCAGCCACACTCGCAGGTCCGGACCGTTCGACGTGTTCAGGTCCCGGATGACGAGCTGGTGGCGCCCATCGGCGAGCCGGTGGATCTCGGCGCTGCCGGTCGTCCGGTGCTCATGGGTGACGAACTCGCCGACGGTCAGGATCTCGTTCGCCGCGGGCGTGACCGCCGAGGCCGCGGGGACCGGGCTCGCGGACGCCGGGACCGGGGCGGCCGAGGCCGTCGCCACGCGGGGAACCGCTTCGTCGACGTAGGTGTCGGTGAACAGTTTCCACGGCTGGAACCAGTAGAGGCCCAGCATCGCCACGACGACAGCGCAGGCGAGACCGGCTCGGACCACCGGCGACCGGAACATCCGTTTTCCCACCCCCGCAGCGTACGGCTGCGGTCGCCGTCGAACTGTTCGCGAACCCTTTCGGAACTCTTACGACGGTCACCGCTCCGTATCTGCCAGCACCTCCCGTACGCCCGCGCGGGTACGCGCACGCGGCCGTAGGAACCTCGCAAGGTTTGCCGGGACGGGCCGGCCCCGGTGCATGGCTACGCTGGGCCGATGGACATCTGGGGGAGACGTTGACGGGGCGGAACGGGGAAGGTCCGTGACACAGCGCGTGCTGGTGGTCGACGACGATCAGACCGTGAGTGACGTCATCCGTCGTTACCTTGAGAACGACGGCTTCCAGGTGAGCCTCGCGGCGGACGGTGCGGCGGCACTGGCGGCGGTGGAGCGGCAGGCGCCACACCTGGTCGTGCTCGACCTGATGCTGCCCCTGATCAACGGACTGGAGGTGTGCCGGGCGCTGCGGGTACGCCCGGACGGCGTGCCGATCGTCATGCTCACCGCGCGCGGCGACGAGTCCGACCGGATCCTCGGGCTGCAACTCGGCGCGGACGACTACCTGACCAAGCCCTTCTCGCCCCGGGAACTGGTGCTGCGGGTCCGTTCGGTGCTCCGTCGCGCCGGCGGCGGGACGCCACCAGAGCGGCCGGAGGCGCTCACCGACGGCAACCTGGTGGTGCACACGGCCTCCCGAACCGCCCGCCTCGCCGGTGCGGATCTGGCGCTGACACTGCGCGAATTCGACCTGCTCGTCCACCTCATGCGGCACCCGTCCCGGGTCTTCGGCCGGGCCGAGCTTCTGGAGCAGGTCTGGGGCTGGAACTTCGGGGACCACTCCACCGTGACCGTGCACGTACGCCGGCTGCGGGAGAAGATCGAGGCCGACCCGGCCGATCCGCAGCGGATCGTGACCGTCTGGGGCGTCGGCTACCGCTACGAGCCGGCCAATGCGTGACGTACTCCTGATCTTCGCCATCGCCCTCGGCGCGGCACTCGGCATCGGGCTCGCCGGCGCGGTCCTGCTCCGCGCGCTTCGACGCAGCTCGATCACCGTGCACCTCAGCGTGCTGCTCACCACCACTGTGGTCGCCGTCGCCGTCGGGGTGATGGCGGTCGCGGAAGCGATGTTCCTCTCCGCGCACGACAGTGAGGTGGTCCTGATCACCGTCGCGGCGGCAGCGGTGGTCAGCCTCGCCGTCGGCGGGCACTTCGGCCGGCGGCTGGCCCGCGCCGCGGTCTGGCGCGACCAGGCCCGGGAGCGGGAACGGCATCTGGAGAAGGGCCGGCGCGACCTGGTCGCCTGGGTCTCCCACGACCTGCGGACCCCGCTCGCCGGGCTGAGGGCCATGGCGGAGGCGCTGGAGGACCGGGTGGTTCGTGATCCGGACACTGTCGACGAGTACCACCGACGAATCCGGCTGGAGACCGACCGGATGACCCGACTCGTCGACGACCTGTTCGAACTGTCCCGGATCAACGCGGGAGCGTTGCGGCTGTCGTTGACGGCGGTGCCGCTCGGAGAGGTGGTCTCGGACGCGCTGGCCAGCACCACCCCGCTGGCCGACGCCCGCCGGATCAAACTGATCGCCAGCGAGTCGGGGTGGCCCACGGTTGCCGCGAGTGAACCGGAGCTGGCTCGGGTCGTGGCCAACCTGCTGCTCAACGCGGTCCGCTACACCCCGGAGGACGGCACCGTACGCATCGAAGCCGGCCGGGAGGACGACCACGCCTGGCTGTCTGTCGCCGACACCTGTGGCGGCATCCCCCCGGCCGACCTTCCTCGGCTGTTCGACATCGCGTTTCGTGGTGAACCGGCCCGCACGCCCGGCCCCGGCGACGGTGGGGCGTCCGGAGGGCTCGGCCTGGCCATCGTCCATGGCCTGGTGGAGGCGCATGGCGGCCGGGTCGAGGTGCGCAACACCCCCGACGGCTGCCAGTTCATGGTCCGCCTGGCGACCGCCTGAGGCAGCGGGTCGACGCTGAGGTCAGCTCGTGTCCGTGTCGCTGGAGATGCCCGCGGCGTTTCCGGGGGCGCTGGGCGTACCCGTCGTCCCCCAGGTCCGTCGACGGCTCGCGGCATTCGACGAACCTCGATGTAACGTCTGCCTCGCGGGACCACACTATTTGCCGGATCTGACTACGCTTCCCCCTGTCTCGGACGCGATCGATGGAGGGCGCATGTCGGTGAATGAGCCGGCGAGCGGGGAGTTCGCTCGCATGCTGGACGCGACGGTTGGCGCGTTGCGCGCCGCCGGCACTGCGCCGGAGGACGAGGAGGCCGCGCGCCTGCGTCGGGTCGGTGAGTCCGCCGAGGGGCAGGTCCGTGCCGAGTTTGGCGCTGACGGCCGGCTGGCGTCGCTGACGCTGGACCCACGGATGATGCGGCTCGGCTCGGCCGAGGTCTGCGACCACGTGATCGCGGCCGTGAACGCGGCGATCGACTCGATGCGCGGCGGCGGCCCGTCGGTGGCCTCCGGCGACCTCTCGCAGCTCACCGAGCAGCTGGAACAGGTTCGTGACACGGCCGTGCCCCGGCTCGGTGCGTTCCTCCAGGCGCTCACCGACGCGCAGGAGCGGATGGCCCGAGGAGGTTCCCGATGAACGGCTTCGAGGTCGAGCCCGCGCTGCTGCGTTCCGGCGGCGACGAGGTCATCGGCGCGGCCGAACGCTTCATCGGGCAGTTGGAGAGCTTCGAGGCAAAGATGCAGGGGTACGGCGAGCCGTGGGGCGCCGACGACATCGGCTCGCTGATCGGCATCGCCTACACGGAGACCGCTACCTGGGTCCTGGACTGCATCGGCGTGGCCGCCGAGGAGATCGGCTCGGCCGGTAGCGACCTGACGAAGATGGCCGACAACTTCGATGTGGTCGAGGAAGCCTCCGCGGGCGCGCTGCGGGACATCCAGGGAATGCTGGGGTGACGACATGGGACTCCAACTGCCGGGTGAGCTGATCACGGCACTCGGCTGGATCGGCTACACCTGGCCCGAGGCCGACGAGGAGAAGCTGTTCGAGATGGGCCAGGCATGGCTGGACTTCTCCGGCACGGTCGCCGGTGCCTCCGGCGAGGCCGGTTCGGCTGCGGCGGCGATCTTGTCGCAACACCAGGGCGAGTCGATGCAGGCTTTCCAGAAGTGGTGGTCCAACCCGGAGAGCGGTCCCGCAACGCTGCCGGACTACTCCCAGGCGGCGATGCTGATCGGCACCGGGCTGATCATCACCGCCGCGATCGTGCTCGCGCTGAAGATCCAGGTGATCGTGCAGTTGGCGATCCTCGCGTTCGCGGTGGCTCAGGCGATCGCCACCGCCGTCGTCACGTTCGGCGCGTCGCTGGCCGAGATCCCGATCTTTCAGCTGATCACGCGGGAGATCGTCGGCCTGCTGATCGACCAGGTGATCCAGGAGCTCCTCGATGCCTAGCAGGGCGCCGAAGAGCTCGAAACGACGCGGCGACGCGGGCAAGCCGAAGGGCGGCAAGATCGTCCGCGCGGCAGTGCAGAAAGCCGCCGCCAAGCCGGTCGTGCGCAACAACGACCTGCCCGAGGTCACGATCAAGGTGCAGCGTAAGTCGACCTACGCACGTGCCCAGTTCGACCGGAAGATGAACGCGCTGAAGAAGCTCAGCGACGAGGGCAAGCTGTTCAAGCAGGCGAACCCGGTCGCCCGGGACCGCACTATCACGGATGGTTACAAGGATCGGATCCGGCAGAAGATCTTCGACAAGTACTGGCCCCACGACAAGAAGATGACGGAAAGACTCGTCCAGCGGCTCAGGAAGCAGCAGCCCGACCATGTGTGGGAGCTGCAACTCGGCGGCCCCGACGACGTTAGTAATCTGAAGCTCCTGGAAGGCACAACAAACAGGGAAGTCGGCGGACAAATCTGGCAACAGATCAGGAATCTGCCCGATGGCACACCGATCCGGATCGAGGTAGTGGATTGAACCCCGAGCTGCGGGAGCTCATCGCGGAGCTGCGCACCGAGCTGGAAGCAGACCAGCCGGCGACGCTGGTGTGGGCCCAGATCTACGATCGCGCTCCAGCCGACCAGATCCCCGCCGGTCTGCCGCAGTCGGTCCGGGAGTTGTTGGAGACCGCCAACGGCCTGCGGGCCGGCGCGTTCGACCTTCGCGGAACTGACCTACTCGACGACATCCAGGACTACATCGGGCTGATGCCCGAGTTCACCGGCGTCGCCGACGAACCCGCCGAGTGGCTGGTCTTCGGCACGCTGAGCGACGAGCCGCTGCTCATCCGACGCGACACCGGCGCGGTCTGGTACTTCCCGGCGGAGACCACCGACGAGTGGTTCATGCGTGAGGCGTTCTTCGAAGTCGCGCCGGACCTCGACTCGTTCCTCGCCTACTACGTCTTCGGCGCCGGGTACGGCGAGGTCGGCTACGACAACGACAATTGGTGGGGCTTCCTCGACGAGCAGGGCCTGACCACGCCTGGCGACGAGGATGAGGAGACGGACGATTGACCGCGACACACGAGGAGCTCACGGCGCTCTGGGGCGCCGAGGGGATTGTCTACTTTCCGCTCGACCGGTTCGACGACGTCCTCGGCCCGCTGACGCCGGAGGTCTTCCCACCGTTCGGGGCCATCCCTGTTGACGTGCCGATCCTGTTCACTGTCGACGTCAACGTCTCCGGCATGGAATTGTTCTCCAAGCTGAAGATCGAGATCGGCGAGGCCAGCCCGCGCACCCACATCGTCCTCGGCAGTTCGCCCGAGGACCCGCAGCTGCTCTTCTGCCTCGACGCGCTGACCGGAGCCGTCGTATTGCTGGACTTGGAGACTCCCAACTTCGAGACGGTCAACGCGACCTTCGCCGCGTTCGTCGAGTTTCTCTACCGGCTCGGAGGGCTCATCGCGACGGACCCGGGCGGTCGGGCCCGCGCCGCCCGCGCCGCCGCTATCCGCGAGGAGCTGATGGGCGTCGACTCGTCCGCGTTCGCCGACCCGAAGTCCTGGTGGAGCATGGCCTTCGATCAGCTGGAATCGACCAGCGGGTAGCTACAGCAGGCCCATGGGGATGGACATCTACGCGCTGACCAGATCCCGATCGTTCGGAACCTTCTCGTACGTGAGACCCGGCACGAGGCGGGCACCTACGCCGGATTGGGCACTGTCCCCGGCAATACGGAGCTGATGCGCGTCTGCGCCATCCAGCTCTGGCACGCTGGTGCCGTCGAGGACGTGTTGCTGGTCAACCGCGCCCGCAGCACCAGCATGGACGCAACCGGCGCTCGATGAGATTGCGTGGGTGGAGGAGTCGGACGACGCCAGGCACTACGCATGCCCCGGTTCAACGACGTGACCCATTGCGCTCGGCGAGTTTCTTCAGGTTGAGCAACTGTCGTCGAGCCATGATCAGGTCGCCGACGGACAGCCCGGGTGCGGCCCAGCGGGTCGTCTGCATGACGACCTTGAGTAGCAGGCGCGTCGTGTTGTGCTCGTGAGGCACGAGGACGTAGGACATGAAGGCACCCATGATGGTGCTCGTCAGCTGCCTGCCGGGGTCGACCGAGACGATCCTGCCCAACTTTCGTCCGCCAGCGGTAGTGAAAGGCTCTCCGACCTGGGGCGCGGGTAGGCCTTCCAGCTGTCGAGGCGAGCGGTGGCCGAGGTTGTCGATCCAGTCGTACGAGTACGGGGCAAGTCTCAGTTGGGCTACCCACGGCCACACCTCTGCGACGGGCACGTCGACCCGTACTCCGCGCCACGCCTGAAGAGTGGGTGAGACGACGAAGTCGTCGCAGGGATAGGTGCGCAACGTCTCGCTGGTAGTCACGCCCCACCGGTCACCGATCACGCATCCATCTTGCGCCACGCGGGAGACTCCAGCGGCATGCCTGAATGTGCGGCTCAATCGACCCGCTGGGCCAGCACCTGCCCCGGCCAGGACCCGGTCAGGAAGGTTTCGGTGGGAGTGAAGCCCTGGCGCTCGTAGTACGCCACCAGCTCGCCACCGCCGCCCGCCCAGCAGTCGACCCGTAGCAGCCGCACGCCGGCGCGCCGGGTCTCCTCGACGGCGTGTGTCAGCAGGACCGACCCGAGTTTCCGGCCGGCGAATCGTCGGTCGGAGACCAGGAGGCGGACGTACCGCTCGGGTTCCTCAGCGGGCGCGATCGGTGCCCGCGGATCGGGGCCGGAGCCCAACACCAGGGCTGCGGCCGGCGTCCCGTCCACTTCGGCGATGTACGGGAGGTTCTCGGTCAGGTACCGATCGACCTGCTCGGCCCTCTCGGGCTTCTTCGAGAACAGCGTCGTGCCCCACTGCTCAGTGTTGCCGCGGTCATTCATCCAGACCACCGCGGAGTCGAGCATGTCCAGTACGGCGGGTGCGTCGGCCGGGCCACCGCGTCTGATGCGTACGCCGCGGGTGGTGTCGTCCATGGCCGAATGGTAGTCCGAGGGCGGGGGCCAGGACCGAGGGCATCATTTGTCCTGGCCCCGGCCCTCGGGTTCAAAATCTCCGGAGTTGAGGGTCCGACTCATCGCGGTCAGTAGACGCTCAAGGGCTCTGCGGTCGCTGTCGGTCAGACCACGGAGGATGGCCGCCTCGTTGGCCAGATGTTCCTGGGAGAGCTGCTTACCCCCGCACCGGTCGACCCGGGTCTGTCGATGCCTCGTCACCGGATGTTCGGCGTCGCGTCGACTCGAATCGATAGTGTGCGTTTGCCGCCACCATCGGCGGTTCGTGCGGAGGGACATCGATGCGCAGGACAACGGACTGGTCGGCCCGCGCCCTGGGCGCTCTCGCGGGCGCGGTCGCGCTGGTGGCGGCCCTGCTCCCGGCGGCCCCGGCCACTGCCGCGAGCGTGGGCTTCAAGGCGGCCACGCTCAACATCTACTACGGGCTGAGCCAGGCCGACTTCGCGCACGACCTGAACCTGATCGCGTCCAGGGCCGACCTCGTCGGTCTCAACGAGGTCGGTGCCCGCAAGGCGTTCCTGACGAGCTGGGCCGCCGACAACGGCTGGTGGTTGTACGCGCCGGGCGGAACCAACCAGGCCGGCGAGGCGTTGATCGCCAAGAAGAGCATGTTCGACGTACTCGACAAGGGTTCGATTTTCGTCTGTGACACCAACGGTCCCGGCGAGGTGCCGCCGGCGCGATACAACAACTGGGTCAAGTACCGGCACAAGGCCAGTGGCCGCAACGTGACCCACATCAACGCCCACGCGGTGGCCAGCATCGAATCGTCCGGGCGGCCGGAGGACCTGCCGCGCACCAGGTGCGCCGAGGCGCAGTTCCAGGGTCTCAAGGACCTGGCGGTCGACAAGCAGGACGAGGGCCAGGTCATCGTGAGCGGAGACCTCAACGTCGACTTCAGCGCCGACCGTAACTTCGGGTACGCGAAGTTCCCGTGGCAGGTCTTCGAGGCCAACGAGCTGCCGAACCTGCGCTCCAACTACAACCTCCACGGCGAGAAGGGCACCGGAACACACGGCAACCGGCACATCGACTACGTCTACTTCTGGAAGCGGCTGCCCGAACACCAGCTGATGTGGATGACCGATTACGACATCGTCGGTGCCACCAGGTCCGACCACAGCGGTGTCGTCGCCACGTTCTCCATCCAGAGCTGACGCGCCCGCTCTCCGCCGGCTACGAGTTCTGCACCTGGTTCTGGCTGGGGCGTTCTCTGCCGCCGGGGTGATGCCACGCGGGTGGCACGGCAGACGACAATGCGAGCATGACCGAAGCCCTGCCGCCCTGGTGCCCGACGGGTTCAAGCCGGCACCGAACCACCAGGTCTTCATGAACCAGTACGTCGTCGACGACGCCGGGCAGACCTCTGGCTTCGGCGCCTACTCCCTGACGTACATCTGGCCGGACTTCTCCGGGGTCGACGCTCCCGACGGTGTCACGTCCGGCCGCTGGTGGACGCACTACGTCAACTCCAGCCCGGTCGTCCCGTTCGAGGCCGAGTCGCTGGAGTTCCTCGAACCGGACCACCCGGCGTACGCGCTGCGTCCGGCCGACCCGCTGGAGATCGTCTGGGGCTTCTTCGCTGTCGCCGCCGGCGGGCAGCAGGTAACGGCTGTCCCGGTCAAGCGGGGGAGCAGTCAGCTGGGCCTGGCGTTGCGCTACCGTCAAGGCGCGCGCCTCGGCGTCGATCAGTGTGCGTCCGCTGGCGGCCGACGGCGCGCAGGACCCCACCAAATCCAAGGAGAACCCGATGCCGGAGCCTGAACCCGCCCAAGACGACCCCGCGGTGGCTGCCGACACCTCAGCAACAGCCGAGGCCGAGACCGAGGCAGAGGCGTCGGCCGTACCCACGAATCGGGCTGCCCGACGCGCGAAGGGCAAGGTCGCCTCGCCTCAGCCGCACGGGAAGGGTCAGCACCTCGGTGGCCGGGGCTCGGTCCAGAGCCCTCGCCAGTACGGTAACCGCCGTAGCGGTTGATCAGCAGCTCCCGCTGCGGCGCTCGCGATCTCGACCGGGCCGGCCCGGAACCTCGGCGCCGGTCCAGCACCGGTGTCGCTCGAGGTGCGGCGTGAGCCGACCGTGCACAGTGGAATGCGACAGCCGGCGTACGTCGGCTTTGTCGTCGACCACAGGTACGGTTTCGGTGCTCGACACGTACGGGCATCGGCGGCACGTCGGGGCGGCAGCGGCCAGCCCGGTGGCGACGGCCGTGGGAGGGAGCGATGGTGGCGCAGCGGAGAGCATTAATAGTTCGGGGCGGTTGGGAGGGGCACCAGCCGGTCAAGGCGACGGAGTTGTTCCTCCCCTTCCTCGAACGTAGCGGCTATGCCGTACGGGTCGAGGAGTCGACAGAGATCTACGCCGACGCCGCCGAAATGGCCGAGACCGACCTCGTCGTGCAGTGCATGACGATGTCGCAGATCACCGCGGACCAGGTGGCAGGCCTCAGCGCGGCGGTCATCGCCGGCACGGGCTTCACCGGCTGGCACGGCGGCATCGTGGACTCGTTCCGCGCGTCATCCGAATACCTGCATCTGGTGGGCGGCCAGTTCGCGACCCATCCGGGCCGGGAGCCGTGTGAGCGTCACGGTGGCCCGGAGGACAACTTCCTACCGCACACGGTGCGCATCACCGACCTCGGCCGGAAGCACCCGATCACCGCAGGCATCGAGGACTTCGACCTGGTCACCGAACAGTACTGGGTGCTGCACGATGACCTGATCGACGTGCTGGCCGTGACCACCCACCCGACGCAGGCGTGGCATCCGTGGCACCGGCCGGTCACCTCGCCGGCGATCTGGACCCGCCTGTGGGGTGCCGGGCACGTCGTCGTGACGACCCCCGGACACAGCCTCGACGTGCTGGAGCACGCGGATGTCCGTACCGTCATCGAGAGGGGAATGGTGTGGGCGACCCGCACCGCGTCGGCGTCATAGGTCTCGGGGTCATCTCCCGCGCGTACCTGGACACACTCGCGGACCACCCTGAGGTCAGCATCGTCGCGGTGGCCGACCTCGACGCCTCCCGGTCGGCCGAGGTCGCGGCCACGATCCCCGGAGCCGAGGCGTTGAGCGTCGAGCGCCTGCTCGCCCGCCGGGACGTGCAGACGGTGCTCAACCTCACCATCCCCGCGGCGCACGCCGACATCTCGCTGGGCACGATCGACGCCGGCAAGAACGTGTACGTCGAGAAGCCGCTCGCCGTGGCGTTCTCGGACGGCCGCTCGATCATCGATCGGGCCGCGTCGGCCGGCGTCCGCGTCGGCTGCGCGCCGGACACCGTCCTGGGCACGGGTACGCAGACGGCGCGGGCGGCGATCGACGGCGGGCTCATCGGACGGCCGATGTCAGCGTCCGCCGTCATGGTCACTGCGGGGCACGAGCGCTGGCATCCCAATCCCGACTTCTACTACGCCCCGGGCGGCGGCCCGATGCTGGACATGGGGCCGTACTACATCTCGGCGCTCATCCACCTGCTCGGGCCGGTCCGAGCGGTGACCGGAGCCGCCAGCCGCCTGCGCGCCGAGCGCGTCATCGGCTCGGGCCCCCGCGCCGGTGAGCGGATTCCGGTGGGGGTGGACACCCACCTCACCGGCGTACTTGAGCACGCCAATGGTGCGCTCTCCACCATCACGACGAGCTTCGACGGCGTCCGGACGACGGCCGCACCGATCGAGGTGCACGGGGAGGCCGGCACGCTCGCCGTTTCCGATCCGAACTACTTCGGCGGTGAGGTCCGCCTCTTCGCGCTCGGCGGCACCGAATGGCGCGTTCTCGAACCGCTCGCCGGTTACGCCAAGGCTTCCCGGGGCATCGGCCTGATCGACCTGGTCCGGGCCGACGATCAGCGTCCGCCGCGTGCCGACGGAGACGTCGCACTGCACGTACTCGAAACGATGACCAGCCTGCTCCGGTCGGCGGCGGAAGGCCAGCGGATCGAGCTGACGACGGTGGTGGAGCGACCCGTGCCGGTTCCGCTCACTCCGATCGAGGACTGGAAGGCGTACGACGCAGAGACACGCTCATAGGGGCCGGACCGGAATGGTCTTGTGGTCATCGTGGGAGGCCGAAGTGGTGGGTGAGCGAGGCGCGCAGCGAAGCGGCGTCCCCGGCGGACCAGGCGATGAAGCAGTCGGGGCGTACGAGTATCGCGGTCACTGTTCACGTTGCACGGCCGCACCGGTCGCCGGCGATACGCGCTCATCCGCACCGGCGAGGGGTGGCTGCTGCACCTGACGAAGGAGCAACCCGCGGACGAGCGCGGACGGTAGGGCAGGGAGACGGCCGTGGCGGTCAGCGAGACGTGGGCACAGGCCACTAGCATCGCGGCATGGCGACGCGGCTTGTTCAGATCAACATGAAGGCTCGGAATGACTCCGCGCTGGGCGGTTTCTGGGCGCAGGCGCTCGGTTGGGAAATCTCCAGTGAGGGACCCGGCGTGACCAACCTCGAACCCGAGGGCTTCGTCTACCCCGACCCCGTCGCTGTCTGCGTCGACCTCATCGTCTCGCCGGAGCCCAAGACGGCGAAGAACCGCGTGCACGTGGACCTCGCCACCACCTCGAAGGCCCACCAGGCGCAGGTGGTCGCGCGCCTGAAGGATCTCGGCGCGACAACTGCCGACGTGGGCCAGGGCGACGTGCCCTGGACGGTTCTGACCGACCCGGAGGGCAACGAGTTCTGCGTGCTGGAGCCCCGGCCGCTCTACCAGGACACCGGACCGATCGCCGCCGTGGTGGTCGACTGCGCGGAGCCGCGAGCCATGGCCCGGTTCTGGAGCGAGGCCACGGACTGGACCCTGTACGAGGTGACCGATCAGGGTGCGAGACTACGCTCCGCCAAGGGCGTCGGCCCCTATCTGGAGTTCGTCCGTACACCCGACGTGAAGAGCGGGTGGAACCGCGTCCACCTCGACGTCCGCCCGTACCCCGGTGACGACCCGGAGGTCGAGGCGGCCAGGCTGCGAAGTCTCGGCGCGACCCCCATCGACCTGGGCCAGGACGTCCCGTGGAGGGTGCTCGCCGACCCGGAGGGCAACGAGTTCTGCCTCCTCACCCCGGGCTGATCGTCCCGCCAACGGACTGAACGACCAGAGCCACGGCTCAGGCCGAGAGACCCGACCCTGACGCGGACGCCTCGACAGCCTGACGTACGCCGTGGACAGCGACCCCGGCCAGCCTGATGTTTCCCAGCGCCTCGGGGACATGTGGATCGGTGGCGAGGATCCCGTCGTCGACGTCGAGCCCGAGCATCGTCCGCAGGAACAGCAGGGGTGCGCCGCTGGCCCAGGCCTGCGGGTTACAGGCGGTGGGGTACGGCACTGGTCGTCGACCGAGCGAGCGGTCGTACCCGGAGATGGCCTCGGGCAGGCGGTGTTCGAAGTGGGCGGCGGCTTCCAGCATCGCCATGGCGATGCGGTTCGCCGCGTCCCGATGGCCGTACCGAGCGAGCCCGGCCGCGATGATCGAGTTGTCGTGTGGCCACACGGTCCCGAGGTGATAGCCGATGGGGTTGTACCCCACGTCCCCGGTGGACAGGGTCCGAACGCCCCAGCCGGAGAACATCTGGTCGGACATCAACTGCCGGGCCACTGTTGCGGCCCGGTCCGGCGGGACGATGCCGCTCCACAGCAGGTGGCCCATGTTCGAGGTCATCGAGTCGATGGGGCGCTTGTCGGCGTCGAGGCCGATCGCGTAGTAGCCGCCGCGGGCGGGCAGCCAGTAGTCGCGGTTGAAGCGTTCGCGCAGGTCGGCGGCCTCGGTACGCAGACGTCGCGCCAACGCGCGGTCGGCCCACGGGCCGTCGGCGAGTTGCGCGGCGCGGAGCTTCGCGTCATAGGTGTAGCCCTGGATCTCACAGGTGGCGACAGGCAGGGAGGGGAGCGTGCTGTCGGCGAATTGAACCCCGTCCGGTGAGTCGCGCCAGCAGTGGTTGCGCATACCTTCGGGGGAGCGGGTGGCGTACTCGACGTAGCCGTCTCCGTCGCGGTCTCCGAAGGTGTCGATCCAATGCAGAGCCGCGTCGGCGTTCGGACGCAACCGCTTGATCAACGCATCATCGCCCGTCCACCTCCAGTACTCGGAGAGCAGGATGAGCCACAGCTGGGTGGTGTCGGCCGCGCCGAAGCACGGGCCGTACGGCATGATTCCGAGCTGCGTCAGCTCGCCGGACCGGAACTCGTGAAGGATCTTTCCGGGTTCCTCGTCGCTGAAATCGTCGATGGTGCTGCCCTGGTGTGCGGCGAGAGTGACCAGCGCGCCTCTGGCGACATCGGGTCCGCAGCTGACGCTCTGGTAGGCGGTGATCAGGGTGTCCCGCCCGAAGATCGCGAGGAACCAGGGCATGCCAGCGGCCAGCAGAACAACCTGCTCACCCCGGATCTCCTTGGCGATCCGCATCGACACCAGATCGCTTGCCGACTTGTGGTACACGCTGGACAACAGATCTGATTCGGCGCTCAGGTGCGGCTTGTTCTCCCTCCACCGCCAGGCTGCGTCGTCGGCGCCGGGGTCCTGTTCCTCACCAAAGGTGCGGCTGGTCGGCTGGTAGTCCCTCCCCCGACAGTTCAGCAGCACCCGCAGTTCACAACCCCAGGTCTGGCCTCGCCCCAGGTGCACGTCCCAGACCAGTGCGTCGCCCTCAACCCGATCGGCGCGCGGCTCGGCCTCGACTGTGGTGACGGCCGACCAGTGCGAGTTCCGGTAGGAGAAACGAAGCGCAGAGCCGTCCGACCGGTGGGCTCGCCGGATGTCGGTCAGCCTGCTCCGCCCCGTCCCCTTGATCTCGAAGAGATCAGCGAAGTCCGCGCCGACATCCAACCGCAGGCGCACGCAGACCGGCTCGGCGCCGAAATACTGCATTGTGATCCGCTCGTTCATTCCGTCGCCGACGAATCGTTCCCGGCGCACGCCGATCCGATTCGCTGCCAGGCCGTCGACCTCAGGGTTCGCGAGAAAGAATGCCGCCGAGTACGGATCGACAGGGTTGGCGCTGAGGACGAGAGGAGCAAACCCGTCGAGGGTCAGCTCCCAACGGCTGAGGTAGCGGGTGTCGTCGTGCACCAGGCCAGCGATGGAGTCCGCTGGTACGTTTCCGGCCGGATTGGACAACATGAACGTCCGGCCTTCAAATATGCCGACAGCGTCCGAACCCAGTTCCGGCGGCATGTCGCGGTTGGCGCCACCGTGAGCTTTGTCGGGTTGTTGCGTTGTCGACGGAGTCCCGGACGGCGTCGGACGAGATTGCATGGCATTCTCTCCCCCCGGTTGGCAGGGTAAGGACCCTGCCGCGCACCGCAGTCTAGGACTCGAAAAGGTGACCTCGCTGCAATATCGGAGGGGGACCATCGAGTTCGGCAACGGCCCTGTTGCGGCGAAAGCGGCAGTTCGTGATCGCAGTGAGGTCCGACCGCGACCGTTGCATTGGGGCAACACCGCTCTATGGTGGGGGCATGCCGCAGGTGACCTTCCGCTCGCCCGCCGCCATCGTGGTGGCGGTGGGCGGTGCTGTGCGCGTGCCGACGGCGACACGCCCCAAGGCCGACATGCGGGTGCCGGTTGTCCGTGCGCCGCACACCACGTCCACGCGCACAAAGTCGAGCCCGACGCAAACTGGCCGAGGCCCACCTGCGGAGTCGTTGCACACCCAGAACGATCGCCAGGGCGAAGCTATCCAAGCTTCGGCCCTTTTTGTTTTTCCCACCCATTCCCTCCCCTGGAAAGGCACACCATGAGCATCGATCATCGTCGTACTCTCGACCAGAGTTGGCTGGCTGACCTGCGAGCGTCCCTGGCTGACGACTTCGCCACCCAGACGGCTCGGCTGCGAGAACTGACCGAGCTCAACGCGGACACCGGCGACCCCGGCGAGGCCCACAACCAGGCCGCGCTGCTGCTGGCCACCCGCCAGAACATCGAGCAGATCACCGGTGCGCTGAGCCGGATCAGCGACGGCACCTACGGTGCCTGCCAGAGGTGCGGCCAGAGCATCCCGGCCGAGCGGCTCGAGATCCTTCCGCACGCTCGCTTCTGCGTGCCGTGCCAGGAGAAGCAGAACAGGTGACGCCCCGGTGTGGCTGCCGTGCCACCGGCACGGCAGCCGCACCGTCACGTGCGAGGAGAGCGAGAGGGGCCAGCAGACTTCTCAACCCGGAGCTGGCGTCTGGCGCGGACGGCGGTGGCGTCCGGATGGTCGAGGGCCGTGAAGATGTCCAGTGCCCGCTGCCAGTCGGCCCGGCCGGAAACGGGGTCGCCAAGGGCGTCCTCCGCGTAGCTCCGATGACGTGGGGCGCCCTGATCACTCGGGCCGGCCCCGGTTGCCAGCGGATCTCCGCGGCGTTACGTTGAGATGCCATCGATGCTCTTCTACGTCGCGTCGCAAGGTACGGGGGCCCGCATGTCCACGTCTGCCACTCGCCGCACCGTCCTGGCCGGTGGGGCCGGTGCCGCCATCGGCCTGGCCCTGCCCGGCCTCGCCGCTCACGCCGGTGGACACGATCCCACCAGCGTGAGCTTCACCCTCGATGCGAGAACGCTCGACGGCGGTGAGCAGGTCACCTCGGTCACCCTCGACACCCGCAGGCTGGGCCCGATCGATCCGGCCGGGCTGACCCCCGGCACGTTCACAGTGCACGCCAAGGCCACCAGCCCAATCCCGATCGCTCCCGGCGATCAGATCTTCAGCGAGTACGACCTGGACCGCACGGTGACCGCGACCCGACTCGACCGGCACGGGAACGTCGTGCTGGAGTTGAGCCACGCCGAGGGTCAACCCGGCGGCGGCACGCTCGGCTACATCCTGAGCAGGGGTCGCAACGTGCGGCTTGACCTCGTCTACACCATCACCCAGAACACCCCGATCGTCCGGCGTCACGGCTCACCGGTCACCATCAGCCGCTTCGTGCAGGCAGGGCTGTCGAACCCCGAGGTGGACGCCTTCAGCTACCACGTCTCGGGTTCGGGTATGAAGTACCGGCTGTACTCGCCCGACCACTCGCCCCGGCACGGCGGCCGGCGACCACTGATCGTCTGGCTGCACGGCGGCGGCGAGGGCGCCTCGCTGCCGGACGACTACTACGACAACGAGACCACGCTGCGGGCCAACCGGGGAGCGCTCGGCTTCGCCACCCCGCAGGCTCAGCGGATCTTCTCCGGCGCGTACGTCGTCGCTCCGCAGAGCACCTCCTACTGGATGGAGGACGGCCCCCGGTTCGCCCCGCTGATCCGCGAGATCATCCAGGACCTCGTACGCCGCAAGCGTGTCGACCCGGACCGGATCCATGTGGTCGGTTGCAGCAACGGCGGCTACATGTCCCTTGAGATGACCTCGACCTACCCCGACCTATTCGCCGCGTCGGTGCCGATCTGCGGCGTCGTCGAGCCGCTCAGCGGGGAGGGCCCGCCACTGATCACCGACGCCGAGTTGGCGAAGATCAGGACCCCGACCTGGCTGGTCACCTCCCGCGACGACGACACGGTGCCGCCCGAGACCAACACCATCCACGCCCACGACCTCATCCCGGGATCACTGATCAGCCTGTACGACCACGTCGTCTGGAACGGCTACCAGTTCCCCGGCCACTGGTCCTGGATCTACGTGGCCCGCAACGACCCGAGCCTCAACGGCACCCACATCTGGCAGTGGATGGCCCGTCGTCGTCGGTGATCTGCCTTCCGGGGTCACGTCGGCGTGCCGCGCCGATGAAATCGGTAAGCGAGGATCACTGCTTGCGGCGTAGCTCGCGCAACACACCGTGCCGGCGCAGGGCCCACGCGAGGCGCCGGACGCTCGGGTGCCGCACGAACAGCACCGCCGCCCGGCGGATCAGACCGAACCGTTCGTCGCTCAGCTGGTTCTCGATCGCCTGCCAGATCAGCTCGCGCACCTTGGCGCTGGCCAGCACCGCCCGCACCTCACGCCGCACCACCGGATCCTCGGCCGCGGACGCGATGGCCGCAGCCTGACCCGGCCGGTCCGCCAGCGGCTCCACCGCCGCCGCGACGAGCGGCCTGCGTACCTCGTCCTGTTCGAGCAGCAGTAACACCGCTTCCCGAATCTCGACAGTCTCCAGGGCGGAGCGCAGCAGGCTCAGCAGGCTGCGCTCCATTTCGTGGTCATGGTCCGGAACGGACAGCGTGGCCAGCAGCCCCGCGATCTCCTCGAGATCGACGACGTGTCGCACGCCGGAGCGGAACTCCGGCAGCTCCCACGCGATCTGCAGAGCCTTGACGAGATTCCGGTTCATGGGCCATCGCTACCCGCAAGCGTCAGCCGCCGAAACCCCGCGACTGGTCCGGGCCGGTGCACCCACCACGATCCGGCTCAGAGCGGCCGCCCGAACCCGGGCGGCCGCTCCTCATCGGGTCAACACCACGTCAGCGTCGAGTTCACCCGCGTGACGTTGCTGATCGTGTTGTTCGCCCCACCACAGGGGCTCTGGGTGATGTTGGTGCCGCTGACGGTCAGATTCTGGAACCGGATGCCGGAGGAGATCGGGAACTCGCTCCGGGCCGCGATCCGCACCTCACCACCGCCGGTCACCGTCCCGGACACCCCGGCGATGACGACGTTGAAGCAGTTCTCCACCAGGATCGCGTTGTTTCCCGTGTTCGAGATCGTCACCCGGTCGATGACCGCGCCACCGGACTCGGACACGCAGAAGATCCCCCGACCACCGCCGGACGCGAGCACGGTCCCGACCCGGATGTTGGTCGGGTACGAGTTGCCCACCCGGCCGTTGCGGTTGGCCATCCGGAACGCCGCGTACCCGGTTCCGGCCCCGGCGCCCTGCGCGTCGACAGTGCCCACCGTGGCGTTGATCGTGTCATTGAGCAGCAGGCCGGAGTCCCGGGTGTTCCGGGCCGTGACCGTGCCGATCGTCAGACCGTCCACGCCGTACGTCTCCACCCCGTGGGTTCCGGTCCCCGACACGTACACGTTGTCGATGCGGATGTTGCGCACCTTGACCGCTCGGTCTCCACCGTGGTTGTCGATGCGGACGCCCAGACCGGCGGAGAGCCGCATGTCGATCTGCCCGAGAGTCAGGTTGTTCACGTTGCGCATGAAGATCCCGTACAACGGCGAGCCGGTCAGCGTGAGGTTCTGCACCTCGACGTCAGTGGTTCCCCGCGAGTACACCGGTGCCTGGTCGCCCGAGCCCGACCCGGTCACATTGATCGAGCCGCACACCGCCAGGGTCGTGTACGACGGCAGCGACAACCGCGAGCCTGCGTTCATCGAGCCGGAACCGCGAACCACCACCCGCTGCTTCGACGTACGACCAGCCGGGAGCGAGTTGACCGCCGCCTGCATCGCCGATAGCATGTCCGAACCCGAGTAGACCGTCGACGCGCCATTGCGGGCCGTCCAGGTGCTCCCGGTCAGTACGGCCTCGGCGTTGCTCGATCCGCTGCCACAGCCGGTGGCCGGTGGCGTGCTGCCACCACCTACGGCAACCAGTTGCCACTGCTGGTTCGGGCCGTTGAGGTCGGCGTACTGACTGATCCGGCCCCCGTCGGCGGTGGACCGCTCCCAGACCTCAAGCGCCTTGGCCGAGTGGCGGTTGATCAGCCGGACGTAACCGCCGTCGGAGTCGAGGACCTGGAACTGCTGGTTGGCCCCGTTGAGGTCGGACCACTGGCGGTACTCGGCGCCGTCGGCGGTGTTCCACTCCCAGAGGTCGAGAACCTTGCCGCTGTGCCGGGCCTTGAGGCGGTGGTAGCCGCCGCCGGAGGAGACGAACTGGAACTGCTGCCACGCGCCGTCGTTACGGGACCACTGCTGGATCATGGCGCCGTCCGCCGTCGAGGTGTCCCGGACGTCGGGGGCCTTGCCGCTGTTCCGGTTGACCAGGACGTAGTAGGCGTTGGTGTCGATGCTCGCCGCCGCTGCCGGCGGAGCGCCGACCAGAGCGGCACCGGCCGCGCCGACCAGCGTGGTGATCATGGCGAACACCATGCCCGTACGCCGGCCGCGGCGGATCGAGCCGCCGCCGGACGGCCTTCTCGTGCTGGTGAAGGGCATCGCTCCTCCTACTCCAGGTGGAAGGTGGCCGAGGCGCGTTCGGCACTCGAACTGACCGCCTCGATGTAGAGCAGTCCGTCGCGGTGGCGCACGTGGCGGCCCGGGAAGTTCTGCGACTCCAGCGAGATCCCGGCGCTGTCGGCGAGGCCGGCTTGACGACGGAAGCTCGCGTCGCCGCCGAACAGCGCCGAGCCGTCGTTCGTCTCCACGTACAGGGCGTAGCCCCGGTGGCGTAGGTAGTAACCGGGGAAGTTGGTCGACTCCAGCGACACCGAACCGCCGCCGGCGAGGCCGGTGACGATGCGGAACTGGGAGTCGGCCAGGTTGGTGACGTTCGGCTCGATCCGGGCCCGGTAGTCGTAGTGCCGGATGTAGCTGCTGGCCTGGTCATGTGACCGCAGCCGCACCGGTGTGGCCCCGTCCGGCACCGGGATGCCGAAGTTCGGGGTGCCGTCGGCGTTCCAGTACACCTTCTGTAGCCGGGTGCGTCGGTTCGGGTCGTTGAGCGGATCGCCGGTGATGTCGCGGTAGTTCCGGTCGTGGTAGACGAGAATGTCGCTCTGCCCGTCCTCGGAGACGGTGAACGAGTTGTGGCCGGGGCCGTACTGGCTGGTGGCCGCGTTGCTGGCGAACACCGGGCTGGGGCTCTTGCTCCAGGCGGCGGCGTCGAGCAGGTTAGCGCTGGCGGAGGCGCTCAGCATCCCGAGGCAGTAGTTGGCGTCCGTGGCGCTGGCCGAGTAGGTCAGGAAGATCCGGTCGTTTCGTTGGATCGCCGCCGGTCCCTCGGCAACCCGGTAGCCGCGGGTCTCCCAGTCGTACGTCGGCACGACGAGCCGAGTCACGGTGCCGGTGATCTGCCACGGGTTGGCACCCATCCGGGCGAGGTAGACGTTGGAGTTGTTTCCCATCGCCGGTTCCTGCTGGGCCCAGGTCAGATAGCGCACCCCGTTGGCGACGAAGGTCGACGCGTCCAGGCTGAAGGTGTCCCAGGGGGTGGTGATCCGGCCGCGTTCGGTCCACGAACCGGTCAGCGGATTGGCGTTGGCGTTCTCCAACACGTACATCCGGATCCGCCACACGTCGTCGGTCCGGCCCGCGGCGAAGTAGACGTACCACCTGTTGTTGATGAAGTGGATCTCCGGTGCCCAGATGTGGGCGCCCATCTCTCCGCTGGTGTGGCGGCTCCAGATCGTCGTCTCCGCGGCCGTCGCCAACCCTTGCAGGGTGGTCGCCCGGCGCAGCACGATCCGGTCGTACTGCGGCACCGTCGCGGTCAGGTAGTAGTAGCCGTCGGTGTGCCGGAAGATGTGCGGGTCGGCCCGCTGGTTCACCAACGGGTTGGTGTAGGTGACGGCCGGCGCGGCGTGCGCCGGTGTCGCCATGGGCAGGCCGGCCGACACGGCGAGGACCACCAGCACCGCGGCCAGCGTCGACCGCAGACGCGGAGGGACACAGTGGCCGGCAGGCCCCCGGCGGACGGCCCGACGGGTGTTCGGGTCGGTTCGAGGGAATGGCAGCGGCATGTGTCCTCCGCGAGAGTGGGAACGGCCGTTGACCAGCACCTGTAGCGCCGCGGCGATGCCGCAGCCGGTCCGGTCGACGCCGCGCGGCGACGTCGGGCAGGACCGGGGTGGAGACGCGATGGGCTGGGAATGTGACGGTGGCGTTGCTACCAGGTGGCGGAGTTCATGTTGGCGTTAACATCGATACATGTCAAGGTGTGATGGCCGCCGACCTGGCAGGAACAGAGACAGTGCCCACCGTCGTGCTCGGCGATCAGGCCGTCGTGAACCCCGACCGAGCCTGGTTCCGCCAGCATCTCCGCTCGTCCTGACCCGGCGACACCCTCATCTCACGAGGTCACCGGCGAGGTACACGGCGAGCGGGCGGCGCAGCACAGTGATGTCGCTCGTCGGGTCGCCGTCCACGATCAGCAGATCGGCGTCCAACCCGCGGTGGACGCGGCCCTTGCGTCGCCCCAGGCCACACACGTCGGCGCCGATCGAGGTCGCCGCGGCGAGGGCGGCGGTGGCGGGAAGACCGCAGGCCACGTACTCGACGAGCGTCTCGGGCAGGATCCCGTGCGGCTTCGCGGGGCCGAGGCCCGCGTCCGAACCGGCCACCAGTCGGACCCCGGCCCGATGCAGGGTGGTCACGCCGTCGCGCAGCGCGGCCTCGCTGAGCCCGGCCCGCGCCGCCATCTCCGCCACCTCCGGTGGTGTGACCACTGCCGGGTCGATGCCGAGCGTGGCACAGACCGCCACCCCCGACGCGGCCAGCCGGTCCGCGAGCTCAGCGGGAACACGGGCGCCGGCCGCGGTCACGCAGGTGCAGTGCTCGATGCCGTCCACACCGACGCGCAATGCCTGTTCGACCGCGCTGAGCGCGTGCGCGTGCGCGGTCACCGGCAGACCCAGATCGTGGGCCTGCGTCAGTGCGGCGGTCAGCTCCTCGTCGGTGAACTGCGGCCTCGCGGTGTCGGTGCCCGGGGTGAACACCCCGCCGCTGGCCATGACCTTCACCAGGTTGGCCCCGGCCGCCTTTCGCAGACGTACGGCCTCGCGAACCCCGTCGACACCGCTCGCCTCACCCCCCAACGACCAGCAGTGCCCGCCGACGCTGGTGAGCGGTGCGCCCGACCCCACCACCGTCGGTAGGTCGCTCCGCACCCGCCGATCCCGCCACCGCAGCACCGCGTCACGCCGGTCACCCAGGTCCCGGACCGTCGTGACGCCGGCCGCCAGGTGCCTACGTAGCGATGCCTCGACGATTGCGTCGTGGTCCGACTCCTGACGGTCGGCGAGCCGGCCGAGCGCGTCGGGCCCGGCGTCGGCGCACAGGTGCACGTGCGCGTCGACCAAGCCGGGGAGCAGGGTGCCGTTCGGCTCCTCGCGCACCGGCCAGCCTTCCGGCGCCGGGGCTTTGCCCTGGTGCACGTCGGCGATGCGCCCTTCGTCGAGCAGGATCAGCACCCCGCCGTCCACGAGCCGTTCGCCGTCGAACATCCGGGCCACCCGGACAGCATGCTTCGTCATCGTCACCTCACCCCGCTTGGCCACCGCCGCCATTACCGACGACCTCGTCCGCTGTGCCGCCACCGGTCATGGCCTGACCATCTCATCGGGCACGGGCACCGGCCTCCCTCGCCAGAGCGATATGCCATCCCTCTGGCGGGTCGGCACCTGTTGGGTCAGTCGGGACATCACCCGTCGCTGTGGCGTTTTCGTCAGCAGATGCGGGGGATACGACGCCGCGCGAGTTTCCGGCGTTGGACGGGCGACGACAGGAGGACGGTCATGGCGTTGGCCAACCCGGCACCCGACTACTTCGAGCCCGAGGACGGCATGTTCCTCGCAACATTGCTGATCGTTCGCGATCTGGCGCGATCACGGGAGTACTACGAGCGGGTGTTCGGGGCGACCTGCGTCCACGAGAGCAGCCCGCTGATCATGAAATTCTTCAACAGCTACATCATCATCAACGTCGAGGGCGGTCCGACGGACGACAAGCCGACGGTGCAGGCCAAGGCGCCGGCCGACTCCAACACCCTGAGCTGCGCCATGAACGTCCGGGTCCGGGACATTCGAAAGCTCTACGAGGAGTGGACGTCTCGGGGTGCGGACTTCCTCACCGAGCCGAAGGACCACGGAACGGAGATCCGCTGCTACCTGCGCGACCCGGATGGATATCTGATCGAGGTGGGGCAGGGCCTCTGATCAGGGCAGTTCGGTGGGTTGCCCCGACTGCCGGTGGGCACCGACTGGCCGACCGCCGGAGCCAGTCCGTTGCCGTTCATCTTCTCCGTCGACTGTGCGGCGCTGCCGAGGAGCAGACCCTCGCCGGGCGGGAGAAGGCCGGCGAGATCGTTCGTCGATCAAGCGGCGGGCTACCCTGACCTGCGGTGCCTCGCAGCCGCGGGACCAGAGGAGTCGATGCTGACATGACGGCAGGACGACCGATGCCGACCGAGGACGAGGTGCTCGGGTACTTCGACACGCTGTCCAACTGGGGACGGTGGGGCGACGACGACGAACTCGGCACACTGAACCACATCAGCGACGACGTCCGGCTGGCGGCGGCGCGGGCCGTGCGGCACGGCAGGAGCGTGTCCTGCGCATGGGAGGTCTCCGTACCGGCAGACATGGAGCGGTCGACGACGACGTGCCCGTGCACCGCCGAAATGCCGGGCGCGGAGAACATGCCGCCCGCCTTCCACGCCGACCGGCGCTGGGGCTTCTCGTCCGAGCGGCTCGGCATCTCGTTCCACGGCAACACCCTCACCCACCTCGACTCGCCGTGCCACATCTACTGGGACGGCACGATGTACAACGGGCGGTCACACTTGTTGGTCGACGCCGAAACGGGCTCGGCGTGGGCGGCCGTCACGGCGGCCGCGAACGGGATCGTCACGCGTGGTGTCCTGCTCGACGTCGCGGCGGCCCGAGGAGTGTCGTGGTTGGAGCCGGGGCAGGGGGTGTCTCCCGACGATCTCGAGGAGGCCGAGCGCCGCCACAGTGTGCAGGTGCGACCCGGCGACGCGGTACTCCTGCGGACCGGCTATGGGCGCTTCCGGCACGAGAACGGGCCGGCCAGCGGTTTCACCCAGGCCGGCTGGCACGCGTCCTGCCTGCCCTGGCTGCACGAACGGGGGGTGGCGCTGATCGGCGCTGACACCCCACAGGACGTTCAGCCGTCGGGGTACGACGTGTTGATGCCGGTCCACGCCGTGAGCCTCGTCGCGATGGGTCTGTGGATGCTCGACAACTGCGACCTGGAGGCCTGCGCGACGACGGATGCCGAGCTCGGCCAGTGGGACTTCCAGCTGGCGGTCGCGCCGGTCCGCTTCGCCGGCACCTCCGGCAGCCCGGTCAACCCGATCGCCACGTTCTGAATGGAATGAAGCTCCGCTGGGCTTCAAACAGAGGGTGCGATATCCACAGCATCCTCCCCGCGTACACCGTGTCCTGAAGGATGACCGGCACGGTCGGACCGTGCCGACCGGCGATCTCCTCGGCGAGGCGGCGCGCGGCACCGTCGGAGAGGTTGTTCCACTGCGCGAATGTGAGATCGGCGTACGACACCGCGCAAGGATAGGACCGGACGTCCCGCTCCCGCAGGTGCGATATCGCTGTGGAACGTCACGACCCGAACGCGTAGCCGCCGGGTCGGACCGGGTAGCGGGAGACGTTGTACGGGGCGGTGTCGATGCAGTACCGCTTGGCGGGTCGCGCCGGATCGCCGCCGGCCTGGAGCGTCTCGATCTGGTCGGCTCGACCCGGACCACCCTAAATGATCTTGATGACGAAGACGTGGTTGACCATTGGGCTGCCGCCCTCCGGAACGACAGCGGTTACCAGTGCGGTGTCGCCCACCACGCTGACGCACGTCACCTCGGGTGGGTCCTGGTCGTCGGCCTGCGCCGACATCGGGGCACCGACTACCGTCACGACCCCGGCGAGCATGGCGACAAGCAACCTGCGGATTCTCATGGCTTCTCCAGTCTTCGACAATTGGCTGCGCGGCGGCGGTAGTCGGCGGCCACGGCTATGACGAGCGGCCCCCAGGCGAGAATCGGGGCGTAGTAACGGAACACCTCCCAACCAGGAGGCGGGTGCACCGGTTCGTCGCCGCCGATTCCCACCCATCCGCTCTGCACGAGGTGGAACCTCTGGTTGACAAGGAAGTACGCGCAGATGGCGACGAGCAACCAACCGCCGGTCAGCGCCACTCGCACGACCGGACGCGCCGGGATGAGACGGCCTCCGACGCCGGGTACCCAGTGCGGAACTCGCTGTCCCCACCGGTGCACCAGCCCGAGTGTCAACAGGGCCAGTCCCATCGACAGCGCGGACAGGATGACCATGTACCAGTGCGTGGTGCCATCGTCGGTGAACACCAACGACAGTCGCCAGAGCGCGGACGGCAGGACGCAGAGCGGGACGGCGTAGGCGGCCCAGATCGCCCAAGGCGGCGGGGCGGCGGTTGCGACGCGGGCAGCGTCAGCGGGGCTCAAGGGTGTTCTCCGATCCGGGGAGGTCGGTCATGGAGGCGGCGGCTGAGGTGGCGAGGGCGTAGCCGGCGGTGGTGACGGCCAACGACACTCCCCAGCCGAGGAACACCAGCAGCGTGGCGGTGACCGCCCATCCGTCCCACACGTCGGACCAGCGTGTATCTCCTGTGCGCAGTCGGCCGACGAGCACCGCGATGCTCAGCACGCCGTAGGTGACCAGCGTGAGCGCCACCACGCCGGCTGGAATCACCGCCAGCCGTCGGGGGACCTGTCGACCGTGTAGTCCCGGCACCCAGCGCGGAAACTGCTGACCCCACCGCTGTACCAGCCCGAGAACGAGCAGGCTGGCGAGCGGCGGGACGAGCGTGATCGCCAACCCCGTCGGCGTGGAGAGGTTCTGCTCGATGTCGCTCAGTTCCCGCTCCGAGATGCCGATCGGGACGCCGAGCACCCACAGCGCGTGGGGCACGGCCCAACCGACCACGGGCAACGCGACGGCGACGTACGCCCAGCGGCGCGTCCACAGCGGCACCGGCCGGTAGCCGGCGGCGGCCGGTGCACGCCGGGGCCCTGATGCGTTCGCGAGCCCGGCGAACAGGACGCCACCGGCCAGCAGAACGAGTCGGGCTCCGAGGTCACGCCAGTCCGAGGGCCGCCCCGCCAGCGCCGCCGGGATCTCGAAGAGCAGGTGCAGCGGGAACGCGGCCACCAGGAGCAGCGCGGCCGCAGCCCAGCTGCCGGTGGTCGCCCGGCTGCCGGGCAACCGGACCGTGCACCCGAGCACCACCGCGAGGGCGACGCCGACTCCTACCGCTCCCCATCCCGACCAGAACGGCAACGCCACGACCTGGTCCGCACCGCACCCGCCCGCCGGATCGACCAGATCGGTGCGATCGCAGGCGGTGTACCCCCACCGGCCACCCGCGATCCAGTAGAACCGCTGAGCCACCGCGGCGACGACGAACACGGCACACGCCAGTGCCCACGGTCTGGTGCGGGTCGGTACTTCAACGACAGCCATGGACCAACGATCGCCGGCCGCGGATCAATTCTCCTCCCCGACAGAAGGGGAAGCGTTCCCCCCACCGGGGGACGGGCAGCCCGGGTACTGACGCGGCGGCGCCGGGCGCCGGGGACGGTCGCCTCAAGGAATGCTCAAATTCGATCGACGTGAACCACTGGAGCTGCGAACGCACATACGCTCACCGGACCGGTCCGCCGGCAATCACCCGTCGTAGGCAGAAGGAGGGGGAATGCGGCGATCACAACGGCGCATCGCGCTGCTCACGCTGTCCACTTTGGTGGGCGGCATCCTCGTGACGACCGGCCCTGCGGGCGCGGATCCCACGGGGCCATCAGCCGCCGCCGACCAACCCCAGCAGGTACGTCTCGTACACATCAGGCTGACCGGCGCCGACATGCTGGACAAGGTGGCCGCGGCCGGCTTCGACCTCGAACACGGCCTCCGGCGCGTGCCGAACGGCATCGAGGGCGAAGCGGTGGTGAGCGCCGAGCAGGTCACCGAACTCACGGCGATGGGCGTCGAGGTGCTCGGCGACGACGCGGGCTTCGCCTGGAGCGACGAGGCCGACGGCGGCCTTGGCATCGGCGCGGCCAGCGCGCGGGCGGCCCAGCCGGCGAACCACGACGCGACGGTACGCGTCGTCCGCGCCGACTGGTTCACCACAAAGGGTCAGGGCTTCCTCTACGTCGAGGCGCGGACCACCGAGGGGCAGCAGGCGGACCCGATCGTCGGGATGCAGCTGGAGAACGACTCGGGGAAGGGCACGCCGTTCGGCTTCGCCCGGACGATGAGCCGGTTCGTCGACTCCGGGCAGTACATGTTCCACCGAAACCTCTTCAAGCTCGACGTACGCCCCGACAAGATCAAGCTGACGAGTTCCACCGGCGGCGTCGCGACCGGCGTCGTCTCCAACTGGCTGGAGGACGCCCCACCGCCACTGACGGAGAACCCGTCCTACAAGTCGGACTTCGTGGACGGCTACCGGCACCCGCAGCAGCTCTACAGCCGTGCCAAGGAGATCGCCCGTCAGTACCCGGACATCGCCGAGATCGTCTACCTGCCGAACCAGACGAACGGGTACCAACGCAAGGCGCAGGCCCAGATCGGCGGCACGGGGCAGGCGGCGGTCGTCGTCACCTCGGCGGCATGGGGTCACCAGGGCGGCAACGACGTCACTGTGGACTTCGTGGTCCGGCCTGACCCGGTTCTCCCGCTGGCGGTGGAGGTGACCGGCAAGGCGATCCGTGTCCTGCTCGCCACGGACGCCTCAGGTGCGCCGACGAGCACGGCTGCCGAGGTGGCCGAGGCGCTGCGGACCCACTCTGCGGGCCTCATCGACCGGGCGCACCCGTACCGCACCAACGAGGGCACCGGAATCGTCGCGCCGACGGCCGGGCCGGTCGCGCTGACCGACTTCCTCGACCAGAAGCGGGTGGGCGCGCCGGCGGGGGAGGTGCCGCGCGGCCCCGCCACGATTCCGGTCCTGCGGATCGGCAAGCACCGTGACGGTAAGAAGCCTGGTGTCCTCATTCAGGCGCAGGACCACGCCCGGGAGTGGGTGCCGGCGACGACGAGCTTGGAGTCGGCCGAACGTCTGGTGCACAACTACCGGTCCGACCGGGAGACGAAGAAGATCGTCGAGAACACCGACGTCTTCTTCATCCTGTCGAACAACCCCGACGGGGCGAACTACAGCTTCTACAACTTCGCCTCCCAGCGCCGGAACCTGACCAACCACTGCCCGGACGCGAACGCCGATCCGGGTCGACGCAACTCGTGGGGCGTGGACCTGAACCGGAACTACCGGGTCGGGTCGGGGCACGACGGCTACGCGGGCGCGTCGACCAGTTGCGTGAGCGACACCTACCAGGGCCCGGAGGAGCTGTCCGAGCCCGAGGCGAAGAACATCATCTGGCTGGTCGAGAAGTACAAGAACATCAAGTTCATGATGTCGGTGCACTCCAACGGCGGTCAGCTCTTCTGGCAGCCCGGCGCCTACATCGCGGACGGCCGGATCACGACGCCGCGTCCGCCGCTGGGTGACGAGGCGTTCTACTGGCAGTCCGCCGCCCGGATCCTGTCGCAGGTCAAGGCGCACCGGGAAACCGTCGTCACGCCGGAGAACGTCGGTGGCTCGTCCGACGTCCTCTATTCCTCCGCGGGCAACGTACGGGAGGACCTGTACCACACCTACGGGATCTACGCGTTCGGCTGGGAGGTCGGCGGCTCGGTCTACAACCCGGCCACCGGCGACTGGCAGGGCGGCTCGTTCCAGCCGGAGTGGGACGGGAACCCCGAGCTCGTCAGTGGCCACGCCGAGACGATGGAGTACGCCAACGGGATCATGGAGATGTTCCGGGTCGCGGCCGACTGGGGCAGGGACAGGAAGAACCCGACGTCCCAACTTGTTCCGGGCGCGGGCCGCTACTCCCGGCCTGTCGACGTGCGCTTCGAGACCAGTGAGCCGGCCACCATCTACTACACGACCGACGGCAGCCGGCCCACGCTCGATTCGCCCCGCTACACGGCGACCGAGTTCCGTGAGCCGGGGCAGGTGTTTCACGTGACGGAGACGACGACGTTCAACTGGTTCTCGGTCGACAGCGCCGGCAACATCGAGAAGAACTACGACCCGACGAAGATCGACAAGCGCAACAACTACCGCACAGCGACGATCAGGATCGCCAAGAGGTAACGCCCCGCGACACTCGTTGCCCCGTCGGTGTGGATCACCCGCGCCGACGGGGCAACTTCCGCACGAACAGGTCGCGCCGGTCAGCCTCGTCGGCCGGCCCACAACGGGCTGTCCACGTAGTGGTTGTCGTAGTGGTCCTGGGTTTCGCCGACCTCCTGCCAGGTGGCTTCGCCCTGGTGCACCTTGTCGAGCAGTCGGTAGTAGTCGAACCGGGGCTTGCCCGGGGTGATCACGACGAGGAAGTCGGCGTCCTGTCCGTCGGCGGGGGCGAAGGCGTGCGAAGTGTTCGGGGGGACGAAGAGCGCGTCTCCCTTGTGCAGGGTGTGCACCTCGTCGTCGACGAGCATCTCGAGGGCGCCGTCGAGCACGAAGAACAGCTCACCGGAGTGGGTGTGCAGGTGTGGCGGCGCGCCGTCGGTGCCGTGCTTGAGCAGTGTGCGGTTGCTGGTCAGGGCGCCGCCGGTGTGCTCGGGGTCGAGGAGCAGCGTGATCACGCTGGCCGGGTCGCTGTCGAGAACCTCGGCCTGGGCTGCGCGTACCAAAGTCATTGTCGGCTCCTTCGTCGTTCATCGATTCCTAGACATTAATTGTCCAGAATCGATCGACGCCAGCGATCATGACACGCGTCACAAATCCTGGACATGTAGAGTCCAGGATCATGCGGATGAGTCAGGGCGTCGAATGGGCCCTCCACACGTGCCTCAACCTGAGCTGGCTGGACGCCCCGGTGCCGACCAGCACCCTCGCCGCCTTCTACGAGCTGCCGCCGGCGTACCTGAACAAGCAGCTCCAGGCCCTGGCCCGGGCCGGGATCCTCACGTCGACCTCGGGGCCGCGCGGCGGCTTTCAACTGGCCCGCCCCCCGGCGGAGGTCTCCCTGCTGGACATCGTGGCCGCGATCGAGGGTCCGGAGGAGCTGTTCCAGTGCGACCGGATCCTCCGCAAGGGCCCGGGCGAACACGCAGGCGTCGACTATCGACAGTCCTGCGCGTTCGCCCAGGCCATGCGCGGCGCCGACCTGGCCTGGCGGCGCGAGTTGGCCGGGAAGACCGTCGCCGACGTGCGGGCCGACGTCGAGCGCGGACACCCCGAAGCCCCAGCCAACACCCGCGCCAGGATCACGCAACTTCGCTAGGGCGTGATCCGGCCGGCGGTCAGCGGCCGTGCACCTCCAACTCCCACAGCGAGTAGCCGTACGCGGGCAGGGCCCGCTGGGTGCCCTGGACGCGCAGGTAGCGACCGGTGGCCGAGAGGGCGATGTCGTCCACACCACCGTCGCCGGTGGTCGTGGTGTGCACCGTCGACCAGGTGACGTTGTCGGGGGAGACCTGGATCTGGTACGCCCGCGCGTACGCCGCC
This sequence comes from Micromonospora sp. NPDC005324, assembly GCF_040607155.1. NCBI lineage: Bacteria > Bacillati > Actinomycetota > Actinomycetes > Micromonosporales > Micromonosporaceae > Micromonospora > Micromonospora sp. NPDC005324. The sequence goes on along the minus strand of NZ_JBEXGE010000036.1, from coordinate 2,076 downwards.
TCCCAGGTCAGCCGGACCCGGTCGAGGGTGCGGGACGCGCCGAGGTCCACCGAGATCCACTGCGGGTCCGCGTACGCGCTGCCCCAGCGGGTGGTCGTGTTGCCGTCCACGGCGTTGGCCGCCGCGTGCGCGCTGCCCGGCTCCACGCTGGACGCAATGACCGGCTTGCCCCGGGAGAGCAGGGTGCCACCGGCGGTGGTGCCGTAGACGTTGAGGTCCCACAGCGAGTAACCCCACTGGGTGGCGCGTTGGGTGCCGTACACCCGCAGGTAACGGCCGGTGCCGGTGACCGCGAGGTCGTCGACGCCGCCGTCTCCGGTGGTCGTGGTGTGCACCGGCGACCAGCTGACGTTGTCCGGTGACACCTGGACCTGGTACGCCCGCGCGTGGGCCGTCTCCCAGGCCAGCCGCACCCGGTTGATCGCGTACGTGGCCCCCAGGTCGACGGTGATCCACTGCGGGTCGGCGTACGCGCTGCCCCAGCGGGTGGTCGTGTTGCCGTCCACGGCGTTGGCCGCCGCGTGCGCGCTGCCCGGCTCCACGCTGGACGCCGTCACCGGCCGGCCCTGGGCCAGGTCGGTGGCGGGCGGCTCACTCGGGCCGTCGGTCTTGATCCGAACGTTGCGGTAGTTGATGTCCATTCCGGCGCCGTCGTTCTGCAACCCGATGTAGCCGTTGGCGATCGCCCGGCTGCTGACGTAGTCGTTGATCTTTACGCCGTTGAGCCAGATCTCGACCCGCTGGCCGTGCACGCCGATCTCGTAGGTGTTCCAGGAGCCGGGTGGGTTGAGCGCCGCCGCGCGGGCGGCCTGGTTGGGAGCCTGGAAGCTGTAGACGCTGCCGGTGGTGCGCGTCGGGTCGCCGTCGGTGGCGTCGATCTGGATCTCGTGACCGGCGGCGACCGGGCCCCACGGGTCGCCCTGCGGATCCGGGAAGCCGATGAAGACCCCACCGTTGTCGTCGCCCGGCATCATCCAGTCGACCTTGAGCGAGTAGTTGGCGAAGGTGCGCACCGGGTACCAGAGCAACCCCATGCCACCGTTCGACGTGAGGGTGCCGTCGGCCAGTGTGAACCCGCCCGGCCCCGCCTGCCGCCACTGCCCGAGGCTGGCCTGGGTGCCGTCGAACAGCGGGGTGTAGCCGGGCTCCGGCCGGCAGTCGGCCGCCACCGCCCCGGCCGCCACCTGGATGCCGCCCAGCAGCATGCGGGTGAAGTTCGGGTCGGTGTAGCTCTGCTCGGTGTGGCCGAGGCCGGTGTACCAGGAGCGTCCGCCGCCGTAGCTGTGGCACCAGGTGATGGGGTGGTCACCACCCATCGACCCACCGGTGTACGACGACTCGTCGAGGCTGGACAGCACCTTGACCGCCGAACGGGGGTTGGCCCGGTAGTTGTACCACTCGTCGGTGCGGGTCCAGGTCGACGGCAGGTGCGCGGTCGAGGCATTGGCCCGGTCCTCGACCCGCACTGTCGCCTGCTGGGTGGCCGGGTGCGAGGCGAAGTACCCGCCGACCAGCCCGCCGTACCACTGCCAGTCGTACTCGGTGTCGGCGGCGGCGTGCACTCCGACGAAGCCGCCGCCGGCGGCCACGTACGCCTCGAAGGCGCTCTGCTGACCGGCGTTGAGCACGTCGCCGGTGGTGCTGAGGAAGACCACTGCCTGGTACTGGGCGAGGTTGGCAGTGGTGAAGGTCGCCGCGTCCTCGGTGGCGGTGACGGTGAAGCCGTTCGCCGCGCCGAGCTGCTGGATGGCGGCGATGCCGTTCGGGATGGAGGAGTGCCGGAAGCCGGCGGTCTTCGAGAAGACCAGGACCTTGCCCAACGGTGCGGCCTTGGCCGGAGTCGAGGCCACCGTCGCCGCACCGGCGGCGAGAGTGAGTCCGGTGACGATGGCGGCGGCGAGCGTGCTGATGGCGCGTCTACTCATGCGGAGCTCCTTGTGGGAGGGGGTGGACGGGCAGGGCGTGGCAGGGCCGGGGGGGGGGGGCGGCGCGGGCCGCCCCGGGCCGGGGGGCGGCGGGGTGTTGGGGGTTCTATTACTAGGGGCCCGGGGGGGCCGGGGTGGGGGGTGCGCCCAC
>NZ_JBEXGE010000035.1:0-78388 GCF_040607155.1 Micromonospora sp. NPDC005324 | reverse complement strand
CCCATCGACCTGTCGCTATCCATAGCGAACCTATCGGAAAGCCACCAACCAGACGCAACGCATAGATCAGATCAAGTTACTGCGGACCGCCCTCTCAGACCGGCTGCGTGTGCTCGACCAGGTGGACCAGCATCAGCGCCGTCCACGTACCCGCGTCTTCTTCCCCGTCGGCGATCTCCACCGCCCGGGGAACGTCGGCGGCGATGCGCGGCGCGGGCCGAGCCGTCCGGGGACGGCTCGGCCCGCTCGTCGCTGCGTCAGGGTGTCACCCGGGTGGCCGGGCTGTCGCCCGGCAGACCCCCCGCGTCGTGGTCCGTTTCCACCGGCGGCAGCGGGGTGGTCCCTAGGACACCACCATTTCTGGAGTACGCGGTGAGAGTGGCCGCCCGGTCCGCTGGTACCCGGGTGGTGCCGGAGTTCGACGCGTCGAGGGCGACAGTGGCCGGGGGTGCGCCTCCGACGGTCACCGTGACTCGGGTCGCGTCCGGTGGGGCGATCAACCGCACCTCGCCCGTGGGGGGCCGGGCGCCGTCCTCGGTCCGGACCCGCCAGCCGATCGGTCGCTGGTCGGCGCCCTCGGCCGGCAACAGCAGCCGCAGGTCGGTCCACCAGCCGGTCCGATCGTCGCCGTGCATGGCGTACGCGATCACTCCACCGCCGGCCGGCTGCACGGTGAGCAGCGCGGCGGCCTGGCCGTGCTCGCTGCCCGACCACCGCACCCGTACCGTCGTGCCGACGGCCGGGAGGTGGCTGTCCTGGAGTGCCGTGTGGACGAAGTTACGGAGGTTGGCGTCGCCGAGCGGCGTCCCTCTGGCGGGTCGGCGTGCGCCGGTGAGCAGGGCGTCCATCTCCGGCCCGGTCGGGTCGAGCCCGGCGTACGGGCCGCCGCCCAGACCGCCCTGGAAGAACACCCGGTCGCCGCGGCTGACCCGGACGACGGGTTCGTGTGGCAGGGGTTCGGGTGGCAGCACGGCGAGCCCGACCCCGCCGCCGTCCGCCCTGGCGATGTCCTGGTACTCCACAGTCCCCTTCGACGTGTATCGGGGTTCGCCACTGATCGTCACAGTGGATTCGGGCGGACCGACCGCGACCGCGAACCCGGCCCGGTCGGGGTAGACCTGCATCAGCGTCATGACCGGGTCGTCGTCACCCTCGCTGTGGCCGCCGTACCGCATCTGCTGGGCACCGGCTCCGGCCGGACCCACGTACCAGACAAGTGCCTCCCTGGTCAGCAGGCCGAACCGCAGCGGCACCGCGACCAGGGCGACCCGGTGTCCCGGCTGGTCACTGCCGTAGATCAGCCGGATCCGGTCACGGTCGCCGACCTTCCAGGCACCCACCGGCGCGTCGATTCGCACCGGCGAATTCGCACTGATCTGCGCTCGGAGCGTGTCCAGCCAGGCCCGGTCCCCGGCCAGCGCGCCCCGCGGTGGCGCGTCGAGCAGGGCCGTCGGAGTGGCGGCGACCGCGATGCCCGGTGCCCATCCGGGCAACGGCACCACGTTGGTCTGGACCCCGACGAGCGCGACCCCGACCGCGGCGGCCAACGCCGTGCGAACCAGCCGCGTCCGCTGGTGCCGTCGCTCACGGCCGGCGAACCCGGGCCAGGGGTCCTCGGGTACGTCGACGCCGTGCGCGGCCTGCCGCAGCGCCGGAACGAGCATCGAATTGGCGAAGCTTCCGGTCATGCCAGTTCCTCCTCGAGCCGTACCGGGGACTGAGCGGCAGGTGGGGCGGCGAAGTCGCTCCGCAGCCGGGCCAACCCGCGCGACGCCTGGCTCTTTACCGCGCCGACCGAGCAGCCGAGAACCTTTGCGGTGTCCGCCTCGCTGAGATCCCCGAAGTAGCGCAGCACCAGCACCGCCTGCGTCCTGGGCGGTAATCGCCGCAACGCGGCGAGGAGTAGCTGCCGCTGCTCCACCTGCACGTACGCGTCATGCGTCGGCTGGCTGTCCCCGGTCAGCAGCGGCACCTCCAACGGCCGCCGTCGACGCCGCCAGGAGATCGCCGTGTTCACCATCGCCCGGCGTACGTAGACCTCGGGCGCGTCCCTACACAGCACCCGACCCCAACGCCGATGGGTCTTCTCCAACGCCGACTGCGTCAGGTCCTCGGCTGTGCCCCGGTCTCCGGTCAGCAGGTAGGCCGTTCGGAGCAGCGATCCCCACTGTCGTTGGACGAACAGCCGAAACTCTTCGTCGTCCTCGTGCCGACTCACGCCACCCCCAGGTCGCGTCCACCTCGCGTCTCACTGCGGACGCAGAGTGAGACGCCACGGGCGGCCTCCGAGGTTGAGTGGAGGATGGCGCGTCGGCTCGAGCCGACGCGCTCAGTCCTGCGGTTGTTGACCCGTGGACTGCCCATCGGACCCGGCCTGGCGCTCGGCCTGCCAGATGGCGTGTCCCTTGAGCAGGTATCCGATCCAATAGACCGCGAAGAGGATCAGGAAGCAGGCGAAGAACACTGCCGAGATGATGCTCGCGAGAACGAGTGCTCCCTCGCCGTCGCTCAGTCCATGGCTCGCGAAGCCGAAGATGCCCAGGAGAAAGAAGAGGACCATGTAGAGCGGCAGCGTCGAACTGTCTGCCGGGTGGGGCGCGCGCGGCGACCAAGGGACGCGAGTGTCGTTGCTGATCACGTAGTGAGTATCAGGGATTCGCTCGGTCGGAGCTATCAGTCGTCCCTATTGGACAGCCATTGGCGCACTGTCGGCCGGTAGCAAGCAAACACGTCCAATAGAGCACTCCCCTGGTCCATCCGACTCGATCCGGGGTCACTCTGCCTCGATGCCGGCGGCTCGTAAGATCTGGCGGACCCGTTCGCGGCTGTAGCCGGTCCGCTTGACGAGATCCACCTGCCGCGCGCCGGCCCGGTGCTCCGCGACAATGGCACGGTGCAGCTCGACACGGGCGCGCTCGACACGGGCTCGCGCATCGGCCTTGATCTGGCGGGCGGCCTGCGCGGCTTGCTCTTCCGCCTGGGGTAGCGCCTCCTCGGCGGCCTTCAGTGCGCACATAGCCCCATCGAGATCCACTTGGCCATCTTGTCCGCGGACCCTTTAGGCCAAGCGCACCGGGGTTGTCGGTTGGCCAAATGAAGCTGTTCACAAATTTGGCCCAGGCAGATATCGTATGTAGTTGGCACTGGTAGATGCGTCCCCCGGTCCGCGCTGCGAACGCTGACCGGGGGACTTGATCGCCCCAGGGAGGCGACCCATGACCAAACTACCTTTCGCGCTGGTCAACTGCGGAAAGCCTGCGGACCTCCGAATCGAGGTCTACAGCCACATCAGGACGGAGTCGTTGGACGGTGTGGCCTACGTCTGCTCCGCCCATCCCAACGCGGCGACCGACGCCATCACGGCGGCCGGTTTCACCACTGCCATGGCCCGGATGACACGAGACGTGGAACGGCGGTGCGGGTTTGTGCATGTCTTTCCCACCGGGGCACTGGCGGCAGGCGACCGACACCCCAGGTGGTGTGGCCGCGACGGGTGCGACCGGGGCAGGGAACACCGGTCCCGGATCTCGGACGTGGACACCAACCAGCCCGAGGCGTCGATCGTCATCCTGAGGTTGGTGCAGACGACCGCGGCCGAACCCGTGGTGGTGATGACCGCGACGGACGGTACGGCGTCTGACCAAGTGGTGTTGTCCATCGGCCAAGCGCGCGCCCTGCGCTACCGTCTCGGCGCACTGGTCGACGCTGCCGAACGCGGACGCGCCACGGACGGCGCGTCGTAGCCACGGCCGCAAGCACGGAATCCCGCTCCGCTTCGACCAGGTGAGGTCGTTGCGGAGCGGGACCGTTGACGGGCTACTCGTCAGAACCCGCCCCACTGCTTGGCCGAGCATTTCCAGGTCTTCCCGCCATCCTTCGAGACGCACCACACGAGGATCTTGCCGAGGATGGGCAGGTTGAGGGTGAAGAGGTGGCCCTTGGTCTTCGCGTACACGACGCCGGACTTCTCGGCGATGTCGGCCAGCGCCCACCCGGGGTCCGGCCCGTCCACTGTCGCCACCCGGTGCATCGACTCCATGTCCTTGCCGTCGAGCAGCGTCTTGATCTCGTCCGCCGAGGGCTCGCGGTCGCCGATCAGGGTGTCCACCGAGTACGGGCCGTCGACGGCGACGCCATTGGCCTTCTCGAAGGCGGCCTTCGTCCCAGCGATCGTGGTGCCGCCATCGAGGTCGAGGGTGAGGATCAGTTCGCCGGTCCGGCGCGACAGCAGGCATTCCCAGATGGTCTTGCCCGAGGCGACGCACATGGTCAGGCACCACTCCCGGCCGTCGGGGGTGGACGAGGCGAAGAGCAGGGACGTCGCTGTCCCGCTGTCGCCGCCGCCGTCGTACACGCCGTCGGCGAGGTCGGCCATTGTCGTGCCGAGGACGTCCCGACTGCCCGGGATCGTGCCGACGACAGTGACGCCGTCGACCTCCTTACCGGCGGCGAGCGCTTCGAGCTGGTCGCCGGTGAGGTTCCGCCCGCCGGTGTCGACGGCCAGCACCTTGTCCAGGTCGCCGACGGGTCGGCCGGTCAGATCCTCGAACTGTTGAAGCATCGCGCCCGGGGCGCCGGGGTGGTCGGTGATCGTCGTCCGGGCCTCACCCTCGGCGGCCTGCGACGGAGCGTACGAGGCGGTCAGCCCGACGATCAGGGCGGTCGTGACGATGGTGGCGCGCCTGGTGATGTCCCGCAGAGTTGTCATCCTGTCCTCATCTCGGTGATCGGTGTCGGCGGGGTGGGACGGGCTACCAGCGACACGTGACAATGTCGCCAAAGTCGTTCGGGGACCCCACGTCGCAGTGGTCGTCGATCCACTCACCGATCTCGCCGATCGTGTCGACGATCCAGGCGAACACCGACTTGATCGCGCCCCAGATGCTGAAGTAGACGACTGTCGACTCGGGGGTGCCGCCGGCCTCGTCGATGACGTCCTTCGTCGACATGGCGGCATTCGGCTTCTCGATGATGTCCAGCACCCGTACCCCGGTGTCGTCAGTGCCGGCCAGCAGCGCCGCGACCTGCTCCGGGGTCCGCTCCTTGCCGTCGTCGACCGCCACGATCGCGCGGTCGACCAGTGCCTCTCGGCTGCCGCTGACGGCTTGGGCGATGCCAGCGATCTCGCCCACCGTGAGGTCGTTGCCGAGGGCGGGGCCGGTGAACCGTTGGACCGACACAGCACCGGACGGCTCGATCTGGATCTCGCCGGCCGTGATCATGTCGTCCGCGCCGAACGGCGCCCAGGCGAACGTCCACTTCCCGGCGACGCAGCGGAACGGGGTGTACTCCCGGCCCTCGGGCGCCGTCTCGGTGCGGAGGATCTTTCCGCGCTCGTCGACGTGCTGGACCACGCAGTCGGCGCCCTTCTGCGGCGGCTTGTCGGTCTGGGCCACAGCGGCGGAGGACATGGCCAGCACCGTCCCGCTGACCACCCCGATCACCGCGAGGCGGTGTGCCAAACGACTCATCGAACGCTCCATTCCTGGTGCGGAAGAAACTGGTGTCCGAAGTGTGGCGGGGCGCGCTGAAGCGGCCCGGAAACGGCGCTGAAAGCGGGGTACGTCAGTGCAGCCGCGTGGCGTCGAGCTGGTCGAGGTCGGCGCGGATCGAGTCGGCCTCGGCGTCGCCGAGCTCGTCGAGGATGGTCAGGGCTCGGCGCCACGCGACACGGGTCGCGGCGAGGTCGCCGAGCGCCCGGTGACTGCCGCCGAGATTGACGTACGTGCTCGCTTCGGCGTAGCGGTCGTTGACCTGCGTGAAAAGGTCGAGGGCGTGCTCGTAGCAGGCGATCGCTCGCCCGTCGTCGCCGAGCTGGTGGTGGGCGTGCCCGAGGCTGTCCCAGGTGTCGGCCTGCCCCTGGACGTCGTCCACCTCCTGCAACATCCGCAGCGCCTCGCCGCACGATTCAAGGGCGTGGTGGTAGTTGCCGAGCAGCGCTTCCTGCCAGCCGAACGCGTTGAGGGTGTACCCCTGCCCGGCCCGGTTCCCGGTCCCCCGGAACAGGGCCAGCGCCCGCCGGGAATGGCGCAGCGCCTGCTGGTGCTGCCCCTGCCGCTCCGCCAGTTGGCCGAGGTTGAGGCAGGTGTGCGCCCGCCCGGCGTCGTCGCCGACTTCGGTGAACAGGTCGAGTGCGCGCCGCAGGTGGTCGTCGGCCTCGTCGTACCGTCGGAGCCGGGAGCAGGCGAGACCGAGGCTGCGGTGCGCGTGGCCCTGCCCCGCCTGATCCCCGATGCGGGACGCGGCGGCCAGGGCGATTCGTTGCGTGCCGAGCCAGTCCTGCCAGTGACCCTGCCGGTGCAGGAAGCCGGCCATGGCCCAGGCAAGCCGCCAGGCGTGTCCCTCGAACCCGGACCGCGCCGCGAGCGGTACCGCGGCGAGCAGGACGGGGACCTCGGTGGTGAACCACGCCGCGGCGGCCGACCGGCTCCTGGGGCGCTCCGGCGTCACGCCCGCCCGGGGTGGCGGAAGGCTGATCGCGCTGAAGTGCGGGTGCAGTGCCAGGTCGGCGGCGTGGGCGGTGTGCAGGCAGTGGTCGAGCAGCCGGTGCACGGCGTCCCGACGCTCGGCCGGCGGCTCGGCCTCGTCGGCGAGACTGACGGCGTACGCGCGCAGCAGGTCGTGGAACGCGTAGCGCCCGTACGTGTGCTCGGTGAAGAGATTCGCCCGGGTCAGCTCGGTGAGCAGGGGGCCGGTCGCCTGACCGTCGACGCCGGCCAGGCTGGCCACGGCCGGGGCGGAGACGTCCGGGCCGGGGTGCAGGCTCAGCAGCCGGAACAGCCGCGCCGCGGGTGGGCTGAGCGTCCGGCACGACCAGGAGAACACCGCCCGTACGTCGGTGGCCTCGTCGCCTGCGCGAAAGGCGTCCAGGTCGCCCAGTTCGGCGGCGACGGCGGCCAACGAGAAGTGCCGGTTGGTGGCGGCTCTGGCCGCCACGATGGCCAGGGCGATGGGTAGCCGCGCGCACCGGTCGGCGATGGTGTCGGCCGCGGCGGGTTCGGCGGCGACCTGGCGCTCCCCGAGCCGGCGGACCAGCATGTCGCGGGCTTCGCCCGGGGTCAGCAGGTCGAGAGGCACCGGTTGGGCGCTCTCGGTGACGACCAGCGGGATGAGCTGGTCGCGGCTGGTGACGATGGCGAGGCAGGTCGGTGAGCCGGGCAGCAGCGGCCGGACCTGTTCCGCGTCGCGCGCGTTGTCCAGCACCACCAGCAGTCGCTTGCCCGCCACCGTCGTGCGGTACAAGCTCGCCATCGTGTCCGGGTCTCGGGGCATCCGGGCCACCGGAACGCCGAGCGCCTCCAGGAAGCCGTGCAGCGCCCGCGCCGGTTCGGTCGGGGTGGCGGCCGGGTCGAAGCCGCGCAGGTTGACGTAGAGCTGCCCGTCGGGGAAGCGCTCGGCCGCGCGGTGCGCCCAGTGCACGGCGAGCGCGGTCTTGCCGACGCCGGCGGTCCCGGACACCACGACGGCGCCGCCCCGGTCGACGAGCGCGTCGAGGGCGGCCAGCTCCGCGTCGCGTCCGGTGAACGTCGGTACGGGGGGAGGCAGTTGCGCCGCGACCCGCGTTGGTGCCGCCGCGGCCGGTGCGGCGATCGCGGTGTCCTGGCGCAGGATCGCGCACTCCAGGTCCCGTAGCCGCGGACCCGGGTCGAGGCCGAGGTTCTCCCGCAGGTTGTCGCGCAGCCGCCGGTACGTCGCCACCGCCTCGCCCTGTCGGCCGTCGCGGTACAGGGCGAGCATCAGCTGTGCGTGCAGGTGCTCGTCGAAGGGGTGCTGTCGGACGAGCCGTTCCAACCCGGGGACCAGCCCAGCGTGCTCACCGACGGACAACCGGGCCTCGGCGAGCGACCGTTCGGCCTCCAACCGTAGGCGCGCCAGGTGTTCCGCCTGCTCCTCAAGCCAGGCCGACCCGGCCACGTCGGCCAGCGGGGGGCCCCGCCACAGTGCCACAGCGGCCGTCAGATGCTTCACCTGCTCGTTGCGGTCCGACGAGCGCCGGGCCAGCTCGATGAGGCGCTCGGCGGCCTGGACGTCAGTGGAATCCGGCCCGGTGTCGAGCAGGTAACCGGGCTGGCGCGCCACGATCGACAGGGGCTCGCCGAGCACCCCGCGGAGGTAGGAGACGTGGCGCTGCAACGTGTTCGCCGCGGTGGCCGGTAGTTGGTCGCCCCAGACCACGTCGATGAGCCGGTCGACACTGACCACCCGGCCCGCGTGCAGCGCCAACGTCGCCAGTACCGCCTTGCGGCGCACGCCGTTCACCGCCTGCGGACTGCCGGCGACGACCACCTCCACCGGCCCGAGCAGCCTGACGCGCACGCCCGTGCCAGCCGTCGAGATCACCGAATCAGGCTAAATCTCCAACCCAGCAAGCTCGGTCGGTTCGTCGCGCAATGGACAGCATCTACGGCCAACACCGCCCTCGTCGGCCTGAGGCGGGTCGCACGAATACGTTGGCGGGTCGTGACGGTGGTGTGGCAAGGTGCTTGCCATGAGTCAGCCCCGAAAGGCCCATGGCGCGTAGATCTCCCGGCGCGCTGCGCGCCCTGTTGAAGTCGGCCGGCCGGAACGCCGGCAAGATCCGCCCCATTGATGGCCTGTCGAACGGCACGAACGCGGCGATCGCCAGGCTCGAACGCGGGCAACCCGGTATTGGTTCAGTGGCGACCGCGCTGGATGGCTATCGTCGTACGATTCGGCGGTCGGGACGGTGGCTGGATCTATCTCCGGACAACTGCCCCTGTCCGGGCTGCGGCAATGCGGTAGAGCAGCGGGACGTCCTGGGCGACGCGCTGCGCCGACTGCCAGCGGCCGCCCGCCGCGAGTTGCAGCGTGTCGTCGACCCGTTGGACGAGGAGTTCCTCCGCAAGACACTGCCTGACCCCCGAGCTGCCAAGCTGAGTTCCTGGCACGCGCAGGCGTGGTGGCGGCAACGGCTGACGGAACGGTGGACCTAGCAGCGCTCCGGCGCGAGTCAACGCGACATTCGATGGTCATGAGGCTCGACAGGACACCTAGCCGGTGTACTTGCCGTTGCGGGTGTCCCCCGAGGTGCCGTCGTAGTGCACCTTGCGGTAGCGGTGCACCGAACCCTTCTTGACCGCCTGCCAGTGGTCCGACGCCACCTCGTAGTCGTGGTGCTTGTAGTAGTCGCCGGCTGACTTGTAGTAGATCCGGTGCCGGGCGTACCCGCCGCAGTTGGCGAGGTAGCTGTAGGAGTACATCTTCATCCCGCCGAAGTCGGACGAGTAGTACGTCTTCGGCTGGTGCCACACCGAGCCCGGATTCGGGTATCCGGGCAGCTCGGCCCAGTTGTACGAGTTCCAGTACAGGTCCCAGCAGGTCATCACCGCCGCCGCGGCCATGCCGCCCGACGTCGGCACGGTGAGACCGTCGGCGACGACCAGGGACGCGGCGATGGTCCGGTAGGCCAGCTCCGGCGGGGTCGGCGTGCCGGCCGGCGGCTCCGACAGCAGCTCTCGCGGCACCGGCACGGACCGGGGCGTGATGGTCAGGTACGTCTTCAGAATGCCCTGCTTGTCGTCGAACGCCAGAGGCGCGTTGCGGCCCATCTCCCCGTCCTGACGGATGCCCCAGTCGCCGGACGACTCGTCGCGGGAGAACACCACCCGCACACCGTTCCGGTAGCCCAGCCGCGCCAACTCGATCTCGCGGTCCACTGGCTCGTCGTCGTACACCACCGAACTCGGCCCACCGGCGGCGCTGGCCGGCGCGGCGTTCCACGCGGCCACCGTCGGCAGGACGACCAGCACTGCGAGCAGTGCGCGTCCCGACAGCACTCTTGCCATCACAACTCCTCATCCGATCGATCCCGAGAGGCGGATCCGGACGGATCGCGCCTCCACCTGCCTTCGCCATCCTTCGAGGCGAGGTTCAGAGCGCCGTCAAGGTGGCATCAATCGCGCCTCGGATCCGGTGTCGTAACGGCGACGTTCACGTACGTAAGCCCGCCAGCGGGGCGCCAAATGAGACATGAACCAGCTTCGACTGGAAGGCAACCGATGAACGCGACAGCGGATCACGGGTTGAGCCGACGGTGCACCCTCGTGGTCGCCGCAGCCGGGTACGGCAAGACGTTCGCCGTACGAGGCTGGCTGGGCGACCGCCCGGTGCGCTGGTGCGACGCGGCGGACGTGGCGGCCCTGGCGACAGCCGGGCCGGAACATCTGGTCTCGCTGGGCGCCCGGTCCGCGCTGGGCCTGCCCGTCGACGAACCAAGCTGGCTCGTCCTCGACGACGTGCCGCGACTGCCCCGCCGCCGGCTACAGGCGCTACTGGACAGCCTCGAACACCTTCCGCCGCAGCTCAGGGTGGTCCTCCTGACCCGCCACCCGCCAACACTGTCCCGCCGGCAGTCGGGGCTGCTCGCCGAGCACGGCCCGCCGGACCTCCGGCTCTCACTCGATGAGGTTGCGTCCCTCCTCGCCGACCACGGTCTGACCGACCCGGCACTCGCGGCCCGGATCCACGCCGCGACCAGCGGTTGGCCGGCCCTGGTCACCCTGGCCGCGCGGACGGCTGCTGCCGGCGGCACGGACTCCGACGACCTGACCGAGCCGGGTACGCCGCTGGAGTCCTGTCTGGTCCGCGACGTGTTCGCGGAGTTGGCGCCCGAGGTCCACCGGCTGCTGCGGGACGCGGCGCACCTCGACCCGTTCCACAGGGAGCTGGCCCGCGTGCTCGGGCACCGACACGGAGTTCACTGGCTGGACCAGCTGACCCGCGCCGGCATCCTCCTCCCCGCTACGACCGACGGGCACGGGTACCGGATGGTGCCGCTCGTCGCCAGCGTCGCCCGCCGCCGGTTCCCGTTGACCCCGGCGGGGATGCGACGCCTGCACGCGAAAGCGGCACCGTGGTACGCCGAGCACGGCTTCCTCGTCGCGGCCCTGCGGTCGTACCGAAAATCGGGTGTCACCGAGGCCGCGGCGCGGATCCTCGCCGACCACGGCGCGGCGCTGCTCGCCGCGGGCGGCGCCGAGGCCGTCGTCGACGCCTTCCAGTCCCTGCCCGAGCACGCCCGGTCCGACGACCTGCGGCTGCGCTACGGGGAGGCGCAGCAGATGCGCGGCGACTTCGAGACCGCACTCGCCGCGTACGCCATGCTGGCCGACCGGCAGGAGTCCCTCGCTGCCGGCCTCGCCTGGCGGTACGGCCTCGTGCACTATCTGCGCGGCGAGCCGCACTCCGCCCTGGAGGTCTTCCAGCGCGGTGTGCTCGACCCGCACCCGTCCACCGACAACGCCCGACTGCTCGCCTGGACCGCCGCCGCACAGTGGACCAGCGGAAACGCCAAGGCGTGCCAGGACAACGCCGAACGGGCCCTCGCGGCGGCGACAGCGATCGGGGGCGACGCCGCGCTCGCCGCCGCGCACACCGCGCTGGCCCTGGACGCCAAGCTTCGTGGTGATCGACCGGCAGCCGACGAGCATCACGAGAAGGCGCTGCACGCTGCCGAGGCGGCACGCGACACCGTCCAGGTGACCCGCATCCGGGCCAACCGGGCGTCCGCCCTGGTGGGCGAGGGCCGATACCTCGAAGCACTGGCGGAGGTGCGGCCCGCGGTGGAGTTGGCCCAGACCAACGGGTACGCCGCGATGCTCGCGCTGGCGCTCTGCAACGAGGGCGCGGCGCACTTCCACCTCGGTCAACTCGCCGAGGCCACCGCGTCCTACGAACGCGCCGTACCGCTCCTTCAGCGCATGGGGTCCCGCAAGGTGGCGTACCCGCTGGTGGGGATCGGCGATATCCACGCCCTGCGGGGCCGCACCAACCTGGCCCGCGCGGCGTACGAGGAGGCGCTGCGCGCCAGCGAACCTGTCAACGACCTCCAGATCCAGGTGCCGGCGCTCGCCGGGTTGGCCCGCGTGCTGGCGGCCGAGGACGGCGCCACGGCGTTCGCCCTGGCCCAACGCGCCGTCGAACTGGAACGCGGCCCGGACTCGGCGACCGCCCGACTCGCGCTCGGCTGGGTGGCGCTGGAGATCGGCGACCGGACCCAGGCCGTGGAGGTGGCGCTGACCGCGTCCGCCGCCGCCCGGCTGCATCGTGACCGCGCGGCGCTCGCCGAGGCGCTGGAGCTTCGCGGGGCGGCCGCCACCGACACCGACGACACCCGGCGGGCCTGGCGGGAGGCGGCGGCGACCCTGCGCGACATCACGTCGGTGGTGGCCGCGGACCGACTCACGGTGCTGCTCAGCCGGCTGCCCGGGGCGGATCCCCAGGAGCGCGTCGATGCCCGCTTGGCCGCCGAGCGGCTGACCAGTGCCGGGGTGCCGCTGCCGACGCTGAGCCGGCACTGCCCACGCCGCGTCGCACAGGTCACCGTCCGCACCCTCGGACGCTTCGAGGTGTACGTGAACGGCGCGCAGGTGATGGCGGCGGCCTGGCAGTCACGTAAGGCCCGGGATCTTCTCCGGATCCTTGCCGCCCGGCGTGGTCGCGCGGTGCCCCGGGAGCAGCTCGGCGAGATGCTCTGGCCCGCACAGGATCAGGGCCGGGTCAGCCACCGGCTGTCCGTGGCGCTGTCCACCCTCCGTGGCGTGCTCGATCCGCAGCGCCGCAGCCCGACGGACCACTTCATCATCGCCGCGCACCCGAGTCTCGCCCTCGACGTCGGTCACCTCGAACTCGATGTCGAGGAATTCCTCACCGAATCGGCGCACGGCCTCCGGCTGGCCGAGCAGGGCGACAACGAAGACGCCCGCGCCGCGCTGCTCCTCGCCGAGCAGCGCTACCGGGGCGACTTCCTGGAGGACGAGCCGTACGACGACTGGTCCCGACCGACCCGCGAGGAGACACGTCGGGTCTACCTGCGCGTGGTACGCAAGCTGGCCTCGCTCGCCCGCGCCGCCGACAACATCGACGAGGCCATCCGCCACCTCGGCCGTGCCCTCGACCTGGAACCTCACGACGAGGGTGTGCACGGCGAGTTCATCCGGACGTTGAGGGCGGCGGGCCGGCACGGCGAGGCCGCACAGGCGTACCGGCGCTACGAGGAGGCGATGTCCGCCATCGGCGTACCGACCCAGGCGCGCGACAAGCTGTGCGGCGCACCAGCCTGAGCGGGACTTGTGACGTAAATGACATGATGCTCTCTCACTTGGGAGCGCATACTGTCACTTATGGCTGATGAAGACACCGTCGCGCGACGGTTGGCGACCTGGGTGAGCCGACTCCGCTTCGAGGATCTGCCCGCCGAGGTCGTCGAGCGCACCGAGCAGGTGATCATGGACCAGCTCGGGGTGCAGGTGCTCGGCTCGACCCTGCCCAACATCCAGCCGGTGCGCCGGTTGGCCGCATCGGCATCCGGCGCACCCGAGAGCACGGTGACCGGCGGCGACCGGAAGACCAGCGCGGCGCAGGCCGCATACGTCAACGGCACCCTCGGCCACAGTTGCGAGTACGACGACGCGCACGGCACCGCATGGCACACCTCCTCGGCGGTGGTGCCGGCCGCACTGGCGCTCGCCGAGCGCGACGGCGCCGACGGCCGCGAGTTGGTCACCGCCGTGGCCGCCGGCATCCAGGTGATGGGGCTCCTGGGCGCGGTGACCACCGGCGGCATGCTGGCAACCGGCTGGCACGGCTCCAAGGTTCTCGGAGTGTTCGGCGCTGCCGCCGCGGCTGGCCACGTTCTGCGGCTCAGCCCGGCCGAGCTGACCCAGGCATTCGGAATCGCCGGCAGCGACGCCTCCGGCACCATGGAGTACGACCGCAGCGGCGGCGAGGTCAAGCGCCTGCACGCCGGCTCCGCGGCCCGCGCCGGTACGGAGGCCGCACAACTGGCCCGACTCGGTCTGACCGGCCCGCCGACGATCTTCGAGGGGCATCGCGGCGTCATCGGCCTCTTCGCCGGTGCCGAGGGGGCGAACATCCCGGAGGCCGCCTGGCAACACTGGCAGGTGTTGGACACGATTTTCCGCTTTTACCCGTCCGTCGGCACCGTGCACGCCCCACTCGACGCGATCCGTCACCTGCGCGAGACCACGCCGATCGACCCGCGGCAGATCAAACGGATCCGGATCGGACTCGTCGACTTCGCGGTGGGCCACGGAGCCGCCATCACCCGTCCGACCGACGCGATCTCCGCCCAGTTCAGCCTGGCGTTCGGCGCCGGTTTGCAGTTCGTCACCGGCCACAACGCCCCCGCCGACTACTTCGACCCGAACCGGTGGAATGACCCGGCGATCCTGGCCATCGGCGACCTGATCGAGCCGTACGCGATGCCCATCCCGGCGGGTGACCCGGTGTTCAGCGCCCTCGTCGACATCGAGTTGCTCGACGGCGTCCACCTGGAGCGCTACCAGGCCGGATTCCGCGGCCACCCGACCCTGCCGGCCACCTTCGACGACATCGAACGCAAATTCACCGACAACGTCGCGGGTGTGCTCGGTGAGAAGGCCGCCGCCGCCATCGTCAGGACCGTCGCGGCGCTGCACGAGACGGATTCCGTATCGTCGCTCACCTCGCTGCTCCAGCGCCCGTAGAAGGGCTAATCATGTCGTCCGCACCCGCCACCGGCGCACTGCGCCGGGACGCCGCCGCCAACCGGAGGCGCCTGGTTGACGCCGCCGAACGCGTGTTCGCCGAACGCGGGCCCGAAGCGAGCATGGAGGAAATCGCCCGCGCGGCGGAGGTCAGCCCGGCCACCCTCTACCGGCGCTTCCCGACCAAGGACGCGCTTGTCGGGGAGGTCCTCGCCACGTTCTTCGGCCATCTGGTCGAGCTGGCCGGGCAGGCCCTGACCGAGCCACCACAGCGCTGCCTCGACGTCTATTTCGAGACCGTCGGCTACCAGCTCGCCGCGAAGCGTGGCTTCCTGCACGGAATGTGGGGTGAGCTCGCACCGACCCAGCTCGTCGCCGAGTTGGAGGCCCGAACCGGCCAGTTGCTCGATCGCGCCCAGCGCGGGGGCGGGGTGCAGCCGTCCGTCACCCTCGCCGACATCGCGGCGACCATCTGGGCACTGCGCGGCATCATCCACACCGCCGGGGGCACCGCGCCGGACGCCTGGCGGCGGCATCTCGCCTACGTACTCGCTGGACTACGCGGGCCCGCGCCCGCCGCGCCGGTCGCCCCACCAGTGCCCAAGCAGTCCGTGGAGGAACGCGCGACAGCGCCACGACTCCGCTGACCGTCAGTGCATCCGAGGAGGACAATCACTGTGGATGACGCAGTACGCAACGCTCTGGCCATCAAACGCGACTCCACGGTCGCGGACCGTCGAATCGACATAACCACCACCGGCGCGCGCACAGGTCAATCGCGACGGCAGGAGATCTGGCTCTACCGCGCCAGCGGGAAGTTGTACCTCACCGGCCGTCCCGGCCGCCGCGATTGGTACGCCAACCTCGTGGCCCACCCCCGCTTCACCGTTCACCTCAAACACCGGGTGGTCGCCGACCTGCCTGCCACCGCAGTGCCGATCATGGACATGGAAACCCGCCGCGATGTCTTCACCGAGATCGTCGCCGGTCTCGACGGGCCGCACATACCGGTGCGCGGCACCCCTCCGACCGTCGAGGACTGGCTTGCCGGGAGCCCGCTGGTGGAGATTCAGCTCGACGACGAACCCTGACCACTACCGCGTGCTGCCCCGAAGCGGTGTCACTTCCTCCCAGTAGCCTGCCCGACGAGCCGACTGAACGCGGTAGCGGCAGAGTCCTACAACGGAGAGTGCAGTGTCTGCGATCGCCTCACTGACCGTGGTCCCCAGGAACAGCGTCACCGAGCTGGCCCGCCTGGCCCGCACATCGCCGTCGTCGTTCCGCACGTACCTGGCCGAACACGGGAGCAGGACGCGGCAGGAGTACGACTGGTCCGGCTACTGCATGCTGTACGTCCTGACCTATCTGGAGGAGCGCGGCATCGACCTGGAGCCGTCGGAGTTCAATGCCGAGTCGGAGGCCATCAACAGCGCGTACGGCCTGACCACGCTCATCGCTCCAGCCCCAACGTTGCTGGATCAGCTCAATCCCGGCGCGCACCGCGAGGAGGAGTTGGTCGCCCACTTCGAGGAGATGGGGGTGGTTTTCGAGGAGAGCGGCTTGGCCGGTCTGGACACGTTGAGGCTGTTGCGCGAGAGCATCTCTGACCTCCGCGACGACCAGGTGTTGCTGCTCAACATCGGCTGAGGCCGACTCATCCAGGCGGCGTCACCACGGCGCGAATGGGTTGGTAGGGGCGGATCAGGGATCAGCGACGGCAGCAGGGGCTGGTACGGCAGCCGCAGGCCGGTTTGGTTCACGCGACGGCGGGAACCCGCGGCACCGGATGGCTCTTGGATGACCACCGTGGGCAGCCCTGCCTGCGGTGCGTGACCGGGCGCTCTCACCCTGAGGGAGGCTCATGCGCTGGCGAGCGGCCGAACGGCCGCGTCCTGAACAGCGACCGACACCGAGTTCATGCCAGCCCAGTCCGGGCCCGATGGCGCGGCCTGCACCACGAAGCGCCCGGCCCCGTCGAAGCCGTGGATCTCGAGGGGCACCAGATCGGCGTTGCGGAACCGGACCTGGACATCGCCGCCGTCCGCGGCCACCTCGGCTCGGGTGGCTGCCGCGGGGAGCATGCCGAGGAGGATCGGGGCGGTGGCGCCGCGGAGCGTACGGACGCTGATCTCGTAGTCCTGCAGAACGCCGGACTCGGCGCATGTTCGTTCCACTGTCGCGCCGTCCTGACGGTCCATCGAGCCGTTGGGCCGGCCTCCAGATCGCCGTTCTCGATCTGACTCACCCGGCCGGGCGTAACCCCATCAGCTCTGCCACCTGCCGCTGGGTGAGACCGAGACGCTTGCGCTCCTCGGCGCGGTCGAACGCCGCACTACCGGGGTTCGTCGGGAGCGTCCTCAAGCCGATAAGACTGCTGGGATCGCCAGGATGCTCGGAAGTCCGGCCAGGCGTCGACAAGGTAGCGACTGAAGGGGAGCCACCAGATCAGGTCGTTGGTGGCGATGATCACGACGGTGCTGATCGGCCAGGCTCCAGTGACGAGAAGCCAGGACAGGCCCAGGGGGCCGAGGATCTTGCCGGTCAGCCCGACGGCGGCGACCGGCCAGCCGTGTTCCGGGGTGCGGGCCACCTCCAGGTAGAGCACGCCGTACAGGCCGAGGACCATGCCGAGGCAGGCGAAGATCTGCGGTGGATTCGACAGCGGCAGACCCGTGAGGCGGAAGAACCATTGCGGGTCGAGGACCGCGTAGCAACCCCAGACGATGTTGTAGATCCCGGCCGCGATGAAGGTGGCGCGGTGCAGCCGTCGGCGCCTCATGCAACCCGCTCGGTGCGGACATCGGACGACCACCCGGGTCCCCGCCACGGCCGGCCGTCAGCTGATGGCTCCGGCGAGCCACCTGCACCGGGCGAACCATGACAAGACATCATCAGTAGGCGATCCCGATAACGTGATGAATCGTCTCGGGCCGGTCGAGCACGTCAAGCATGTGATGGGCGACATGAGCGCGGGAGATGAACATGCCGGCGCGGACGTTCTGCCCGTCTGCCGTCCGGTATCTCCATCGCGGACTCCTGTTGAGCAGGCGGGGTGGGCGCAGGACGGTCCAGTCCAGGTCACTTTCCTGGACGAGGTCCTCCATCAGCGCCAGGTCGACGTAGTGCTTGCGGAACGCGGCTTTGGCGAGCGGAGCGGCCAGGTGCCGCATGAAGATCCCGTCGCCAGGGTTGTGGCGCGGCGGGTTCGGCCGCCCCGGTGACGGTACGGTGCCGACCGACGCGGCGCTGACGACAACGAGGCGTCGCACACCCGTCGTCCGCATCGCCGCGATGAGCGCTCGGGTGCCCCGGGAGGCGACGCCGGCCTCGGCGACGGATCGCGCGCCCAGTCCGGACAACACCGCGTCGGACCTGTGGACGGCGGTCCGTAGGCTCGCCGGATCAGGGGCCGAGAGATCGGCCCTGACGACGCGCACCGATGCCTCGGGAAGCCACGTCGGACTCCTAACGACGGCGGTGACCTCGTGGCCGGCGACCACGGCCTGCGCGAGGAGTTGATTGCCGATGCCGCCGGTCGCCGCCACGATCGTGAGCCTCATCCTGTCGCTCCTGGACCCCAGCCTGATCGCCTCGATGATGCGCGGACGCAGTTCGGCGGCGCGGATGACGGTCTCGATCCGGGCGCCGGTCTGATGAACTACGCCGCGGTCTGCGACACCCGCAACCGACGCACGACCTTCGGCACCGACACATCCTGGGCGAACCACCCGGCCGCCTGCCGTCGTACCGCCTCACGCTTCGCCCGCCCCCGCGCGGACAAATTACCTCCATCAGGATACCTAATCCCATTGATCTACCCCAGCCCAAGCCCATCACATGGACCACATCGGACGAACCCAGCCATTCAAGATCTGCAGGTCTGCCCAGCTCACGCGATGTCGCCGAGGCTCGCGGAGATCAGGCGATCTGACGGAGGTCGCTGCCGTAGTCGAAGATGATGCGCATCCGGGCGCCCAGCGCTCGCGCATACCGGCTGAGAGTCGCCACCTCGTTGGCCTCCAGATCGCCGTTCTCGATCTGACTCACCCGGCCGGGCGTGACCCCCATCAGCTCTGCCACCTGACGCTGGGTGAGACCAAGACGCCTGCGCTCCTCGGCGAGGTGGAACGCGCTGACCCACGCCTCGGTGCGGGCACGTTCCGCATCGAGCGCGTCGTCGTCCCCATCGTGCAGCTCGGCGCGGATGTCGTCCCAGTCATGGAAGTCGACCATCAGCCCTCCCTTCGTTTCCTCTCGAAGGCAAGCCAACCCTCGTACGCGACCTCGGCGACCGGGATCGCATTCTCGTACCACCGCGTCCAGTCTCCGGCCTTGTTGCCGGCGACCAGCAGCACCGCCTGCGACAATGGATCAAAGACGAACGAAACCCGAATAGCGACGCCGCGCCCAGATCTCTGCCGCAGCTCCTTGAGGTTGCTGAGGCTCGAACCCCGAGAAGGGTGGACCAGCGGACGCCCCGGACCCGGACCAGTCTCGGCGAGCATGTCAATCGCCTCGTTCACGGACCGCTACGCCGCCGGGTCGGTCTGACGCAGGGCCCGTAACCAGTCACGGGCATCGCCTGTCGTCCTGATCGCCCAGCGACGGGCTGGCCCTTTGGTCACGGAACAACTATAGCTCGGTCTATACACAGCCGACCCCGGTCGCGACCGATCCAGCAGAAGGGCGAACCCCTCACCCACCAGCCGGCGTCTCGGCCATGCGAACCGCAAAAGCGCAGGTCAAAAGCGAGCTCACGTGACACGGTGGGGCGGAGGTACCACCATGCGAACCACACCGCCGCCGTTGCCGGCAAGCCGCTGCCATCGAGTCTGGCCAGCTCGAAGACCCACGACGGTTGATCAACGCAACCCCGTTCCTGTTTGGTCGCCGCTGGCTGGAGCGGGTCGGCGGGGGCGTCCTCGGTGTGATCCTGGCTGGTGCGCGATGGCGACCATCCGGAAGATGTCGGGCGCTAGCCGAAGCGTTCCCGGGCGTACGACGGGTTGCGAGCCCAGGCCGACCGGACATACCACTCCTGGGATGCGGCAACCGCACGTGTCATCACCTGGTTCTGCACCGTGTCGGGGTTCCACGCCAGAGTGATGTCCCGTGTCGGGCCGTCCGGCATGGGCCGCTGAACCAGGCCGTCGGTCGCGATGTTGAGAGGGCTACCGAAGGTGACCGCACCACCGAGGATGGCCTCGGTGATGGCGTGCGAGTCGTCGGCATGATGGATGAGCACCGGCTCGAACCCGGCCGCGCGGCAGGCGTCCACCACGAACGAGTACAGGCGGCTGCCCGGCAGCCGGGTCACCCAGCGCTCCTGACTCAACTGCCCCAGCCACACCTGGGTCGCCCCGTGAAGTGGGTGGTCAGCCGCGAGCACCACCTCGGAGGGCTCGGTCAGGAGGACCCGCGATCGTAGCGGCGGCCCGGCCGAGAGTGGGGCAGCCGCGACATCGGCGTACTGGATCAGATCGAGCCGACCGTCCCGAAGCCGGGCCAACGTTTCTTCGCCAGAGGCCACCTGTGTGCGTACGGGCCGCAGGCCGTCGCCGAGCGCGGCCGCCAGATGAGACCCGAGCGTAGCCATCTCCAGCCCCATTCGCAGTGTGGCCGGGACGTCGATGGTGAAGGTCTCCTCGATCGCTCGCATGACCAGGTCAGCCTCGCGGGCCCGCTCGCGCAGGTCCAGCCCGGCCGCCGTGAGCGTCACCCGGCGCGTGGTGCGCTCGAACAGGGGCGTACCCAGACGGCGCTCGAGGCGGGCAATCTGGCTGCTCAGTGCGGGCTGAGCGATGTTGAGGCGCTGGGCGGCCCTGGTGAAGCTGAGCTCGTCGGCCACTGCCAAGAAATATCGAAGGTGCCGGATTTCCAGGTCCACGCTGCACTTATAGCAGCAGGGCATGAATTCCGAGGACATCGGTATTTCACAGCCACCGAGCCGTCCGCTGACGATGGGTGCAGATGTACCGATCCCAGGAGGAACGCACATGAGATCCCTTCGGAGTCTGGCAGCGATGGCGGTCTTCGTCGTCGCGGTGCCCGTGGCCGTCCTGGTGCCCAGCAGCGCCGCCCAGGCGGCCGCACCTTCCCAGCGCCTGTTGTTGTCGCGATGGGCCGACAGTTCGTGGTGCTACCCGTCCGGCTGCGGCAGTGATCCGTCTGCGAACGAGGTCGACCTCGGAACCTTCGACGTGCCCGATGGAGGAACGATCTCCGTCGAAGAGGAACGCCTGCATGACGAGTGGACCCACGCGGGCCCGATCACCCCACCGGAGTGCCAGGCTGGCTCCTACACCGAGACGTTTCGCAGCGACTCGGTGTCACTGTGGGTTGTCGTCCGGGGCAGCGGCGGGTCGGTCCTCTCGCGCACCCGGCCGTTCGGAGGGAGCTACACGGAGTCGAGCCGCACGATGAACCGGGAGGAGTACGGCTGGAGTCAGGAGACGGCCCAGTGTGAGGGTCCGTTCTACATGGTCGAAACCCTTACCTCCGGCGGCTCGTACCGGTTCGTCGCTGCCGACAGCCCGCTCATCGACTGCGGGACCTACAAGATGACCCGGGGCGAGGCCGACGCAATCGTGGCCGACCTGCGCGCCGCGGGCGACGTCGACGCAGCGACGATCGACGGCATCGACGCCGACCCGTGCCGCTTCGCTTCGGGCTTCCAGGGCGACCAGGGTCTGCTGTTGGTCGGCAACAACACCCAACGCATCCGCGGCTCAGACGGCAAGACCTACTGGTGTGGAACGTTCATCTACGAACACAGCCTGAATTTCTACGGAAAGCTGATCGGCAAGGGTGTCGTCGAACAGTACGCGTGCCGCAACAACCCTACCGAGCACCCGAAGCGCGTGGTCGAACTCACCGACGGCAACGGTGGCACACCACCGGCGCCGTTCGTCCACTTCGAGTCGTACTCACCGCTGGCGGCGCTGGTCGCGGTCGAGTTCTCCGGCTACGCCGGGCACTATGAGGCGGCTGGCGGGTTCACCAAGGGTGGCTGGCGAGTCACCGGCAACACCGTCATCAAACCGTACAAGCTTCCGCTGCCAATCACGGTGGGCAGCAGCGACTTTGTGTCCTGGGTCAACATCCCGACTCCCTGACCCGGATCTGGGCAGGCCGGTCGGGGAGGTGGCCATGGGCCAGGTCCCCGACCGGCCCGACCGCCGGACCCGTGACGATCAGGGCGCTGCGGATCGCGCGCGGGGTCCGCTGGTCAGGGTGACCGACGGTCTGGTTTCAGTCCGGCGAAGATCGGTGCGTAAGGCTGAGGCTGTCGGTGCCCCTCACGTTGCTCGACCAAGCCCGGCGCTCCACTGCTAGCAGGCTGGCCAGCTCGCCCGGCCGGCGCTCCCCATCAATTGATCCAACCCGTTCGACCGCAACTGGTTGCGTGCGGACCAATATGAAGATCATAAATAATACATCGATGCACCGGAACAGATTGTCCTGATGCCAAGACCCACCTGTCGCGCATCATCGAACGGGTGGAACGCGGCGAAGAGATCATCATCGACCGGACGGGCAACCCGGTGGCGAAGGTGGTGCCGCTTGTACGACGGGTCAACCGCACCGCAGTCGGCTCCCTCGCCGGGCGACGAGAGTGTGGACGTGGCCGCGTCGCTCGCTGCGATGCGTGACGAGGAGCGCTGGTGATCTATCTCGATTCAGCACCGCCCAAGTGCTGACCAACGAGTCCGGCACGGCACTCACCGCCTTCGTCACCTACGACCGGCGGCTGCTCGAATGTGCCAAGGAAGCAGGACTTCCCGTAGCGAGCCCCGGCCAGAACTGACACGAGTCCACACACTGGTGCGGAGTCCGGCCGCCGTATGGCATCGCGGCCACGGCATCGGCTGCGGCCTTCGCGCCTGCGACCTGCACCCGCCCGGAGGCTGCCGAAGGAGAACAGCCTCTCGCACGGCCGTCTGGCCTACCTCTTTCTCGTGCTCGTCCTGCCCTGCCTGCCCGGCGCCGTCACCCAGGGTATGTGGGCGCTGCTCGGGTGGTGGGTGGCGTATGTCGTCGCCTCGATGGCCGCCGCCGGAGCCTGGTTCGGCATCATCCCGCCCGGCGTGCTTCCGGCAGCAGCCCGTCGGGGCCGCGCCCCGACGACTTCGTGACCACGGACGCGATCGAACGGACAGGCGGCAACCTCGGCGGCCGAGCGTCGCTGCGCCTCTGGCTTGGATCCGACTGATCCCCGCCTCGGTCCGTCCACGCTCTTGCCGCCGAGGCACCGTCAGTGTTGTCGTGAAGCTACCCGCTGCTCTTCTCAAGGAAGCTCCCTATCGCGAGGAGCAGCAGAACAGTCGTGCCGAACGCACCGCCACTCGTCAGGACGGCGACCGGCACATTGGCCCCGCCGGCATGAGCCAGCAGTCCGGCGACAATGGACACCAAAGCCGCCGCAAGAATGATAACGAGAAGCCACATCCATCGCGGTGCTCTGGTGGGGTTCGCTGGCGAGCCGGTCACCTCAGAACTCTTGGGCACAGTGGGGTCGGATCCCTTCGGTCGAAAGTCGCGACGGTCCGGCGAGGCGACCGATGTCGCCAAACTCATCTCGCAAGATGCCAGCTATCCGCACCTCGGGGAATACCGACCTTCGGTCCGACTTAGCGTCCGACCTACTGTCCGACCCGAGTTGAACTGCTGGTTTCTCGGCCACCGGAGCTGACCCTAGAGTTGTTGGAACTTGTCGGCGAGTGTCGGCGACGATCTCCGACAATTCCCTGACACAAGCGACACGGCAGGAGAGATGAGCCGCTCGAACTCGACGCCGCCTTTGTGCGAGCGAGACCACACCCTCCCTGTGGCCTCACCAGCGATCGCAGACGTCACCCACCGCCGGCCCTGGCGACCGCTGCAGCCATTCCACGGGTAAGCTGGATCGGCATCCGGGGTCCCTTGAGCGAACAGCAGACATTGGGAACAGGCTCCTCGTATGTCACTACCGCATGACCGGGCGCGGCGAGGCGGCGGAAGCCCACGAGTCGGCCCAGCTCATGGGCATCCGACGGGACTCGATGACCTCGGCTTGCCGACCAGTGCGGTTCGCCGAAGCAACTTGGCCTCGCCGTACACGATGCCGTCTGGCTCGCCGGAGATCAGGCGATCTGCCGGAGGTCGCTGCCGTGATCAAAAATGATCCGCATCCGGGCGCCCAGCGCTCGTGCGTATCGGCCAAGAGTCGCCACCTCGTTGGCCTCCAGATCACCGTTCTCGATCTGACTGACCCGGCCGGGTGTGACCCCCATCAGTTCGGCCACCTGCCGCTGGGTGAGACCCAGACGCTTGCGCTCCTCGGCGAGGTGAAACGCGCTGACCCACGCCTCGGTACGGGCACGTTCCACATCGAGCGCGTCCTCGTCCCCGTCGTGCAACTCGGCCCGGATGTCGTCCCAGTCATGTGGTGGTTCCTGCCGTCAAACGGCGCGTTGGGTAGCCACGAATCGTTGGGAGTTACTGGTGAACGATCGTGAGTAACTGACGCCCCGGCAGCCCGGTCGGCACTACCAGTGGCCGACCTGTCGCGGGGCACTCCACGACCAGCGCATCCAGGGTGAACACGTCGCTGAGTACGTCGGGCGTGATCACCCGCTCGGGCGTTCCGCTTGCGACGACGCGGCCCGACGCCATCGCGACGATGTGGTCGGCGTAGCGAGCGGCTTGGTTGAGGTCGTGCAGGACCATGACTATCGTGCGGCCGCGTTGATTGAGCTCGCGTACGAGCTCGAGAACGTCGACCTGGTGGGAGACATTGAGGTAGGTCGTGGGCTCGTCAAGGAGCAGGATCGGGGTGTCCTGCGCCAGTGCCATGGCGATCCAGGCCCGCTGTCGCTGCCCTCCCGACAGTCGGTGCACAGCGGTGTCCGCGAGCGCGGTGAGGTCGGTGGCGTCGATCGCGGCTTGGACGGCTTGCTCGTCCTCACGTGACCACTGCTGCCACCATCGCTGGTGCGGCGCACGGCCGCGGGCGACGAGGTCTGCCACCGTGACGCCGTCGGGGGCGGTCGGCCCCTGCGGCAGGAGACCGACGATCCGGGCGACGGACCGGGTGTCGGTGATGTGGATCGGGCGCCCGTCCAGGGCGATGTGGCCGCGTTCGGGCGTGAGCAGTCGTGCCATGCCCTTGAGCAGGGTGGACTTGCCGCATCCGTTGCTGCCGATGATGGTGGTGATCTGGCGGTCCGGGACCTCGAGCGTGACACCGTCGACCGCCGCGGCGCCGCCGTAGCCAAGCTTGACGTCATGCACTGTGAGGCGAGCAGCCATGGTCATCTCCTGGTCAGGCGGTGTTGGCGCGGTGGAGGATGAGAAGCAAAGCAACAGCTCCGAGTACGGCCGTGACCGCGCCGACAGGTAGCTCGAGGCCGAGCGGGCCGCTTCGGGCCACCAGGTCCGAGACGAGGACCAGCAGCGCGCCGGTGGCTGCGCTGGCCACCAGTGGCGTCTCCGCCGTGGCCGAGGCCCGGGCCGCGATGAGCGGGGCCAGCAGCCCCACGAACGCGATGGGTCCGGCGCCGGCCGTGGCGCAGGCGGTGAGCACGACGGCGAGAAGGAGCAGCGCGACGCGTGCTCGGGTGATGCGGACCCCGAGGGCGGCGGCGACGGCGTCGCCCAGCCGCAGTGAGCGCAGGCTACGCCCCACCAGCAGGGTCGGCGGCCCGGCCACGAGCAGTGCCCAACCAACGCGGTGGACGTCGCCCCACCCCCGGCCGGACAGATCCCCGATGAGCCAAGTCGTCGCCCGAGCCGCGTCCTCGTAACCCGCTGATGCGATGAGCAGGCTGGTGACGGCGTTGCCGACGGCTCCGAGGCCGATGCCGACAAGCAGCATCCGCGTCCCCCTCATGCCGCCGCGCCAGGCCAGTCCGAACACTGTTGCGGCGGTGAGCAGACCACCTGCCAGGGCGAACAGCGACAGGGACGCCGCGGAACCGTCGAACCCAAGGACGATGCAGGTGACGGCAGCCGCTCCGGCACCCGCGGCCACGCCGAGCAGGTCGGGGCTCGCCAGCGGGTTGCCGGTGACCGACTGCAGAACCGCACCCGCCAGGCCGAAGGCGGCACCCGCGAGCACGGCGAGCACAAGGCGCGGCAGCCGCACGTCCACGACGATGTAGGTGACGGCTGCGTCGGCGTCGCCGGTGAAGGCCGCTGCGACCTCGCCAGGTGACAGCGGCAGTTCACCCACCGTCATCGACCAGAGAGCAAGGCCGACGGCGGCCACCGACGCGAGGGCCGTGACAATCAGCGGTCGAGGACGCAGGACCACGCTGACTGTGCCTACGCGTACTGCCACGCGCCCGCCGGTACGCTGAGCCTCCACTCGGGCTGTCATAGCAGTGCTCTGCGGCGCACGACGGCGACGAGCACCGGGGCGCCCAACAGCGCCATCACGACACCGGTCTGCACCTCCGAAGGCGCGATGACGAGGCGCCCCGCGACATCTGCCGCCAGGACCAGTACCGGGCCGAGGACCAGGCACGTCGGCAGCACCCGGGTGTAGTTCGGGCCCACCAGCGCGCGTGCCACGTGCGGAGCCACCAGCCCGACGAATGTCACCGGGCCGGCCAGGGCGACAGCGGCGGCGGTCAGGGCGGCAGCCGAGCAGGTCACCGCGGCGCGGGTGCGGGCGACCCTGGTGCCGAGCGCCCGGGCGACATCGTCGCCGAGGACCAGGGCGTCCAGGCGCCGAGCGGTGCCGCCCGCGACGAGCGCTCCGAACACGACCAGCGGTAGAGCGGACCACAGAAGGCTCAACTCTCGGCCGGCGAGCGCACCGACGAGCCAGAACCGGTAGCTGTCCAGGCTCGCCTGGTCGGACAGGGCGATAACCGTCGTCAAGCTGGCCAGCAGAGTCGTGACGGCGACCCCGGTAATGATCAACGTCGCGGGGTTGCCGCCGTGCCGCCCTCTGGTGGCCAGCGTGAAGACGACCGTGCTGGTCGCGAGCGCGCCCACCAGCGCGGCAGCGGCCGCCACGGGCGGCGTCAGTGCGCCGAGGAGAGCCGTGCCCGCGACGATCGCCAGCGCGGCGCCGGCGGACACCCCGAGCAGGCCGGGATCGGCGAGCGCGTTGCGGGTCAGCGCCTGGAACTGCGCACCGGCGACGGCGAGGGCTGCGCCGGCGACAACCCCCAGGACCGTCCGTGGTACCCGGAGCCCATGCACGACGGAGGCCAGCTCGCCGCCGTCCGGGGCGACGAGTGCACGCCACGTGGAACCGAGGTCCGCCGACTTGGTGCCCAGGAGGAGGGAGGCGAGCACCGTGCCAGCCAGCAGAACGACAGCCACCGCCGCGCCCCCGGCGACCCGCCGGCGATCGACTCGTGCGCGCACCGTCAGGACTTGGTCGAGGGCAGCGCCTTGGCCAGCGGCGGCACCAGCGCGTCGACAACGTACGGAACCGACAGCGGACTGGGCAGGCGGAGCGCCGCCGCCACCGTGAAGTCCGTGGTGACGGCACGACCGCCTTGCACGACGTTGAGCTGCTGAAGTTCGGCCGCGCCTCCAGCTGCGGGCGTAGTGCCGGGTTGGCGTAGGCGATGACGAGGCCGTCCGCCTCCAGCAGGTTGAGCCGCTCGAGGCTCACCGACGCCTGCGTTCCCACCTGGTCCTTCACCAACGCGGGCAGCTCCTTGAGCTGTGCGGCCGGCACGGTGAAGCCGAGCCCGGCCAGCAGCTGACGGGTGTAGTCCTTGTCTCCGAAGACGACCTCCACGCTGTCCGCGGAGAAGACACCGACGAACGACAGCGACTTGCCCTTCCACGCGGGGTTGTCGGCGGCTGCCTTTGTGATCTTGCTCTGGACGTCGTCGACGACGCGCTTGCCGTCCTCGGACTTTCCGAGCGCCGCCGCGATGTGCGTGACCTGGTCCTGCCACGGCTCCGAGGCGACGTTGTCGGTCTTCGCGGCAACGACGGGCGCGAAGCGGCTCAGGGCGTCGTACTCTTCCTTCGGCGAGGTGTAGGAGTTGACCGCGAAGACGACGTCCGGCCGAAGCGCCGCCACCTTCTCGACGTCGATGTTGCCGTTGGAGTCCGGCTGGATCACGGTCGCCTCGGCGATCTCGGCGCGCTTGTGGAGCCACGGATAGGTGGGGTCCGGGCTGAAACCGCCGCTGCCGCGGACGCCGACCATCTTGACCCCGAGCGTGGCCAGCACATCGGCGTCCGTGGCACCGATCGCCACGATCCGCTTCGGATCCGAGGGGATCTGGACCGTACCGAATCGGTGCGTCACCGTTCGGGTGTCGCCACCCGCACGATCGGCAGTGTCACCCCCACCATTGGAACAGGCAGTGAGCAAGGCAGAGCCGATGATGGCGGTGACCAGAAGTAGGCGGCGCAAGGTTGGTTCCTTCTATGGACGACTGAGGTTAGCCTAACCTAGCCTGAGCGCATGACGGCTGTCGAGCCTCCCGTGGTTGAGCTGATGATCGAAGGGCGCGTTACCGAGTCGGCCATCGCCAGCTTCGCCGCTGCCTTGCGCACGGCGCTGGATCAGCACGAGTTCTTCGTCGTCGTGTTCGACCGGACCCGCATGACCGCGCCGACCGCCCCGGGCCGAGCAGCTCTCATAGAGATGGCCGAGACGCTGATGCCGCGGCTCGACGGCCGCTGCCTGGCGTGGGCGGATGTCTACGACACCCGCCGGTACACGTCGATCGCCAACGCGGGCGAGCACGACACTGGTCGCGCGTACCCCCAGCGCACCTGGGACGACATCAACAGCGCCAGGGCGTGGGTGCTGACCACGACGACGATCCTGCCGGACGGCGATGTGGCAGGAGGCGCGATGCTTCTCCCCAACGCTCGCAATTGAGGTCATGTCTTCAGGTGGGGCGGGCGGGGCTCGAACCCGCGACCGAGGGATTATGAGTCCCCTGCTCTAACCGGCTGAGCTACCGCCCCGAACACCGCGCCGGATCTTATCCCGCTCGGCGGTCAGCAGCCAGCACCGAGCCGGCCGGTGCCCACGCCTGCACCAGCACGATGGGCAACAGGAATATAACAGCGTGCTCGGGTACGGCGATCAGCCGGCGCGCAGCGCGTCCAGCACGGCGCCGGCGGCGCGCCAGCCGCTGGTGAGAGCACCCTGGATCGATGGGCTGTCCCGGTGGTCACCGGCCACGAACAGGCCCTCCCCCAACGCCACCGGCTTGCGCAGCCGTCCCTGCGGCGGCGGTGCGGCGGGTAGCGCCTCGGGGATTGCCACTGTGGTGAGGTGGGTCCAGTCGGTGGCGGAGCGGCCGTACAGCCGGGTCAACTCGGCCCGGATGGTCGGCTCGGGTGGGGCCGTCGGGCCGACCACCGAGGTGGCGATCAGGTGCCGTCCGGCGGGCGCGTACGTCGCGGCGGCGTTGCTGAGCACCACTGTGTTGGCGACGAGTTCGCGTCGGTCGCCGTCGACGAGCAGGATCGGCTCGGTGAGCGGCGGCTCGGGGGCGCTGTGGTAGTAGGTGGTGTAGCTGTGCATGCGTACCGTCGCCAGGGCTGGCAGCAGCGCGGCCGCGGCGGGCGGGTCGACGGCGACCACGACGGCCCGGCAGCGGATGTCGCCGGCCTGGGTGCGGACCCGGCCCGGGGTGACCTCCGCGACGGGGGTGTCCAGGTCGAGCAGGTCGGCGGGCAGCGGTGCGGCGACGGCCCGGGGCAGCGCGGCCATCCCTTCGGCGGGCAGGCCGATCCGGCCGCGGGCGAAGGAGCGCAGCACCATCGCCAGGACGTGACTGGAGGTGGAGAGTTCCCGTTCGATGAACACACCGGACAGGAACGGTCGCAGCAGTTCCTCGATGATCGCGTCGGAGAGGCCGGCGCGGCGCAGCGCCGTCTCGCTGCTGGTTTCCGGCGCGGCGAGCAGCCGGGACGCGGGCAGTGTGGCGCAGCCGGTGGCGAGCGCGGCGAAGCGCAGCCGGTCGAGCAGGGAGCCGACCCCGGCGAGCGCGGTGCCGGGCCCGCCGGTCGGCTCGCGCAGCGGGTTGACCAGCCGCAGCAGCTTGTCGCCCTTGCGGACCAGCACCCCGGAGGTGAAGTAGCCGAGGTTGAGCTGGTCGGTGTCGAGCAGCGTGCCGAGCCGGGGGTAGGCGGTGTTGAGCACCTGGAAGCCCCGGTCGATGAGGTGACCGTCGACCACGTCGGTGGCGACCCGGCCGCCGAGCCGACCCTCGGCCTCCACCAGCCGCCAGGGCACGCCGGCGCGGTGCAGCCGGCGGGCGGCGGCGAGGCCGGCCAGGCCGCCGCCGACGATGACCACATCGGTTTCAGCCAGCACCGCGCGCCTCCCGCTCACCGTTCGCCCGGGACAACCGGCCCGGCCACCAGATCTTCGGCCCGATGTCGTACGCGAGTGCGGGCACCAGCAGCGACCGGACGATGATGGTGTCGATCAGTACCCCGATCGCGACCGTCGTACCCAACTCGACGAGCACCACCAGTGGCAGGACGGCGAGGGCGGAGAACGTCGCGGCGAGCACGATGCCGGCGGAGGTGATCACCCCGCCGGTGACGGCGAGGCCGGCGAGCACCCCGGCGCGGGTGCCGCGCTTGACCGACTCTTCGCGGACCCGGCTCATCAGGAAGATGTTGTAGTCGATGCCGAGCGCGACCAGGAAGACGAACGCGAACAGCGGGAACGACGAGTCCACGCCGGGGAAGTCGAAGACGTGGCGGAACAGCAGCGCGCAGAGGCCGAGGGTCGCCGCGAAGCTGAGCAGCACTGTGGCGATCAGCAGCAGCGGGGCGAGCAGCGCACGCAGCAGCAGGGCCAGGATCACTGCGATGACCACCAGGACCACCGGGATGATGATGTTCTGGTCGCGCTTCGCGGCGTCCGAGGTGTCGACGTTGATCGCTGTGAAGCCGCCGACCACCGCGTCCGCGCCGGGCACCTGGTGTACGGCCACCCGCAGCTCGCGGATGGTCCGCTCGGCGCCGTCGCTGTCGGGCGGGTCGGCCAGGGTCGCCTCCAGCTGCACCCGCCCGTCGACGACCTTCGGGGCGGCGTTCTCCTGGGGTGGGCCGGTCTGCGGGCCGGCCGGGAGGGGGCGGACGTCGGCGACGCCGGGCACGTCAGTCGCCACCTGGGCGATCTGCCGGGCGGTCTGTTCGGTGGTGAAGATGGTGGCCGGGCTGCCGGTGCCGGCCGGGTAGTGCCGGGAGATCACCTCCTGACCGTCGACCGAGTCGGTGCGCTGGGTGAACAGGTCGGACTGGCCGAGGGTGGTGGCGCCGAGCTGGGTGAGGCCGAGGGTCAGCAGGGCCAGCACGACGGCGGTGGTCAGCCAGATCGGGCGGGCGTGCCGGGCCACGAAGCCGGCGATGCGGCTCCAGATGCCGTGTTCGGCCCGCGGGTCGGCCTGGTCGGCTGGGGGCCGTCGGGGCCAGAACGCCCAGCGTCCGCCGAGCACCAGAAGCGCGGGTAGGAAGGTGAGCATCACCAGCAGGGTGGCGGCGATGCCGATGGCGGCGACCGGGCCGAGCGCCCGGTTGGAGTTGAGACTGGACAGCAGCAGGCAGAGCAGGCTGACGATGACGGTGCCGCCGGAGGCGATGATGGCCGGCGCGGCGCCCTTCCAGGCGGTCTTCATGGCGTCCCACGGGCGGTCGTGCCGGTGCAGCTCCTCCCGGTAGCGGGCGATCAGCAGCAGCGCGTAGTCGGTGCCGGCGCCGAAGACCAGCACGGTGAGGATGCCCTGGGCCTGCCCGTTGAGCTTGACCACGTCCGCGTCGGCGAGCAGGTAGACGAAGACCGAGGCGAGGGCGTACGACATCCCGGCGGCGAGCAGCGGGAAGATCCAGAGGACCGGGCTGCGGTAGACGATCAGCAGGATGACCAGCACCACGACCAGGGTGACCAGCAGCAGTGGTCCGTCGATGGCGGCGAAGACCTCGATCAGGTCGGCGAGCAGACCGGCCGGGCCGGAGACGTCCACGCTGAGCCCGTCCCGGTCACCGCCGGTGATGTCGCGCAGTTTCTCGACGACCGCGCCGATCTCCTCGCCCTCGGCGTCGTCCACCGGTACGACGACCTGGAGTGCCTGGCCGTCCTCGCTCGGGATGGGTGGGGGCAGCGGGGTGACCACGCCGGGGATCTGGGCGAACCGGGCGGCGTCGGCGCTCACCCGCTGCCGGTCGGCGTCGGTGATCCCGGTGGGCCGCTCGTAGACGATCAGCGCCGGGATGGTCTGCAGGTCGACGAACTCGCCGGCGAGGTCCTGGGCGCGGGTCGCCTCGGCGTCGGTGGGCAGGAAGGCGGCGTTGTCGTTGGTGGCGACCTCGCTGAGGCGCCCCGCGAACGGGCCGGACACGCCGCCGATCACCAACCAGGCCAGCACGACCGCCACCGCGATCAGCGTGGCCTTGCCGCCTCGTCCGGACATCCGCCCCTCACATCCCAAAGGTTCGACGCGTCAGCCGACGCAATCTGAACGCGGGTCAACATCGCCCATCCTGCCGCCGAAACCGGTCAAGACAGCGCGAATCCGGCATCCCGCCCGGGTCGATCATGGAGTTGTGGTGGTGGATGGGGGGACGCGGGTGGGTGGGGCGGATATGACGAACGCCCGTCGGCTTCAGCCGACGGGCGTTGGTGGAGGAGCTCCCCCGATTGGACTCGAACCAATAACCTGCCGGTTAACAGCCGGCTGCTCTGCCAATTGAGCTACAGGGGATCGTGCTCCGCGCGACTTCGGATCTCCCCGACGCCGTGCGACGGGACAAGAGTACAGGACATACCCCGGTGGCGGGCCAGTGGGTTCCCTCCCCGCCGCCGCCGTGACAATAGGGGTAAATCGCCATCCCTGCACAAGCATGCTTGAGCGGAGAGCAGGATGGGTAGTTAGCTGCGGACAGAGGACGCAGGCGCGAACAGGTCGCCTTCCGACGGGGCAACTCGCCGGGGTGACGGCGCGTCAGGTACGGAAGGAGCCGCCATGCGCGGAAAGATCATGTTTCTTGGCGGGCTGGCTGCGGGATTCGTCCTGGGCGCCCGTGCCGGCCGGGAAAAGTACGAAGAGCTAGTGGTCCGGGGCCGCAAGGTGCTCGACCACCCGACCGTCCAGGAGGCGGCCGGGGTCGCGCAGGCCCAGGCCAACAAGCTCTACAGCGAGGGCAAGGACAAGCTCGGCCAGACCAAACTGGGCGAGAAGCTGGGAAACGGTAACGGCAGCACCGGCAAGCAGGAGCTGACCGCCGCCGACGACGCGTTCGCCGGCACGCCCGCCACAATGGGCGCAAAGACGGGCACCAGCACGGTCGGCACGACCTCCGGGTCGCCGTCGTCCACGAACCCCCGCACCAAGCCGTCCGGCTCGGGCACGAACGCCAGCACGCTCTGACCAACCGCACGTCGACGGGCCGGTCGCCGCAGGGCGACCGGCCCGTGGTCTGTCCGACGTGCGGTCAGTCCTTGCTGCTGAACGCCGCGTCGAAGGCGGCGCTCGGTGCGTCGAAGGCGAGCCGGCGGACGAACTGCAACGCCTCCGGGGCGCCGACCAGCCGGTCCATTCCGGCGTCTTCCCACTCGACCGAGATCGGGCCGGTGTAACCGATCGCGTTCAACGCGCGGAAGCAGTCCTCCCAGGGCACGTCGCCGTGGCCGGTGGAGACGAAGTCCCACCCGCGCCGCAGGTCGGCCCAGGGCAGGTGCGAGGCGAGCCGGCCACGCCGGCCATCGCCGGTACGCACCTTCGCGTCCTTGCAGTCCACGTGGTAGATCCGGTCGGCGAAGTCGAAGATGAAGTTCACCGGGTCCAGTTCCTGCCAGACGAAGTGCGACGGGTCCCAGTTCAGCCCGAACGCGGGCCGGTTGCCGATCGCCTCCAGCGTCCGCTTCGTCGTCCAGTAGTCGTACGCGATCTCACTGGGGTGCACCTCGTGCGCGAACCGCACTCCCACCTCGTCGAACACGTCGAGGATGGGGTTCCAGCGGTCGGCGAAGTCCTGGTAGCCGCGCTCGATCATCGACGGCGGCACCGGCGGGAACATCGCGAGGGTGTGCCAGATCGACGAACCGGTGAAGCCGACGACAGTCTTCACCCCGAGCTTCGCCGCCGCCCGCGCGGTGTCCTTGATCTCCTCGGCGGCCCGCTGACGAACCCCCTCGGGCTCCCCGTCGCCCCAGATGCGGCCGGGCAGGATGTCCTGGTGCCGCTCGTCGATCGGGTGGTCGCAGACCGCCTGACCAACGAGGTGGTTGGAGATCGTGAAGACCTCAAGGTTGTGCTTCGCGAGGGTCTCCCGCTTGCGCTCGACGTACGAGTCGTCGGCGAGCGCCTTGTCGACCTCGAAGTGGTCGCCCCAGCAGGCGATCTCCAGACCGTCGTAGCCCCACTCGGAGGCGAGCCGGCAGACCTCCTCGAACGGAAGATCGGCCCACTGGCCGGTGAAGAGCGTGATGGGTCGCGCCATTGTCCTTCTCCCCTGTTGTGATGGGGATTCCGTGTGCGGACCGGGGCGAGGGTGACCGGACGTACGCGGCACCCGGGCGGTCACCGGTGGGTGCGGAAGACACCTGAGCCCGGCGGGTTGCGCCTCCCACCGGCTCACCGGCCACCAGCACGGTCGCCGACCCCCACCCTATTTCCGCAGTGCCCCATCGGGGAAGCCCCGCGGTCGGCCGATCATCCGATCATTTCCTCGGGTGCGGGCAGGACAGCCCGTACGGTGAAGCCGCCCCCGGCGCGCGGGCCCGCCGAGAACGTGCCGCCGAGCCGCTCGGCGCGCCTGCGTACCCCGAGCAGACCTCGCCCGGCGCCCTGGGTGCCGCCGCCGGACGGAGGGGAACCGGCGCCCTCGTCGCGGACCTCGATGGTGATGCCCGCGGCGTCGTAGCGCAGGCGGACCCCGACCGGAGCGCCCGGCGCGTGCCGGCACGCGTTGGTCAGCGCTTCCTCGATGATCCGGTACGCCACCACGTCGACCGGGCCGGGCAGCGGCCGGGGTTGCCCGGCCATCGTCCACCGCACCGGTTGACCTGCGGTGAAGCCCTCCACCAACGCGTCGAGGCGGTTGAGGCTGGGCGCCGGCTCGGACGGGTCGTCGGGCTCGTCGGCCCGGCCCAGCGCACCGAGCAGCTGATGGCCTCGCGCCAGCACCGTTCCACGCCACTGCGCGAACAACCCCATGCAGGTCAAGGTACGGCAGCCGGCTGTGAGTCGGTCCGCGGGCGTCCGCGGGTCGGCGGACGAATAAGTGCGAGCGTGATGCCTCTGAGTCATCAAGATGATTCAGAGGCATCACGCTCGTGAGGGACACCGCTTGCTGACCCGCGCGCCGTCGCGACGGCCGCCGGGGCACGCCGGCCGGGCTTCGTCGGCACTGGGCCGGTTGCCCGGAGGGGCCGACGACGTGAATCGCGGCCCCTCCGGGTCAGTCGGTCAGGGCAGGGTCCACTTCTGGTTGGCCGCGTTGAGGCAGGTCCAGAGGTGCACGATGGTGCTGTCGGCGGAGTTGTTGCCGGAGACGTCCAGGCACTTGCCCGACGACGGGTTGCGCAGGGTGCCGTCGGACGCGGCCGCCCAGTTCTGCGCGCCGCTGCCGTTGCACGTCCAGAGCTGGATCTTGGTGCCGTCGGCGGTGCCGCTGCCGGAGACGTCCAGGCACTTGCCGAGCGCCTTGATCGTCGAGTTCGGCGTCACGGTCCAGGTCTGCGCCGTGCTGCTGTTGCAGGTGTAGATCTGGATCTGGGTGCCGTCGGCGGTGCCGGCGTTGCGCACGTCCAGGCACTTGCCGGCGAGGCCCTTGATCGGGCCGACCCCGGTGCCGCCTCCGCCGCCCTTGACCAGTGTGAAGTCGTCCAGGTCGAAGAGCCCCGTGCCGCTACCGGTGAAGGTGAGATAGAGGTTCTGGGTGCTGGACGGGACGTTGGACAGCGCCGTGGAGACGTTGGCGTAGGTGCTCCAACTGCCGGTGTTCGGCACCGCGACAGTGCCGAGCACCGGGCCGGTGGCCGAAGCGGTGCGCACCTGGATGGCGCCACCCGCGCCGCCGGAGACGACCCGGGCCGTGAACGAGGTGACCCCGGCCAGGTTGACTCCGTTGTACGCGGCCCAGTCACCCGGGTCGATGTAGCCAACGGTCTGCCCACCATTGGCGCCCGCCTTGGTGAACGCGGAGACGCCGTTGGCCGAGCTGAACGCCTCGGCCTGGATCGTGCCGGTGGGCGGCGGCGTGGTGCCCAGCTCCTTGATCCGAATGTTGCGGAACGAGGCGTCGTCACCGGTGCCGTGGTTCTGGATACCGATGTGACCGGCCAGCGAGCGGACCGGGTTGGTGTTGGTGAAGTCGTTGATCTTCACTCCGTTGAGGAAGATCTGCAGCCGCTCACCCTCGACCAGCAGCTCGTACGTGTTCCACTCCCCCGCCGCGTTCAACGCCGCGTCGCGGGCGGCGATGTCGGCGGACTTGAAGGTGTAGACGGCGCCGGTGGTGCGGTCGGCCGCGTCGGTCGCGTCGATCTGGATCTCGTAACCGTTGTCGACCGCTGACCACGGGTCACTCGACGGTGGGAAGCCGATGAAGATGCCGGAATTGTCGTCACCGGCCAGCTTCCAGTCCAGCTTCAGCGAATAGTTGGTGAACTGCTTCGCGTTGTACCAGTACAGCCCCATGCCGCCGACCGTGGTCAGGGTGGCATCGGAGTTGGTGACGCTGCCCGGGCCGGCCTGCGCCCAGCCAGTCGTCGAGCCGTTGAACAGCGGGGTGTAGCCGGTCTCGGGCCGGCAGTCGGCCTTGCTCCGACCGGAGGCGTACCGGATGCCGCCGAGCAGGTGGTTTCGGAACCCCGACTCCGCGTACGACGCCTGGGTGTGCCCCGCGCCGGTGTAGAAGGACCGGCCGCCGCTGTAGCTCTTGCACCAGCTCAGCGGGTGGTCGGCGCCCATGCCGCCGCCGGAGTACGACGACTCGTCCAGGGTGGCCAGCACGTGGGCGCTCGATCGTGCGTTGGTGCGGTAGTTGTACCACTCGTCGGTGCGGGTCCAGGTCTGCGGCAGGTGAGCGGTGGCCGCGTGCCCCCGGTCCTCCACCTTCATGTTGGCCTGCTGGATCGCGGGGTGCGAGGCGAACCACGCGCCCACGAGGTTGCCGTAGAACGGCCAGTCGTACTCGGTGTCGGCTGCGGCGTGCACACCCACGTATCCGCGGCCCGAGCCGATGTACGACTCGAAGGCGGTCTGCTGGCTGGCGTTGAGCACGTCGCCGGTGGTGTTGAGGAAGACGACAGCCTCGTACTGGTTGAGGTTGCTCGTGGTGAACGCGGCGGCGTCCTCGGTCGCGGTGACTGTGAAGTTGTTCGCCGCGCCCAGGTCGCGGATGGTCTGGATGCCGACCGGGATCGCGTCGTGCCGGAAACCAGCGGTCTTGGAGAAGACCAGCACGTCGTACGGGGCGTCGGCGGCGCTGGCCGGGGTGGCCGGGGTGGTGCAGGCGATGACGGCGAGTGCGGCCATGGCCGCACCGAGGACGGGTCGCAGGCGTCTGCGCATATCGCTCTCCTAATTGCGGTTAGGAGGGGCCCCTCGCCTCACACTAGGCGTTGTCGAAGGGCCCCTCCCGCCAGCTCAGGGCAGGGTCCACTTTTGGTTGGCGGCGGCGGTGCAGGTCCAGAGGTGGACCACCGTGCTGTCGGCGGAGTTGTTGCCGGAGACGTCGAGGCACTTGCTGGACGCCGCGTTGCGGAGCGTGCCGTCGGCCTGGGCGGCCCAGTTCTGGGCGGCGGTCCCGTTGCAGGTCCAGAGCTGGATCTTGGTGCCGTCGGCGGAGGCACCGCCCGACACGTCCAGGCACTTACCCAACGACTTGATCGTGGAGTTGGGGGTGACTGCCCAGGTCTGCGCGGCACTGCCGTTGCAGGTGTAGATCTGGATCTGCGTGCCGTCGGCGGTCGCGGCGTTGCGCACGTCGAGGCACTTGCCGCCGAGGCCCTTGATCGCCCCGGCCCCACCGGCCGGGGGCGTCCCGGTGACGAAGGTGAAGGCGTCCAGGTCGTAGAGCGCCCCGGTGCCCGACCCGGCGAAGGTCAGGTAGAGCGTGGTCGTGCCGGTCGGCGGGTTGCTGATCGTCCCGGTGACGGTGGTGAAGGTTTCCCAACCGCCGGTCACCGGGACCGTGGCCGAGCCGAGCACGGTGCCGGTGGCCGAGCCGGCCCGGACCTGGAGGGTGCCACCGGCACCCGCCGAGGAGACCCGGGCGTTGAACGAGGTCACGTTGCCCAGCCGGTACGGCTGGAACGCGATCCAGTCGCCGTTGTTGATGTCGCCGACGGTCTTGCCACCCTCGGCCGGGGTCTTGCTGAACACGTTGATCCCCGACGAGGTGCCGTAGAACTCGGCCTGGCGGTGCCGCGGCGGCAGCGTGTGCTGGGTGTGCGTGGTCAGCCCACCGGCGTCGGTGTACTCGGCGTCGAAGATCGCGAAGATGTTCGCCGCGTCGTCGTGCTCACCGTCGACCGGGATGGTGATCGAGCCCGAGCAGCCGGTCTGCGAGGTGATCTGGTGCCCGTGCTGGTCGTGCCCGAGCACGTAGGTCATCTTGACCTTCGTGCAGTCGATGGTGCCGTCCTCCGGGTCGCTCACCGTGATGCTGTACGGCACCGTGTCCCCGAAGCCGAACAGCTGACCGTTGCCCGGGTTGTTGATCGTGACCGTGGGCGCGGTGTTGCCGACGCTGATCTGCACGCTGCTGCTGCCGGTGGCGCCCTGCGGGTCGCGCACCGTCAGCGTGGCGGTGTAGGTGCCGTTGGCGCTGTAGGTCTTCGTCGGGTTGGCGGCGGTCGAGGTGGTCCCGTCGCCGAACGCCCACGCGTAGGTCAACGCGCCGCCCTCGGGGTCGGCCGAGCCGGCCGAGGAGAACGTCACAGCGAGCGGGGCCGCGCCGGAGGTGCGGTTGGCACTGGCCTTCGCGGTGGGCGCCCGGTTGCCGCCGCCGACGTAGTCGAAGCGGTAGAGCGCCGAGTTGGCGTCACCGTTGAAGT
The DNA here is from genome assembly GCF_040607155.1 of Micromonospora sp. NPDC005324. Taxonomy (NCBI): domain Bacteria; kingdom Bacillati; phylum Actinomycetota; class Actinomycetes; order Micromonosporales; family Micromonosporaceae; genus Micromonospora; species Micromonospora sp. NPDC005324. The sequence goes on along the minus strand of NZ_JBEXGE010000035.1, from coordinate 39,886 downwards.
AGCCGGTGCCGTAGTCGAGCACGTAGTACGCGCCGTCCGGGCCGAACGCCGAGTCCATCACCTGCTTGCCGACCCAGGGAAAGGTGTCGATGGTGCCCCGGGAACCGTCGGAGTTGACGTGGATCGGCTTGATCCAGCCCCGGCCGAACTCGGTGGCGAAGAACTGCCCGTCGAACGACTGCGGGAACTTGGTGGTGAAGGTCGACGAGGCGTTGTACCGGTAGACCGGGCCGCCCATCGGCGACTCGGAGCCACCGCCGAACTCGGTCGGGGTGCCGGCGTCGCCGGCGTACCGGATCCAGGCCGGCTGGGCCGGCGGCAGGGTGGTCAGGCCGGTGTTGCGGAACGAGTTGTTGGTCGGCCCGCCGGTGCAGTTGTACTTCGCGCCGCTGGCGCTGGTCGCGAAGTCGAACTCGTTGTACGTCTCGGTGCTGGTGTTGGTGCCGGTGCAGTACGGCCAGCCGTAGTTGCCCGGCGCCGCGACCCGGTTGAACTCCACCTGGCCGGACGGCCCGCGGGTGGAGCTGGTGGAGCCGGCGTCCGGCCCGTAGTCACCGACGTAGACCACCCCGGTGGCCTTGTCCACGCTGATCCGGAACGGGTTGCGGAACCCCATCGCGTAGATCTCCGGCCGGGTCTTCGCCGTGCCGGGGGCGAACAGGTTGCCCGACGGGATGGAGTACGTGCCGTTGGCGTTCACCTTGATCCGCAGGATCTTGCCGCGCAGGTCGTTGGTGTTGCCGGCGCTGCGCTGCGCGTCGTACGCGGGGTTGCGGTTGGTCCGCTCGTCCAGCGGTGAGTAGCCGGACGACTCGAACGGGTTGGTGTCGTCGCCGGTGGAGAGGTAGAGGTTGCCGGCGGCGTCGAAGTCGATGTCCCCACCGACGTGGCAGCACACGCCACGGCTGGCCGGGACGTCGAGCACGTCGACCTTGCTGGACTGGTTGAGCGTGAAGTCCGAGTTGAGGGTGAACCGGGAGAGCCGGTTCACGCCGTTCCAGGCCGAGAAGTCGGTGCCGGTGGCCGGCGCGTCGCCGCCGGGGGTGGAGAGCGGCGGGGCGTAGTAGAGGTAGACGTAGCGGTTGCTGGCGAAGCCCGGGTCGATCCCGACGCCCTGCAACCCCTCCTCGTCGTGCGAGTAGACCGACAGGGTGCCGATCACGGAGGTGGTGCCGTTGGCGTCGGTGCGGCGCAGGGTGCCGTTGCGGGCGGTGTGCAGGACCGAGCGGTCCGGCAGCACCGCCAGCGACATCGGCTCACCCATGTCGGTCACGCCGCGGGCCAGCTCGACCTGCTGGAAGTCGCTGGCGACGATCGTGTGCGCCTGGGCGGGGGCCGAGCCGGCGGCGAAGGTGACGGTGCCGGCGGCGACCGCCAGCAGCAGCGCTGATCCGGCCGAGAACCATCGTCGGGACCGTTGTCTCGGTGCGTCCTTCATGGACATATGTGTTGTCCCTTCCTGACGTGTGACTGCCAGGCCGGGCGCGCGCCGTCGCGCCGGATGCCGTAGCGGTGGTGGTGGGTCGATGGGTTACCGCGCCGCCGGTTCACCTCGACGAAACATTGTCGTGTTGGTCACGACACTAAGTCGCACGTGTCGATGTGTCCATACCTTCCGGCGGTTCAGCACCAACTTTTGTCGATTTGATCGAAAGTCGCCGGTCAGGCGCGTCGGTCGATCGCCTGCCCGGCCAGCGCAACCAGTGCCGCGCGGGCCTCATCGGCCACCACGGCACTCTGCAGGGCGGAGAGCGCGGCCTCGGTCCGGACCCGGATCATCTGCTCGATCCGCTCCCGCGCGCCGGTCGCCTCGATGATGTCGCGCAGCTCCGCCGCGCCCTCGGCGTCCAACGCCGGGTTGCCGAACAGCTCCCGCAACCGGATGGTCTGCGGCCGGTCGGCGGCGCTGCGGGCCAGCGCCATCATGACGGTGGGCTTGCCCTCACGCAGGTCGTCCAGGACCGACTTCCCGGTGACCGCCGGGTCACCGAACACGCCCAGGACATCGTCGCGGAGCTGGAACGCGTCACCCAGCGGGTCACCGAACTCGCCCAGCGCGGCGATCAGCTCCGGCCCCGCGCCGGCCAGTGCCGCACCGATCTGCAACGGCCGGGTGACCGTGTACCGGGCAGCCTTCATCCGGATCACGGTGAGCGCGCTGGCCACCGAGCCGTCACCCACACCCGAGACCAGGTCCAGGTACTCCCCCGCGATCACCTCGGTACGCATCAGCGCGAACACGCCGTACCCCCGGTGCACCTGCTCGGTGCTCAGCCCGCACTCGTGGAACATCTGATCCGACCAGGCCGCGCAGAGGTCCCCGCAGAGCAGCGCTGTGTTGCGGCCGTACGCCTCGGGGTCACCGCGCCACGACGAGCGGGCGTGCAAATCGGCGAAGAGTCGGTGCACCGACGGCTCACCCCGGCGGCGGTCGCTGCCGTCCAGGATGTCGTCGTGGATCAGCGCGAACGCGTGGAACAGCTCCAGGGCCGCCGCGGCCACCACGATCGGTGTGCCGTCGGCCGCCCCGGCGCCGCGCCAGCCCCAGTAGCAGAAGAGCGGTCGTAACCGCTTGCCACCGGCCAGCACGAACCGTTGCAGCGCGGTGAACACGCCCCGCGGCGCCCCGTCCGGCCAGTCCGGGCCCTGCCGGCTGAGAAACCCGGCCAGCTCCGCGTCGAAGCGCGCCCGCAGCTCGCTGGCGTCGGTGGGCGCGACGGTGACCGTCATGAGCCCTCCCCCGACCCGCCCGCACCGCCGGGGCTCAGCCCGGCCAGCTCCAGCAGCAGCGCCTTGACCTCGGTCGCCGCGATCTTGTCCCGGGCCGCGGTCGGGTCGGAGCAGAGCAGCACCGGGCCGTCCGCCGGGTCGTCCGGCAGCCGCCCGTGCGAGCCGCGCACCGCCCGCGCGCCGGCGTCCAGGCCGACAGCGCTCATCAGGTACCGCATGCCGAGCTTCTTGCGGGCCAGCGCCACCCCGGCGCGAGCCTTCGCGGCACCGGGGTTGGCCGGGTCGAAGAACAGCTCCGCCGGGTCGTAACCCGGCTTGCGGTGAATCTCCACGAGTCGGGCGAAGTCCGGTGCCTGGGCGTCGTCCAGCCAGTAGTAGTAGGTGAACCAGGCGTCCGGCTCGGCCACCAGCACCAGTTCACCGGCGCGCGGATGGTCCAGACCGTGTGCCGCCTTGCCCTCGGCGTCGAGCACCTCGGCCACCCCGGGCAGGCCGGCGCAGAGCTTCGCCACCGCCGGCACGTCGGCCGGGTCCTTGACGTAGACGTGCGCGATCTGGTGGTCGGCGACCGCGAACGCCTTCGACGTCCACGGGTCGAGGTACTCCATGCCGGCCTGGGTGTGCACCCGCAACAGCCCCTCGGCGCGCAGCAACCGGTTGACGTCCACCGGCCGGGACACGTCGGTGATGCCGTACTCCGACAGCACCACCACAGTGGCGTCCCGGGCCCGGGCGGCGTCCAGGAGCGGGCCGAGCACCGCGTCCAGCTCCGCTGCCGCCGCGGCGGCCTGGGCCGACGAGGGACCGAAGCGTTGCAGGTCGTAGTCCAGGTGCGGGACGTAGACCAGGGTCAGGTCGGGAGACACGTCGGCGAGGATCTGCTCGGCCGCCTGACAGATCCACCGCGACGACGGCAACGCGGCGGTCGGCCCCCAGTAGGTGAAGAGCGGGAAGGTGCCCAGCCGCCCGGTGAGCGCGTCGTGCAGCTCCGGCGGGTCGGTGTAGCAGTCCGGTTCCTTGCGTCCGTCGGCGTAGTAGACCGGGCGGGGCGTCACCGTCCAGTTGACGTCCGCTCCCATGGCGTACCACCAGCAGACGTTGGCCACTGTGTAGCCGGGTTCGGCCCGGCGGGCGGCCTGCCAGAGCTTGTCCCCGCCGACCAGCGCGTTGTGCTGCCGCCACAGCAGCACCTCGCCCAGCTCCCGGAAATACCACCCGTTGCCGACGATCCCGTGCCCGCTGGGCGGCTCGCCGGTGAGGAAGGTGGACTGCACCGAGCAGGTCACGGCGGGCAGCACGGTGCCCAACTCGGCCCGGAAGCCGCCGTCGGCGACCCCCCGCAGCCGAGGCATGTGCGCCAGTAGTCGGGGCGTCAACCCCACCACGTCGAGGACCACCAGTCGCCGGCTCATCGCGTCACCCCCATGCTCACGGTTCGCTCTGCGGTCAGGCCGAGGCCGACCAGTTCGTCCCGGGCGAAGGCCAGCTCCGCCGCGATGCCGGCGGCCAGCTCCGCGTCGGTGCCCGGCCGTCGTGCGGCCGGCAGCACCCCCCAGGTGTACGTCTCGACGTCGAGGTGGTCGCAGCCGGCGGTCGGGCCGTCGAAGAGCGCTCTCAGGGCCGCGCGGAGCACCGGCAGTGTCGAGCCGAGCGGCTCCTCGGGTGGGGCGTGCAGCGGCACGTGGTAGTGCACCCGCCACGGGCCGGGCAGCGCCCGGTCCAGCGCCTCGTCCAGGTCGTCGGCCGCGTACGCCGGGTCGGCCGGGTCGGCCAGACCGGCGCAACCGGCACCCCTTGTCTGGTGCAGGAAGCGTGGCTCCACCCAGCGGCGCAACGCCTCGGCCCCGCCCCCCGGGTCGGCGGCCTCGACGGCGGCGGAGACCTGGACCTTCACCACCGGCAGGCCGGCCGCCCGCAGTCGGTCCAGCGCCTCGGCCGGCTCCTCCCAGGCGCAGGCCAGGTGGGCCAGGTCGAGGCAGACACCCAGCCGGTCGGTGTCCATCCCGGACAACAGCGCGGCCGCCTGACCGGTGCTCTCCACCACACAGCCGGGCTCCGGCTCGAAGGCGACGCGCACCTCACGCCCGGTGTCCCGCTGCACGTCGGCCAGGCCGGCGGAGAGCTGGTCCAGCCGGCGTCGGGCCGCGTCGGCCCGGTCGGTGTCCCACGGTTGACGCCAGGCCAGCGGCAGCGTGGAGATCGAACCTCGGGCGGCGTCGTCGGGCAGCAGGTCGGCGAGCACCCGGGCCAGATTCACTGTGTACCTCAGGCGCTGCTCGGTGGTCCAGTCCGGGTGGTACACGTCCTGCTTGACCACCGGGGCCTGGAAGGCCGCGTACGGGAAGCCGTTGAGGGTGACCACCTCCAGCCCTCGCGCGTCCAGCTCGGTGCGCATCCGGCGGCGTAGCGTCGGGTCGGCGGCCAGCTCGGCGGCGACCGGGGCGGCCAGCCACAGGCCGAGCCCGAGCAGGTCGCTGCCGAGCGCCTCGCGGACCGGCACCGCGTAGGTGTCCAGTTGACCGAGGATGCCGGCGAGGTCCTCGGCCGGGTGCACGTTGGTGCAGTAGCCCAGGTGGACGGTCTCACCGCCGGCATGTCGCAGCCGCATCAGCTGCCGCCGCGCAGGATCGAGTTGCCGGTCTGCGGATCCACTGCGGCAGCGGTGTCCAGGTCGCTGAGGTCGAGGCGCCCCGACTGCCCGTAGAACTCCACAGGGTTTCGCCACAGCACCTTGTCGACGTCGTCGTCGCTGAAGCCGGCCGCGAGCATCGCCTCGCCGGTGGCCCGGGTCAGCAGCGGGTCGGAGCGCCCCCAGTCGGCTGCCGAGTTGACCAGCATCCGTTCCGTGCCGTACTCCCGCAGCAACTCCACCATCCGCTGCGGGGTCATCTTGGTGTCCGGGTAGATGGAGAAACCCAGCCAGCAGCCGCTGTCGCGGACCAGCTTCACTGTCACCTCGTTGAGGTGGTCGACGACCACCCGACCCGCGTCGATGCCGGACTCGGCGACCACGGCGAGGGTCCGCTCGCAGCCGCGCGCCTTGTCCCGGTGCGGGGTGTGCACCAACGCCGGCAGGTCGTACGCCACAGCGAGGGCGAGCTGCGCCGCGAACGCCTCGTCCTCCTCGGGCGTCATCGAGTCGTACCCGATCTCGCCGACCGCCACCACCGCGTCCTTGTCCAGGTAGCGGGGCAGCAGGTCGAGCACCGGACGACAGCGCGGGTCGTTGGCCTCCTTGGGGTTCAGCGCGATGGTGGCGAAGTGGCGCACCCCGAACTGCCCGGCCCGGAACGGCTCCCAGCCGATCAGGGAGTCGAAGTAGTCGGTGAACGAGGCGGCGCTGGTGCGCGGCTGACCCAGCCAGAACGCCGGCTCGACCACCGCGCGCACTCCGGCGGCGGCCATTCGTTCGTAGTCGTCGGTGGTGCGTGAGGTCATGTGGATGTGGGGGTCGAAGATGCGCATTCACGCCTCCCGGGGCAGTGCGGCGGTGAGCCGGTGGAGCAGGTCGGTGGCGTCGGCGGGCAACTCCCGGCCGGCGGCGTGCCGTTCGGCGGCCAGCGCGGCCAGCATCGCGGTCAGCTCGCTGTCGGCCCGGGTGTCCAGGTCGGCCACGGTGGCCAGGGGGACACCGCTGAACACGCACTTGAGCACCGCCTGCCGCCAGGCGGCCTGGTCGAGGTGCCCGGCGTACGGGCCGAGCGCGGCGGCGACCAGCCGGGTGTCGTTGGTCCGGATCGCGTCGTGCAGCAACGGAACCCCGTCGGCGCCGATCGGCAGCAGCGGCAGGGCGCGCAGCACGGCTCGTCGTTCGGCCGCGTCACCGTGCTGGTAGAGGCGCTCGGCGTACGCCGCGTGCTCGCCGGGCAGGCTGGTGAGCAGCAGCACCCGGGCCGCGTCGTCGGCGGTCCAGCCGGGGGCGTCGGGCAGCGCGGCCCGACCGCAGCGTCGGCCGACGGCGGGAAAGAGCCGGGTGATCGCGGCGGGCTCCGTGGTGACCCGGCGCAGGGCCGTGTCCAGCCAGTCGGGATCGGGTACGCCTCCCAGCGCGGCCCGTAGTGAATCCGGTGTCATCCCGTCTCCTCCCCTTGTTGCTACGCAGGCACCCCAGGAATGTCTGCGGGCAGTTCGTCCTTCGTGCGGCCGGCCAGTGCGGCGGCACGCAGGAACTCGATCGACCGGGCGGCCACGGCGGGTGCGGCGTGCGAGTCGCGGGGCAGCTCGACGGCGACCAGGCCGCGGTAGCCGGCGTCGCGCAGCGCGGCCAGCACCGGCGGGAAGTCGATCTCGCCGACGCCGAACTCCAGGTGCTCGTGCACGCCTCGGCGCATGTCGTCGATCTGCACGTTGACCAGGTGGTCGGCCACCTCGGCGACGCACTGCGGCACCGGCCAGGGCTCCAGGCACCGGCAGTGGCCGATGTCGACGGTGATGCCGAAGCGGGCCGGGTTGTCGAGTGCGGCGTGCAGCCGACGCCAGTCCGCGATGTCCTGCACCAGCATGCCCGGCTCCGGCTCGAAGCCGACTGTGACGCCGGCGGTGTCGGCCGCGTCGACCACTGTGGCGCAGCCGGCCACCAGCCGGTCCCAGGCGCACTGCTGTGACACCGCCTCGGGCCGGACACCGGCCCAGAACGAGACCGCCTCCGCGCCCAGGTCGGCGCCGATCCGCACGGCCCGGCGCAGGAACTCGATCCGCCGGGTCGGGTCGTCGTGCAGCAACGTCGGGGCGTGCTTCTGCCACGGGTCGAGCAGGTAGCGGGCGCCGGTCTCGATGACCACCGCCAGGCCCAGCGACTCCAACCGTCGACCGACTGCGGCGACCCGGCGGGTGAGCCCGGGCGCGAACGGGTCCAGGTGGTCGTGGTCCAGGGTGAGCGCCACCCCGTCGTAGCCGAGGTCGGCGATGACGGCGAGCGCGTCGTCGAGGCGGTGGTTGGCGAAGCCGTTCGTGCCGTACCCGAGGCGCAGCGTGGTGGCGTCGGCGGCCGGCGCACCGGGCCGGGGCTCGGGAACGCTCATGTCGGGGAGACCTTTCGGGCCAGCCGTCGACCCAGCGGCGCGGCCGCCGCGACGGCCACCCCGAGCAGACCTGCTCCACCCCGTGCGGTGAGGGCTCCCTGGAGGGCCGGCAACCCGGTGATACCGGCGCCGACGGCAGCGCGGACCCGCCCGGCCGACGGGTCCCGGACAACCTCGGCCTGGGCCGCGCCGTAGCGGGCGGCGTACCAGCCGGCCAGCACTGCGGGCAGCACCGCCGCGATCGTGGCCGACCGGCTGCGACCCGCGCGCCCACCTGCCTCGTCGCCGGTCTCGGCCCGGTCGGTGACACCGGCCTGGTTCGTCGTTCGGAGGGCTGCGCGTCGGGCGCCCGGCACGGCGACGGCGGCACTGGCGGCGACCACAGCGGTGCCGGCGAGGGTGCGCATCGGCAGGGTGGCGTCGGCGCCGGTGACCTCCCGGCGGGACAGCGCGGTGACCGTCCAGGTGTGCGCGGCGATGGTGGCCGCCGCCGGCAGCGCCCGGGTCATCCGGCCGCCGGAAGCGCCGAGCAGCACGTCCAGCCCTCGGCAGGCGGCCATCACGGCCGGGCCGGCTGCGGTGTTCTTGGCCAGCAGGTCGTACCCCCAGATGGTGGCGGCCAGCGGCACGGCGAGCGCGGCGGCGCGGCGACCGCCCACGGCGGCGGCCAGGCCCACGCCGGCGACCGTGAGGCCCGCCGCGAGACCGACAGCGGCGGCGGGGGTGACCCGACCGCTCGGGATCGGCCGCTCGGGCCGTTCCTCGGCGTCCAGACGCCGGTCGGCCCAGTCGTTGGCGGCCATGCCGGCCCAGTAGAGCAGCACCGACGCGCCGGCCAGGGCAGGGGTACGCGGGCTCAGCGCGCCGGCCGCCGCGGCCCCGGCGATCACGTCACCGGGCACCGAGAGCGCGGCCGGCGCCCGGACCAGCTCGGCGAGATCAGCCAACGTTGTCATGGACACCGTCCACGCCGTCGTGCAGCTGCCGGGTGAAGGCGGTCAGCCGGGCCCACTGCTCACCCAGCGAGTGGGTGGGCGAGCCCAGCGGGTCCTTGAAGAAGAAGCCCAGGTCGGCCAGCGGCCCCACCTGTCCGGCGGCGTGCGCGGCGGCGGTGAGTCGGGCCAGGTCGAGCACCAGCGGCGCGGCCAGCGCGGAGTCGCAGCCGTGCCAGGTGAACTCCATCCGCATGCCGGTGCCGAGGAAACCGTTGAAGGTGATCAGATCCCAGGCGGTCTTGAAGTCGCCCAGCTCCTCGACGTACTCGATGCGGGTGCCGCCCTGCGGGACGTAGCCCAGCGTCTCGCCGAGCACCCGCTGCTTGCTCTGCACCTTCGCCGCGTTCGCGGCCGGGTCGGCGAGGGTGGCGCCGTCGCCACCGCCGAGCAGGTTGACCCCGGACCAGGAGCCCACGGCCAGGTTGCGCATCGCGAACATCGGCGCGAGCACCGACTTGACCAGGGTCTCGCCGGTCTTGCCGTCGTGCCCGGCGTACGGCAGTCGGGCCTCCTCGGCGAGTGCGGCCAGCGCCGGCAACCGCAGCCCGGTGGACGGGGTGAAGTCGACGTACGGGCAGCCGGCCAGCACCGCCGCGTACGCGTAGAGGGAGCTGACCGGCAGCACCTCGTCCGGACCGTCGAGGGCGGCGCGCAGTGCGGCCGGGTCGGCGTGCCCGGGGTGCGGTCGAGGGGCCGGCTCGGTGGCGGAGACGTTGACCACCACCACCCGGTCAAGCTCGTGCCGCTCGCGGAAACTGGTCAGGTCGCGGACCACCGCCTCGGCCCGGTCGGCCTGGGTGTCGCCGACCGGTGCGGGGCGCAACTCCTGCTCGACCACGCCCAGTTCGTCGCGGAGTGCCGCGACCAGCCGCCAGGGGATGACACCGGCGTCAGCGAGGGCCTCGGCGCGCTTGCACAGCGGAGTGGTGGCCAGGTCGTGTCCGCCGAAGACCAGATCGGCGAAGGCCGGCAGGGCCGGGCCGCGCAGCTCGGGAAGCTCGGTGACGCAGCCGGTGGACCCGGCCAGGCCGGCCCGCAGCGCGAGCGCCCCGACGATGCTGGTGGTCGCGACGGAACCGCGCGCTCCTACCAGCCAGACACCTGTTCGCATGGTGCTCCTTCCCCATTCACGAGGAACCGTCGGTACCGCTAAATATAGGAATATCAGAATATGTTCCGGAAAGATACGGCCAGGTTTCGGAAAGTCTCGGGCCGGGTGGATGGGCCCCGTCCGCTCGCCCCGCACCGGAACAGCACCGGCTTCCAACGTCGGCGTCGGCGGCGACGACGCCGGACCGGATCCCGGCAGGTGCGAGCAGACGGGGCTGGTAGGCAGGGTCGGGTCGGCGTCTCGACCCTGCCTCCCCCGCATCCGGCCGGTCGGGGCATTGGCATGCCCCGGCCGGGCGTCTCAGGCCGCCGCGCCGACCGGATCACCGACCGAACCACGACCCGCCGGGAACCGGCGAGCGGGTGCGGTACGGGTGGGGGCGGCGGCGGGCGGTGTCATCAGGTCCTCCGGAGGTCACCGGTGGTGGCGGTCCTCCGGTGCGGCCGGGGAATCCCGGTCCGGTCGCACCGGACGACCGTCCTGCTCGTGCGCCACCGGGCCGTGGGGCCCGGCTGCACGCTCTCCGAAAACCGACCTCTGTCCCGGCCACGGGGCGCAATCCGTGGCTGGTCCCTCGCCGGTCGGCTTCGGAAAGCCGGTCGGGCGATGGCGGTGCGAACACCGCCCTCGCGGATGGTCAAAGGTCAGACAGCCGCCGCGGTCAGCGCCGGTTCCACCTCGGCCCACGAGGAGCCGAGCTCCGCCGAACGGGCCACCGCGTCCAGCACCAGCTGGACCTGCAACGCGTCGGCGAAGGAGGGAGTCGGGTCGACACCGGTGGCGACCGCCTCGATGAAGTCGCGCATCTCGTGCGTGAACGAGTGCTCGTAGCCGATGATGTGGCCCGGGGGCCACCACGCCGACATGTACGGGTGCTCGCCCTCGGTCACCAGGATGCGGGTGAAGCCCTGCTCCACGGCCGGGCGGGTCGCGTCGTAGAACTCCAGCTCGTTGAGGCGCTCCAGGTCGAAGACCACACTGCCCAGCGAGCCGTTGATCTCGACGCGCAGCGCGTTCTTACGGCCCGTCGCGAACCGGCTCGCCTCGTACGTGGCCAGGGCGCCGCCGTCGAGTCGCGCCACGAAGACCGCGGCGTCATCGACGGTGACAGTCCCGGTGGGGGCCGTGTGGCCGTCCACCGAGGCCGCCAGACCGCTCGACTCGGCCGGCAACGGCCGCTCCTTGACGAAGGTCTCGGTGACCGCGCTGACGCCGCTGATCCGCTGACCCGTGACGAACTGGGTCAGGTCGATGATGTGCGCACCGATGTCACCGAGCGCGCCGGAGCCCGCCCTGTCCTTCTGCAACCGCCAGACCAGCGGGAACTGCGGGTCCACGATCCAGTCCTGCAGGTACGTCGCACGGACGTGTCGAATCACCCCGAGCCGTCCGTCGGCGACCAACTGGCGCATCATCGTGACCGCGGGGACCCGGCGGTAGTTGAACCCGCACATCGACCGCACTCCGGAAGCCCGGGCTGCATCCGCCGCAGCGGTCATCGCCCGTGCCTCCTCCACCGAGTTGGCCAACGGCTTCTCGCACAGAACGTGCTTGCCCGCGGCCAACGCGGCGAGAGCGATCTCGGCGTGGCTGTCGCCCGGGGTGCAGATGTCGACAACGTCGATGTCGTCCCGGTTGATCAGGTCACGCCAGTCGGTGGTGTACGCGTCCCAGCCGAGTGTGTCGGCGGCGTCAGCCACCTTCGCTGTGTCTCGGCCGCAGATCAACGCCATCCGGGCCCGCGCCGGCAGGTCGAAGACGCGGTTCACGGTGCGCCACGCCTGTGAGTGCGCGGCGCCCATGAACGCGTAGCCGACCATGCCGACCCGCAGTTCTCTGTCTAACGTGGACAAGGTGGGTCTCCCCCCGGTATGTCAGAACCCGAGCTTGTCGTAGCTGCTCGCGTTCTCCTTGGTGATCGTCTCGGAGGCGAGAGTCACTTCCTTGGGCACCTGCAGCTCCGTGAAGTCGCCCAGGCCGCGACCCTGCGCGACGAGCCGCGCGAGCGAGATCGCCGACGAGGCCATCGACGGGTTGTAGGTGACGGTGGCCTTCAGCACGCTGTTGTCGGCCTTGATGGCGTCGATCGCGAGCTTGGAGCCCGCGCCGCCGACCATGAAGAACTCCGACCGGTTCGCCTGCTTGATGGCCGCGAGCACACCGATGCCCTGGTCGTCGTCGTGGTTCCAGATGGCGTCGATCTTCGGCAGCGCCTGGAGCAGCTGGGACGCCTCACGCTGACCGCTGTCCGAGGTGAACTCGGCCGAACGACGGTTCTTCACAGTGAACCCGTAGGTCGCCAGGGCGGCCTTGAAGCCCTCGCTGCGCTCGACGGTCAGCGGGATCTCCAGACCGGCGATCTCACCGATGACCGGGTTGGTGACGCCCTTGTCCTTGAGCATCTTGCCGATGTAGTGCCCGGCCGAGACGCCCATGCCGTAGTTGTCGCCCTTGATCACCAGCCGCGAGGCCAGCGCGTCGGGGAACGCCCGGTCGAGGTTGACGATCGGGATGCCCGCCTGCATGGCCTGGAGGGCAACGGCGTTGACCTCCTTGCCGTCGTGCGGCAGCACGACGATGATGTCCGGCTTCTGGGCGATCAGCGTGCCGAGCGTGGAACGCTGGGCCTCGGAGTTCGACCCACCGTCGACCTCCTTGAACTCCACGTCCGAGTAGGCCGCGGCCTGCGCCTTGGCGTTGGCGTGGATGGCGCCCATCCAGCCGTGGTCGGCGGCCGGGGCGGAGAAGCCGATGACGACCTTCTTGCCCGGGGCGTTGTTGCCTTCGGCGTTTCCGGCGGCCTTGGTCTGGGTGCTGGCAGCCGGGGTGTCGTTGCTGGTGCAGGCGGTGAGCAGGGTGGCAGCGCCCACTGCGGCTCCACCGAAGAGCAACCGGCGGCGCGACAGGTCGCGACTGTGCTGGGTCATGAATGACCTCCTGGGAGCGGGATGTGACTTTTTGAGGGTGTGCGAGGCCCGGCCACCGTCGAAGGTCTCGACGTCGCCAGGACAACGGTGCGGTGCGTCAGGTTGCGGTGGTGACCCTGTTCCGCGCGAGGAGCCGAGTGACTGACTTGAACTGGAACTGCTGGACCAGGACGGCCGCGACGATGATGCCGCCCTTGACCATGTTCTGCGCCTCGATGGAGAGGCCGTTGATGGCGAAGAGGTTCGTGATGGTGGCGAAGATGATGACGCCGAGCAGCGAGCCGACGATCGTGCCCCGACCGCCGCTGAGCAGCGTCCCGCCGATGATCGCCGCGGCGATCGCGTCCAACTCGTACAGGTTGGCCATCGCCGCCTGCGCCGAGGTCGCCTGCGAGGTGAGCATGATGGCGGCGATACCGCAGCAGAGACCGGAGAGCGCGTAGAGCAGCATGGTGTGCCGCCGGACGTTGATGCCGGCCAGCCGGGCCGCCTCCGGGTTGCCGCCGACGGCGATGGTCCGCCGGCCGAAGGTCGTGCGGTTGAGCACTACCCAACCGGCCAGCACGACAGCGCCGAGGATGTAGACGAGGATCGGGATCCCGATCACCTTGCGCGCCGCGATGTCGTTGATGAACGTGCTGCTCGACACCTGGGTCTGCTTGTTGGAGATCGACGCCGCGAGCCCACGCGCGGCCACCAGCATCGCGAGCGTCGCGATGAAGGGGACCAGCCGCCCGTACGAGATGAGCACACCGTTGACGAGGCCGACGCAGATGCCGACCGCGAGGGCGGCGAAGATCATGCCGGCGGCGCCGTAGCTCTGGGTGGCCACAGTGGTGCACCAGACCCCGGCCAACGCGACGATCGCGCCGACCGACAGGTCGATGCCACCGCCGATGATCACGAAGGTCATCCCGACAGTGACCACGCCGACGACCGAGGCCAACTGGAGGATGGCCAGGACGTTGTTCCAGACCCAGTTTGGGTCGCCGTACAGGTCGGGCTTGGTGACCGCGCCGACCACGATGAGCGCGGCCAGCACCCCGATCAGACCGAGGTTGCGCTTGGCGCCGTCGCCACCGTCACCCCGCCACCAGGAGAGCTTGCCCCCGGATCCTGCCTTGTCGCTGGCCACCGCCGTCTCCGCCGGGTCCACCGGCGGCGACTGCGCCGGAAGCTGCGGGCGCTCCGGTGTCGCGGTGGGAGTGGGAGTCGCGTCGCTCATGCCGGTGCGCCTTCCATCAAGGACCCCGCCATCACGAGGTCAAGCACAGTGTTTTCGTCGAGTTCGCCGGCCGCGGCTTCGCGGACGACCCGCCCTTCCCGCATCACCAGCACCCGGTCGGCCAGACCCAGCACCTCGGGCACCTCGCTGGAGACCAGCAGCACCCCGACGCCCTGAGCGGCCAATCCCCGGATGACCTGGTAAAGCTCGGCCCGGGCGCCCACGTCCACGCCCCGGGTCGGCTCGTCGAGAAGCAGCAACTTGGTGCCGCCGAGCAGCCAACGCCCGACCACCACCTTCTGCTGGTTACCGCCGGACAGCGTGCGTACCGGCCGGTCCACGTCCCGGGGCCGCAGCTCCAGGGTCTCCGCGATCCGGTCCGCCTCGGCGCGTTCCTTGGCGGCGTTGGTGAAGCCGAGCCGCGCGTACCGGCCGAAGGTGGCCAGCGTGACGTTGCGGTAGATGGGCTCACCGAGCAGCAGCGCCTGGCTCTTGCGTTCCTCCGGGGCCATTCCCATGCCGGCGCGAACCGCCGCGCCGACGCCGGGCCGCAGGACCTTCCCGTCCATCTGCACGGTGCCGGCCTCCGGGAGGCGGGCACCGTAGATCGTCTCCAGCAGCTCGGAACGACCGGAGCCGACCAGCCCCGCGATGCCCACGATCTCCCCGGCACGCACGCTCAGCGACACGTCGGCGAACTCGCCAGTGCGGGTCAACCCCTCCACCTGGAGCAGGTCGGCACCCGCGGAGTCGTCGGTCGGCCGGTCCGGGAAGACGTACTCGATGGTGCGGCCGGTCATCCGGCTCACCAGGTCGCGGGTCGGGGTGTCGCGCGCCGGCAGGTTCGCCGCCGTGGTCCGGCCGTCCTTGAGTACGGTGACCCGGTCGCCGATCTCGCGGATCTCCTCCAAGCGGTGGGAGATGTAGATGACGGCGATGCCCTGCGCGGTCAACTCTCGGATGATCCGGAACAGGTTGCCGACCTCGTCGTGGGCCAGCACGGCGCTCGGCTCGTCCATGATGATCAGTCGGGCCTCGTGCGACAGCGCCCGCGCCATGCTGACGATCTGCTTGCCGGCAGCCGGCAGGGACCGGACCATCCGCCCCGGCGGGATCTCGCCGTGGCCCAGCCGGCTGAGGATCTGCCGGGTGTGCCGGGCCATCCGGCCGCGCCGGACGAAACCGAAGTTGCGGTACTCGTGTCCGAGGAACGCGTTCTCCGCCACCGACAGGTCCTCGACGAGGTCGAGCTCCTGGTAGATCGTGGCGATGCCCGCCTTCATGGCGGCCTGCGGGTTGGCGAACGCGGCCGGCTCACCGCGCCACTCCACCTGCCCGGAATCCGGTTGGTGCACCCCGGCGAGCACCTTGATGAGGGTGGACTTGCCGGCGCCGTTCTGCCCGAGCAGGCAGTGCACCTCGCCGGCACGCACCTCCAACTGCACGCCGTCGAGCGCGCGTACGCCGGGGAAGGTCTTCACCAGATCGGTGAGGCGCAGGACCACCTCGCCCGCGACGGTGTCGGCGGGAGCCTCGACCAGCGGCGCCTCGGCGACGGCCTCGGCCGACGCGGTGGCGGGGTCATCCTCGGGCAGAGCCACAGTCTCCTCCTCGCTCACGACGGAATCTCGAACAGCTTCGCGGTGCTGGCCTCTGCTCGCGACTGCGGGGCTCGCAAACCCGGCTCACTCCTCGCGCTCACGATGCTTCACCGAAGGCGACGTCGCTCGCGAGCACCGCCGCACCGGCGACACCGGCACGGCCGCCCAGCTCGGACAGGACGACGGGAAGGTTGCCGGTGGCCAGCGGCAGTGACCGGCGGTAGACCACACTGCGGATCTCGGCGAGCAGGATGTGGCCCAGTTGGGCCAGCCCACCACCGATCACGATCATGGACGGGTTGGTGAAGCTGACCAGGCCGGCGAGCACTCCGCCGACCCGCCGCCCGCCGTCCCGGATCAACTGGATGCAGGTCACGTCGCCCTCGACGGCGCCCTCGGCGACGTCCAGCGCGGTGACGACACCCCGCAGCGCCAGCCGCTCGGCCAGCGCCGGCGACGTCCCACTGCGGGCGGCGGCTGCGGCGTCCTTGGCCAGCGCGGCGCCGCTGAACAGCGCCTCCAGGCAGCCGACGTTGCCGCAGGAGCACATCGGACCGTGCGAGTCGACCTGGATGTGGCCGATGTCGCCGGCGCAGCCGTCGGTGCCCCGGTAGACCTCACCGGTGAGGTAGATGCCGCACCCGATGCCGGTGCCGATCTTCACGAAGAGGAAGTCGTCCACCGAGTGGGCGACGCCACCGTGCCGCTCGCCGATCGCCATGATGTTGACGTCGTTGTCGACCACCGCAGGGCAGCCGTGCTCCCGGCTGAGCAGCTCACGCACCGGGAACCGGTCCCAGCCCGGCATGATCGGTGGTGAGACCGGAACGCCGTCGCGGAAGCTGACCGGGCCGGGTACGCCGATGCCGACCGCGTCCAGTCGCTCGTACGCGCCGTCGACCCGGGCCTTGTGCAGCAGTTCGTTGACCCGTTGCAGGGTCACCTTCGGGCCGTTGCGGATATCGGCCGCCTCGGCGTAGTGGGCCACCGGTTCGAGGCGGCCGTTGACCACCTCGACGTCCATCGAACTGGCGCCGAGGTCGACGGCGGCGAAGCGCAGCTTCGGGTTCAACTCGACAAGCGTCGAGCGGCGTCCACCTCGGGATGCGGCGAGCCCGGCCTCGGCCACGTACCCCAGCGTCACCAGGCGATCCAGCTCGGCCAGCATGCGCGGACGCGGCATCTGGAGTCGGTCGCCCAACTCGGCCCGGGACACGGCGCCCTCGTCACGGAGCAGTCGCAACAGGCGCACGTGTAGAGGGTCGACGGTGCGCACCCGGGCCCCCTCTTCTTTGGCAGCGTTCACATCGGCGCAATGTCGATGTGTTGTGTCCGACACAGTAAGAGCGGTCGGATCGCCTGTCCAGAGCTTCGGCTGTTTCGACGCTAACTTTTGCTCAAACG
Source organism: Micromonospora sp. NPDC005324 (assembly GCF_040607155.1). NCBI lineage: Bacteria > Bacillati > Actinomycetota > Actinomycetes > Micromonosporales > Micromonosporaceae > Micromonospora > Micromonospora sp. NPDC005324. The sequence goes on along the minus strand of NZ_JBEXGE010000035.1, from coordinate 22,872 downwards.
GACAGAAGTTTCGGTCGCGCTTGCGACGCGATGGACCGACTTCGCTGCGCACCCCTCGTCGCACCGGCACCCACCGACCGGGTGAGGCGACGGACGAACCCGCCCCGACCGCCACCGCGGCGACGCCAACCTCCGGGCGCATCCGACGGGCGCGCGTCGTCACCATCGACCACCGCCGACGTCAATCGGTATCGATACGCTCAGCTGCGATTACGCCACCGATGCGGACGCCTGCAGCCCACCCGAATCGTCGGCTCCACCGTCGCCGCAATTGATAAGGACGTTGACAGTCGTCAACATGGTCGTTAACGTTCCTGGGCATCGACAGCTACGGGGCGAGTCGCGCACCGCAATTCTCCAATCGCGATGACCTACCGTTCTGGCGTGCCCGAATACCCCGACGGGAAGGACCCCAATGAATCGACCGACGCGCTTTGTCGCGGCCGTGTCCGCAGTAGCGTTCGTCGCGCTGTTCTCGCCATCGGCAGCCCAGGCGGCGCCATCCCCGAAGGGCTCCGACCTTGGTGTCGCCGCTGCGGCGCCCGTCCGGCAGGCCGCTTCCAGCGCTGCTGAGGGCGACTTCGGCACCCTCGGGAACTGCACCGCCGGGATCTTCTGCGGCGAGGTGAAGAACCGGCTCGGCCGATCCATCAAGCTCTCGGGCAACTGGCCGACCAACAGCAAGACGATGTGGCTGCCGGCCGGGCAGGGCAGCGCATCCGACTCGAGGTACTACTACGAATTCCGGGACACCGACGGTTTCCAGGTGCCCAGCGGTTACATTTATTACGACAGCGTGGGAAACAAATATCGCCCCGGCTGGCACAAGGTGAATGACCTGCAGGTAGTCACGCTCAACGGCTGGTGCCTCACCTCAGCCTGCAGTTGACGGTCGGCTCCAACAATGCGCGCGTCAGTGGCTGCCGGTCCCTGCACGGGTCCGGCAGCCACTGACGCACCGGCTCAGTCGACCGAGCCGCGCTGGTTGTGCTTCTTCTTGAGCTTGCGGTCGTCGCGCAGCTCGACGTACGGCTCGTCGTCCACCGAGTGCCCGGCCGAGATGGCGCGGCCCCGCTCCAGCTCCGCGTCGAACTCGGCGCCCAGCAGGATCGCGATGTTGCTCAGCCAGAGCCAGACCAGGAAGATGATCACCCCGGCGAGCGCCCCGTACGTCTTGTTGTACGAGCCGAAGTTGCTCACGTAGAAGGCGAAGAGGCCGGAGATCACCAGCCAGATCACCACGGCCAGCACGCCACCCGGGCTGACCCAGCGGAAGCCGCCGTGCCGCGCGTTCGGCGAGGCCCAGTAGAGGATCGCGAACATCAGACTGATCAGGATCAGCAGCACCGGCCATTTCGCGATGTCCCACACCGTCACCGCGGTCGAGCCGAGGCCGACCACGTCGCCCACCGCTTCGGCGAGGCGGCCGGTGAAGACCACTATCACCGCACAGGCCAGCAGCAGCACGCCGATCACCGCTGTCACGCCGGCCCGGATCGGCAGGGTCTTCCAGATCGGCCGGCCCTCCGGCACGTCGTAGATGGTGTTCGAGGCCCGCATGAACGCACCGATGTAGCCGGACGCGGACCAGAACGCGGCCAACAGACCGATGATCGCCGCGATGCTGGCCAGGCCGCCGTTCTTCTGGGCGGTATCGATCGCGCCCTCGATGATCTTCTGGATGCTGTCGTTCGGCACCGCCTGGTTGACGGTGTCCTTGACGCCCTCGGTGGCACTCTCGCCGAGCAGACCGAGGATCGAGATCAGCACCAGCAGGCCGGGGAAGATGGACAGCACCCCGTAGTAGGTCAGCGCCGCGGCCCAGTCGGTCAGGCTGTCGTCCTGGAATTCCCTGATCGTGCGGCGCAGCGCCGCCTTCCAGCCACTGCCGGGCAGGTCGGTAGGGCTGTCCGGGCCCGCGTCGGGCCCGACCGGCGTGGTGGCGGGATCACGCTCACGCTCACGCTGGGCGGAAGACTCGTCCGAGGCCATCGCCCCTCCTCTTGGTCGGTGTCACCTCCGGACATGCCCCGCCGACGGGCGCGGATAACCCCTACTTGTAGAGCAACCTCGCCATTCGGCGAGAAGCCACCAGCAGGCCGATCGCCACCATCGCCAGCAGGTAGAGCACGTCGAGCAGCCAGAGCCATCCACCACTGCCCAGCGCGACCCCCCGGATCAGGTGCACCGACCGGTACAGCGGGGTGATCTCGACGAGCCAGTGCAGCAGCGTCGGATAGGCCTGCGCCGGCACGAAGGTGCCCGAGAAGAGGAAGAGCGTGAACTGTGCGCTGCCCATCAGGTCGAAATCCTGCCAGCTACGCATGAAGGTGGAGATCGCCATGCCGAGCGCCCCGAACGCGAACCCGACGAGCACTGCGGCCGGGAGGGCGGTCAACGCACGGGCGACGCTGGTCAACCCCAGCGCGACCATCACCCCGAGGAACGCCGCCGAGTAGACGCTGCCCCGCAGCATCGCCCAACCCAACTCGCCCACGGCGATCTCGAACGGCCGTACCGGGGTGGCGATCATCCCGTCGTACAGCTTCATGTACTTCATCTTGCCGAAGAAATTGAAGGCGGTCTCCGCGAGCGCCCCGGTCATCGCCGAGGAGGCGAGCATCGCCGGTGCCACGAACTCGGCGTACGAGACCAGCCGCCCGTCGGGCAGCGGCAGGTCGCCGACCAGCGCGCCGACGCCCACCCCGATGGAGAGCAGGTAGAGCAGCGGCTCCACGAAGCCGGAGAGCAGCAGCAGCCAGTAGACCGACTTCAGCGCCGCGACGTTGCGCCCGATCACCGACGCCGACCGCCGGGACGCGGCGGAGACGTCGATCAGCCGGGGCAGGATCAGCGTGATCACGACACCCTCTCTGCTTCATCTTCTTCAGAGGACGAGCTTGCGACGGAACGCGCGCACCGCCAGCAACCAGCCGGCGACCGCCCAGGCCGCCAGGTAGAGCAGGTGCCCGGCGATCGACCACTGTGGGGCGACGCCGAGCGTGGCCGCGCGGCACAGGTCCACGGCGTGCCACAACGGTGTCGCCCACGCCAGCCAGCGCAGCGCCTCGGGCAACGACTCGACCGGAAAGAACACCCCGGCGAAGAGCGTCATCGGGATGACAGCGAACCGGAACAGCATCGCCAGCCAACTGTCGCTCGACACCGTCGCGGCGTACGCGAAGGTCGGCGCGGCGACGGCCAGCCCGAGCAACGCCACCACCGGAAGGGTGGCCACCGCCCACGGCGACCGCAGCGCCCCGAACAGCCCGGTGACCACCAGGAACGCCACAATCGTGGTGAGCACGCGGAACAGCACGAAGGCCAGGTGCCCGGCCACGATGTCGCCCACTCGCAGCGGCGACGCGCCCTGCGCGAAGTACGTCCTGATCCAATGGAAGTTGCTGAACACCGGCCAGGTCGAGTCACCGACGGTCACCTGGAGCGCTGTCGAGGCGATCAGCCCGGGAACCAGCCAGTCGAGGTAACGCACCCCGCCGACGCCCTGGTCGATGTAGGCGCCGACGCCCACCCCGAACCCGAGGACGGTGAGCACCGGCAGCAGGAACGAGGAGAACACCCCGGCCCGCCAGGTGCGTCGCAGACCCACCAGGTAGTGCTCGAACACCGCGTACGCCGGCACCCAGGGGAACCGCGCCGATCCCGCCACACTCACCCGACCACCCCGCCCGCCGCGCCAGCCACCACGACCTGTCTACTCCCGGGGTACGACAGACCGCCGGTCACCCTACGACGACCCCGCCGGCGTGTCGCCCGGGTTTCGCCGGCGTGGCCGCTACCTGCCTACCGGCCGACGGCGTCGGAGCCGACGAACGCGCGCCACGCGTCGGGCGGGAAGACGAGCGCGGGGCCGGTCGGGTCCTTGGAGTCGCGGACAGCCACCAGCCCAGGCAGGTTGCCGGCAACCTCCACGCAGTTGCCGCCGCTGCCGTTGCTGCGGGTGCTCTTGCGCCAGCGGGCGCCGGTCAGCTCCATGTCTCCGCCACTTCCGCGATCAGGTCGAGGGACTGCTGCTGCGATAGTGCCTCACCCCGGATCGACTCCCACACCTCGACCATCTGCCGCACGTACTCGGAGCGGTCGATCACCTGCCCGTGGCGCTGCCCGTCCAGGTAGACGACGTCCTCACCGGTGGCTGCGGTGGCGATCACGAAGGGATCATCGAGCCCAGCGTACGCACCGGCGGACAGCGGCACGACCTGGATTCGGACCCGGGGCAGCGCGGAGCCGAGCTTCACCAGGTGCCGCAACTGCTCGCGCATCACCTCCGGCCCACCGACGTGGCGGCGCAGCGCGTACTCGTCCACGACCAGGCTGAGCAGCGGTGGCCGGTCCCGGGTGAGCACGCTTTGCCGGTCGAGCCGGGCGGTCACCTGCTGCTCGACCTCTTCCGCCGCGAAGAGCCCGGCACCGGCCAGGATGGCGCGGGCGTAACCCTCGGTCTGCACCAGGCCCGGCACGTAGAGCGGCTCGAACGAGCGCAGCGCCGTGGTCTCCTGCTCGATGCCGGCCCAGTCGCGGAACCATGGCACCACGGCCTCCCGGCTGATCCGCCGCTGGATGCGTTCGAACCGACCGCCGGCTGAGAACACGGCGTCACACCGGCGGGCGAAGTCCAGACTTGGCCGGCGCTCGGATGTCTCCACCTTGGCGACAAGCGCCCCGGAATAGCTCAACGCCTCGGCCAGCGCCGTCTGCGACATCCCACTGGCGGCCCGGGCCAGTCGCAGCTCCTCGGCGAAGTGCTCCAGCATGGACGAACTCTCCACGGACAACCTCCGTACATTCCCGTACCGTGCCGGGCCGATCGCCGTACGCGCTGGTCGTCGGCGTGCGGAACCTCCCACCGTAGTCGGGTTCTCACCAGACTGTCACGCAGCGGAACCGCTCACGGGATCGGACGGCGGGCGGAACCAGGCCGGGAGCGCCCCGTGACCCCCGATCCGGGGCGCTCCCACCCCCCGATGGAGGTTCCCTCGTGCGACTCGCCTGGTCGGTTCAGGACGGCGGTGGCCACTGATGCCCCGGTACCGCCCACACACAGCGGCACGCCCGTCCTGGCGCTGCCGGGTCTGCGGCGCGGCGTGGCCCTGCTCGCCGGCCCGCCTGGCGCTGCTCGGCGAGTACCGCCAGGATCGGATCGGCCTGCTCATCTACCTTGCCGCGTTGCTGTACGAGGCAGCCGGGGACCTCGCCGGCCAGGCCGGTCACGACCGACTGACCGACCGTTTCATCACCTGGGCCAGAGCCCGGTGAGCCGTGATTCGTTCGTAATTCAGCGGTACGGCCCCGCCCACGGGTGACCCGATTTCCGGCGTCTTGGGCGTGCCGTGGCCGCGGCGCACCCCGCCCTGTTGATGACTCGGAAGTCTCCGCGACGCCGGACTACCCCCGCTGTGCCGGAAACGGAGTCGGCCCCTGCACCTCGCGTGCGAAATGAGCAGATCTTGGACAGTTTCCGTTAGCGCGTAACGGAAACTGTCCAAGATCTGCGAATCGAGTGGCGGGCGGACACGTTGGGGCCGATCCGGCAAACCGATTACGCCGCCGCCTGGAACGGCGGGGTTCATGTGCCCACCAGCTTCACCACGTGGCGAAACCTCACCTGGGCCAGAGCCCGATGAGCCGTGACGCCGGCAGATCAACGGTGCGACGGTGGCAACGATCCCTCTGTGGCCCGTCAGTCGACCAGGGTGCGGCCGGTCAGGTGCAGGAAGACGTCCTCCAGGCCGCTGCGCCGGACCAGCACGTTCGCCGGCTGGAGCCCCGACGCGGTGACCTCGGCGACTGCCGCGTCGCCGTCCGGCACGTAGAGCAGGACCCGGTCGGGCAACACCTCGACCCGCTCCCCCAGCCCGTCGAGCTTGCCGGCGAAAGGTTCCTGCGACTCGGCGGCGAAGCGCAGCTCGACCACCTCACGGGTCGAGTGCTGCTCGATCAGCGCACGGGGCGAGCCCTCCGCGACGATCCGGCCGCCGTCCATCACCACCAGGCGGTCACAGAGCTGCTCGGCCTCGTCCATGTAGTGCGTGGTGAGCACCAACGTGACGCCCTGCTGCTTGAGCCGGAACAGCCGCTCCCACACCAGGTGCCGGGCCTGCGGGTCCAGCCCGGTGGTCGGCTCGTCGAGCAGCACGAGCTCCGGATCGTTCACCAGCGCGCGGGCGATGGTCAGCCGACGCTTCATGCCACCGGACAGCGGTTCGACCTTGCTGTCGGCCCGCTCGGTGAGCTGGACGAAGTCGAGCAGCTCGGCGGCGCGCTCCCGGGCCGCCCGGCGGGAGATGCCGAAGTAGCGGGCGTAGACGGTCAGGTTCTCCCGGACGGTCAACTCCGGATCGAGATTGTCGAGCTGGGGGCACACCCCGAGACGCGCCCGGATCGCCGGCCCGTCAGCCACCGGATCCATGTCGAAAATGCGCAGCTCACCCCCGCTGGGTGGGGAGATGCAGCCGACCATCCGCATGGTCGACGACTTGCCCGCGCCGTTGGGCCCGAGGAAGCCGAACGCCTCACCCGGGCGCACCTCGACGTCGATGCCGTCCACAGCGGTGAAATCGCCGAACCGCTTCACCAGCCCGCGAGCCTGAATCAGTGGTCGCCCCGAAGTCACCGCCCGACCCTAACCGCCGGGTCCGACAGCCCTCCACGCACATATTCGCCGGCGACCAGCCGGTCGCCACCGTGTCCGTACCACCGGCGACGAAACGCCGATCGATGCCCCACCCGTCAGCCAATCGACGTGTATCGTCCTTTTGTGTCGCCCATCAGCTCGCCCGATGGTTCGCCGTCACCTGCCCGACCAGCCAACTCTCCCGTTGATGGGCAGGCAGCGAGCCCCGGCGGCGGGCCACCCCGACCACGACAAGAAGCCGACCCGAGCAGGGCCCACCCGAGCAGACCCGAGCCCGAACAGACCGGGCCCGGACAGACCGGGCCCGACCCGCGCGAGCCCAGCGTGGCCGAGCGGGCGACTCGGGACCTGGCCGCCCAGTTCGAGGACGAGAAACCGGGTCGGGTGCTCTCCGGGCCGGCGGGGCTGCTCCTCACCGTGGCGGCGCTGGCGGTCGGCGCTCTCGCCCTGTGGCAGGTGTTCCGCCCCCTGTCGCAGGGCAGCAAGTATTACCTGATCATCTTCCTGGCCGGCGTACTCCCGCTGGTCTTCCTCGCCTACCCGGCCGACCTGCGGCTGCCGGCCCGCCTACGCGCCCGGCGACGCCGTGCCAACCGCGCCGAGGCCACCGAGGGCGACAGCGGCAGGCGCATCCCGGCACTCGCATCGTCGGGGCCCACAGTGACCGACTGGGTTCTGGTCGCCCTGGCGGTCGCGGCCTGTCTCTATCCGATCCTGCCGATCCGGATCGGCAGCGGTGGCGGCGGCTACAACGCGTTCCTCGACCGGCAGGGCCTGCTGGCGCCGACGGATCTGGTGCTGGGCACCGTTCTGCTGCTCCTGCTGCTCGAAGCGTGTCGACGTACCACCGGTTGGATCCTGCCCGCGGTCTGCCTGCTGTTCCTCGGTTACGGCTACTACGGCGGGTTGCTGCCGCAGTCCTGGCCTGTCGCGCACGCCGGGCTCGACTTCAGTCAACTCATCGACGCGTTCTACAACTCCGACAGCGGCTTCTACGGCACACCACTCGACGTGGCCGCCTCGTACATCGTGCTGTTCACCATCTACGGCGCGGCGCTGGAGTTGTCCGGGGCCGGGCGGTTCTTCGTCGAACTGTCGGCCGCGGCGTTCCGGCGCTCGCGTACCGCCGCCGGCCGGACGGCGGTGGCCTCGGGTTTCCTGCTCGGCACCGTCTCCGGCTCCGGCGCGGCGACGACAGTGAGCATCGGCGCGGTCACCTGGCCGCTGCTGCGCCGCGCCGGCTACCCGCCGGAGCGGGCCGGCGGCATGCTGGCCGCGGCCGGGGTGGGCGCCATCCTCTCCCCGCCCACCCTGGGGGCGGCGGCGTTCATCATCGCCGAGTACCTGGGCGTCTCGTACCTCCAGGTGCTGGGCTGGGCAACGGTCCCGACGGTGCTCTACTACCTCGGCATCCTGCTGGCTGTGGAGATCGACGCCCGCCGCTCCGGCGTGCGCCCCGTGGTGATCGACGTCGGCTCGCCCTGGCGGCTGCTGGCCCGGTTCGGCTACCACTTCGCCTCGCTGATCGCCATCATCGTGTTCCTCGCGGTCGGTGTGTCAGCGACCAGGGCTGTCGTCTTCGCCATCGTGCTCACCGTCGCGTTGTCGTTCCTGGCCCCCAGGAACGAGGACCGCGCGCACCGGCTCACCCCGGGCCGGCTGGTGACCGCGCTCGTCACCGGCGTACGCGGCGTCCTCGCCGTCACCGCTGTCTGCGCCGCCGCCGGCATCATCACGGCGACCACCACGAAGACCGGCCTCGGGCCGCAGGCGGCGGCGCTGCTGATCGGCGGGGCCCAGGCGGCCACCTCGGACCCGACGCTGGTGCTGGTGCTCACCGCGCTGCTCGCCGCCGTCGCGCTCACCCTGCTGGGCCTGGCCGTGCCGGTCACCGCGTCGTTCGTGATCGGTTGGGTGATCGTCGGTCCGGCCCTGCTCGACCTGGGCGTCACCGCGCCGGCGGCGGCGATGTTCGTCTTCTACTTCGCGGTGCTGTCCGAGGTGTCCCCACCGACCGCGCTCGCCGCGGTGGCCGCCGCCGCCGTCACCGGCGGCCGGCTGGTGCCGACCATGTGGCAGACCCTGCGGTACGCGCTGCCGGCGTACCTCATCCCGATCGCGTTCGTCATCACGCCGGCCGGGCTCGGTCTGCTCGGCATCGGCGGCATCCAACGGATCGCCTTCGCCGCCGGAGTCACAGCGCTCAGCGTGGCGGTGCTCGCCGTCGCCGCCGGTGGCTGGCTGCCCGGCGTGGGGCCGGCCGGCGCCCCGGAACGGGTGTTGGGCGCCCTCGCCGGCGTCACACTGCTCTGGCTCGAACCCGTGCCGGTCACTGTCGGCGCGGCGCTGGCCGTCGTCGCGGCGGCGGGTGTGTTCGTTCGACGCGGCTCCGCCGGCCGGCCACCGTCCGGATCACCAGCCAATCCTGTGGAGGAACAACTGTGAGACGAATCGACGTACGGCTCGCTGCGGGCCTGAGCGTGCTCGCCCTCGTCACGGTCGGCACCGCGGGTTGCGGAGGTCAGCAGGGCGGCGCGGCCACTGACGACACGGCCAGCGAGGTCACCTGCGAGGTGACCAAGGAGACGCGCGTCGGCATCGCGACCGGCAACGCGACGGGCGTCTACTACGTGGTCGGCAACGCCCTGGCCGGGCAGTTGGCCGGGGCGACCGGCGGCAAGCTCTCCGGCACCGCCGCCGAGACCGGCGCCTCGGTGCAGAACGTCGAGCAACTGGTCGGTGGCCAGTACGACGTGGCGTTCTCGCTGTTCGACACGGCGGTCAACGCGGTGGAGGGCAAGGGCAGCTTCACCGCACCGCAGCCGGTGCAGGCGCTGGCTCGCATCTACGACAACTACACCCAGGTGGTGGTCCGCAACGACTCCGGGATCACCTCGGTGGCCGGCATGCGGGGCAAGCGGATTTCCACCGGCTCACCGAAGTCCGGCACCGAGGTGATCGCCAACCGGCTGTTGGAGGCCGCCGGCCTCGACCCGGCCACTGACATCCGGGCGCAGCGACTGGACCTGACCAAGACGGTCGAGGGGGTCAAGGACGGCAGCGTCGACGGTTTCTTCTGGTCCGGCGGGCTGCCCACCGGGGGCCTCACCGACCTGTTCACCACTGCCGGCGACTCGGTGAAGTTCGTCGACATCTCACAGTTGCTGCCGAAGATGGCCGCGCTGAGCCCTGGCTACCAGGAAGGCACGATCGGGCGGGACGTGTACCGGACGGCGACCGACACCCCGACCATCGTCGTGCCCAACGTGCTGCTGGTCCGCAAGGACCTGGACGCCAACGTGGCCTGCGCGATCACCCGGACGGTGTTCGACAAGCGCGACGCCCTGGCCCAGGCCAACCCGGCGGCCAAGGGGATCTCGCTGGAAAAGGCCCGCAGGACCCTGCCGGTGCCGCTGCACCGCGGCGCCGAGAAGGCGCTGAAGGACCTCGGCGCGAACTGACCCGGCCGGTCAGCCGTCGGCCGGCGCGGTGGCGGCGCGGGCCACGCCGACCAGCCGGTCGGTCTCGGCGAGCAGGGCCTCGCCGTCCGCCGGAGTGCCGGGGTCGAGTCGGACCGTCCAGGTCAGACCGTCGACCCCGGCCACGCGCCGGGCCGCGACCCGCGCCGCGCCGCCGGGCACCGGCTGGTGCTCGGTGTACGCGACCGAGCGGGTCACCCGAGCCCGCACCTGGTGCGGCAACTCCCCCGGGTCGAGCAGCAGGTACGTCTCGGCCGGACCGTCGGCGACCACCGTGTAGCCGTCCCGCTCGACGAGCGGCTCGGTGGGGGTGACTGTCAGCTCCCGGCCGGACCAGACCGCCTTGAGGATGGTGTGCCAACCGAACCGGTGCCCTCGACCGGGCAGCCACAACCCCAGGTTGGTGGCGACCACCACCCCGTCGCCCTCGCCGTTGCCGGCGGCGGCCCAGGCCAGCACCCGCTCGTCGGCGGTCAGCGGCGGCCGGTCGGCCGGCGGCAGCTTCGGCTTGCGGCTGAACAGTCCCATCTAGAGGCCTCCCGCAGCCTGCTCGCGCAACGCCCGGGCGTGCTGCTCCAGGGACAGCAGCTCACCGAAGGCGGCGAAATACTCGTCCTTGTTGTTGACCGGGTTGATCCGCTGGATGCGTGACTTGAGGTCCCGGACCCGGGCGGTCACCGACCCGAACTGCACCCGGGCCATGGTGATCGACACGTAGCGTGGGTCCGGTTCGCCGTCGATCCGCAGTGGTTCGACGGCCAACTCACCGACCAGCGCCGCGGCCGCCAGGTCGTCGCAGGCGTCGCGGACCGACTCGATCCAGACCGCGCCGCCGGCCGCCGACGCGGCACCACCGGCCGCCGCGATGGCCGCACGCACCGCGACGTGCATCGGGTGGCGGTATTCGGTGGCCTCGACCGCGTCGAACATCGGCCCGGCCAGGACCGGTTGCTGGAGGGCGAGTTTGAGCGCCTCCCGCTCGACCATCGACTGCGGGCTGTCCAGTGCCGGCTCGGGGCGGGCCGAGGTGGGCCGGGCGGCGGGGGCGGCGTTGCGGGCGCCGGGCGGCGGGGTGTTGGCGGCGGCGAGCACCGCCCGCTGCACCGGCTCGATCTCCATGCCGAGGTCCATGGCGAGCTTGCGGACGTACTCCGGGCGCTTCTCCCGGTCCTTGAGTCGCGCGACCAGCGGCGCGGCGTGACGCATCGCCTCGACCCGGCCGTCGACGGTGTCCAGGTCGAAGCGGCTGATCACGTGTCGCAGCGCGAAGTCGACGAGCGGCTCGCGGCGGGCGACCAGGTCACGCACCGCGAGGTCGCCCTTGGCCAGCCGCAGATCGCACGGGTCCATGTTGTCCGGGCTGACCGCGATGAACGTCCGCCCGACGAACCGCTGATCGTCCTCGAAGGCGCGCAGCGCGGCCTTCTGCCCGGCGGCGTCGCCGTCGAAGGTGAAGATGATCTCGCCGGCCACCTCGTCGCTGTCGAACAGGAGCCGACGCAGGACCGAGATGTGGTCAGCGGCGAAGGCCGTGCCGCAGGTCGCCACCGCAGTTGTGACCCCGGCCAGGTGGCAGGCCATCACGTCGGTGTAACCCTCGACGATCACCGCCCGACCCTGCTTGGCGATCTCCCGCTTGGCCTGGTCGATGCCGTAGAGCACGTGCGACTTCTTGTAGATCGGCGTCTCGGGGGTGTTCAGGTACTTCGGGCCGTCGTCGTCGTCGAAGAGCTTGCGCGCGCCGAAGCCGATCACGTCGCCGGCGAGGTCGCGGATCGGCCAGAGCAGCCGACGGCGGAACCTGTCGATCAGGGTGCCGGAACGGGACTCCCGGGACAGCCCGGCGGTGACCAGCTCCTGGTGAGTGAAGCCCTGCTGGCGCAGGTGCTTGGTGAGCAGGTCCCAACCCTCCGGCGCGAAGCCACAGCCGTAGCGCTCGGCGGCGGCCCGGTCGAAGCCCCGGCGCGCCAGGAACTCCCGTGCCGGCCGGGCGCCGGCGGTGCTCAGTTGCGCGCTGTAGAACTCGACGGCGGCGGCGTGCGCGGCGACCAGGCGCTGCCGCTGACCCTGCTGCGGGCGGGGACGCGGGGTGCCCTTGTCGTCCTCAATGTAGCGCAGCTGGATGCCGGCGCGGCCGGCCAGCCGCTCGACGGACTCCACGAAGCTGAGGTGGTCGGCGTCCATCAGGAACTTGATCGCGTCCCCGCCGGCCCCGCAGCCGAAGCAGTACCAGACGTTGCGGGCCGGCGAGACGTTGAACGACGGACTCTTCTCGTCGTGGAACGGGCACAGGCCCTTGAGGTTGCCGCCGCCGGCGGACTTCAGGGTGACCGTCTCGGAGATCACATCCCCGATCGAGGTGCGTTCCCGGACCAGTGCGATGTCCTCGTCCCGGATCCGCCCAGCCATTCGCCACCCCCTCGCCGTACATCCTGCCCTGCCGGACCGACGACACGCCGGCCGGGGGACGCCGGTGTGGCGGCGGCCGCTGCCGGCTGGGCGGTTCGGGCCCGCAGGCCGGGTCCACACCGGGACCATGACCAGATGCGCCGGGTACGCAGCCAAGCCCCCCGCCTGCCGAGATGGCTGGCCGGCCGGGTCGGGCTACCCGACCAGACCCCGGGTGCGGACGAGGCAGGACACCGCCACGCCACCTGGCTGGAACTCTTCCTCGACCTCATCTTCGTGTACGCGTTGGCGGCGGTGGTGGCTCGGCTGGGTAACGAACCGAGCCCGTCGCCGAGGGCCGTGCTGGCCGTCATCGGGCTCTTCGTGGTGATCCAGTGGGCCTGGATCGGGCAGGTCTACTACGACACCCGGTTCGATCCGGACGACGCGCTGCACCGGGTGCTGGTGCTCGTCGCGTTGGTCGGCGCGGGCGCGATGACGCTCGGGGTCGACGAGGTGCCGGAGAGCGTGCTCCTGCCCATCGGGTACCTGATCGTGCGGGGCGTGCTGCTCCTGCTGTACCTACGCGCCCGCCCCACCAGCCCGAGCGCCCGGATGGTGACGACGGTCTACCTGATCGGCTTCGGGTCGGGCTGGTTGATCTGGTTGGTGTCGCTGATCGTGCCCACCGAACTGCGGCCCGTCCTGTGGATCGTCGCGATGGTGATCGAACTGGCCACGCCCTGGGTGGGGGTGCGCTGGCTCAACCGCTGGCCGGTGGACAACAGGCACCTGCCGGAACGGATCGGGCAGTTCACCATCATCGTGCTGGGTAGCGCGCTGGCCAGCCTGCTCTTCGCCGTGCCGGACCATCCCCCGCCACACATGATCCTCACCGCCGCGTTGGCCTTCCTGATCCCGGCGGCAGTGTGGTGGGTCTACACCACGTCCGTCACCACCCGCCTGGCCCAGCGGCGGCTACGTGGCGGGCAGGCGTACAGCTACCTGCACATCCCGCTCGGCGGTGCGCTGCTGCTGCTCGGCTGGTCGCTCGGGCAGGTGGTCCGGCTGGTCGACGCCAACGCGACCCACCTGCCGCTGGAGTTGCGGCTGCTGCTTGGCGCATCGATGGTGATCTGGACGCTCTGTGGTCTCGCCCTGTACTGGCTCTGGACACGGCCGAGCGGCGCCCGGTTGGCGATCGCCGTCTACGGGGTGGTCTCGGTCTCGCTGATCACCACGACGGTGCACCAACCGAGGCTGATGCTGTCGCTGCTCTCCCTGGCTGTCGTCGGGTACGCCGTCCTGGTCAGCCGGCGACTGGCCAAGGCCGGCCAGGCAAACCAGACACCCGAGGGGTGAGCGGCTCAGCCCGCCGCGGCGGGCTCCGGAATGACCGTCTCCTCGGCCGCCACCTGCTGGTTCCAGTCGGCCTTGGTGGAGCGCCAACCCTCGTCGTCCATGCCGCGCCGCCAGTAGCCGGAGATGGAGAGCCGGTCCAGGGGTACGCCCCGCTCGCCGCGCAGCAGCCGGCGCAACTCCCGGACGAAGGCGGCCTCGCCGTGCACGAACGCGTGCACCTGGCCGGCCGGGAACTCCAACGCCCGTACCGCCGCGACCAGCGCTTCGCCCACCGGGCGTTCGCCGCGCTGCAGCCAGGTCAGCTCGACCGCCCCGGGGCTGAGCAGCTTCTGCTCCTCCGCCGGGTCGGCGATCTCCACGAAGACGTGGGCCGGGGCACCCAGCGGCAGGCGTTCCAGGGCGGCGGCGATCGCCGGCAGGGCGCTCTCGTCACCGACCAGCAGATGCCAGTCGGCCACCGGGTTCGGGGCGTACGCGCCACCCGGGCCGACGAAGTGCACCGGATCGCCGGGTCGCAGCGCGGCGGCCCACGGGCCGGCCAACCCCTCGTCGCCGTGGTGCACCACGTCGACGGTCAGCTCCCCGGACAGCGGATCCCAGCGCCGCACCGTGTACGCGCGAAGCCGGGGCCACTGCTCCCGAGGCAGGTTCCGACGGATCGCGGCGAGGTCCAACGGCTGCGGGTACTCGACCCCCGGCTGCGGGAACACCACCTTGATGTAGTGGTCGGTGAACTCGCCCACCGGCAGGCCAACCAGTTCGTCCCCACCGAGGACGAGCCGGATCAGGTGCGGGGTGGGCCGCTCGGTGCGCAGCACCCGGGCCGAGGTGACGTTCCTGGAGCGTTCCGTCATGTCAGTTAGGTTAGCCTAAGCTGCCTCGGGATCGGTCGGGGGTGTCCCCTTGCCGACCAGGCGGGTGTGCCAGGTCACCGCCGCCGGGTCGGTGAGCGAGGCGACCTGGTCGATCACCACCCGCAGTCTGGCCCTGTCGTCCGGAGCGGCCCGCCACAGCGGGGCGAAGATCGGGTCGAGCCCTTCCGGGGCGCGCCGGACCAGCGCGGCGACCAACTCCGCCAGCATCGTCCGCTGCCGCTCATAGCGGCCCCGGAAGCCACTGCGACGCATCACGTACCGCAGCGCGATGCCCTTCAGCAGCGCGCACTGCGCCCGTACCAGTCGGGGAACCACCAGGTCGGCGGCGTAGCGGCGGTGCGGGCCCGGACCGAAGCGCTCCTCCGTGGCCGCCACCGCCGCCGAGACGAACAGCCCGGTCACCCCGCTGGTGGTGGCCTTCAACGCGACCTGCGCGCGATGGCTGCCGTCGTACCCGGCGAACGGGGCGAGCAGCGGACCGGCCAGCAGATCGACGAGCACCTCGGCCAGGTCCGCCGCCGACTCGCCGGAGTAGGCGGCCGCCACGTCGGCGCAGAGCGCGGCCCGCTCGTCGGCGTCGGTGAGCAGCGGGTGCAACGTGACGTAACCACCGTGGATGCCGTCCTCCACGTCGTGCACCGAGTACGCGACGTCGTCCGCCCAGTCCATCACCTGGGCCTCCAGGCAGCGCCGGTCGCCGGGCGCGCCGACCCGGATCCAGTCGAAGACGGCCGTGTCGTCGGCGTACACCCCGAACTTGCGCTCCCCCGGCCGCCGCGGCCAGGGGTACTTGCCGATCGCGTCCAGCGACGCCCGGGTCAGGTTCAGCCCGGCGGACGAGCCGTCCGGGGCGAGCACCTTCGCCTCCAGGCGGGTCAGCACCCGCAGGGTCTGCGCGTTGCCCTCGAAGCCGCCGCACGGCGTGGCGAGCAGGTCCAGCGCAGCCTCACCGTTGTGCCCGAACGGCGGGTGCCCGAGGTCGTGCGCGAGCCCCGCGACGTCCACCACGTCCGGGTCGCAGCCCAGCCGGGCACCCATCTCGCGGGCGATCTGGGCCACCTCCAACGAGTGGGTCAGCCGCGTACGCAGGAAGTCGTCAGTGCCGGCGGTATGCACCTGCGTCTTGGTGGCCAGCCGGCGAAACGCCGCCGAGTGCAGCACCCGGGCCCGGTCGCGCTCGTACGGCGACCGGCGATGCCCGGTGTCCTTGGGCGGCTCCTCGACCAGCCGGGCCTCCGCCGCCCCCGGCTCACTCCTCACGCAGGATGCAGAACTCGTTGCCTTCCGGGTCGGCCAGCACCGTCCACTCGACGTCGCCCTGACCGATGTCGACGTGCCGGGCGCCCATGTCGACCAGGCGCTCGACCTCGGCCTCCCGGTTGACGGGACGCAGGTCGAGGTGCAGCCGGTTCTTGCGTTCCTTGCCGTCGGTCGCCGGCACGAAGACCAGGCCGGGCAGGCGGTCGGCGGACTGACGGATCTCCACCTCGTCGGGCTTTTCGGTGACGACCTGATAGCCGAGCGCCTCGGCCCACCAACGAGCCAGTCGGGCCGGATCGCGGGCGTCGACAGTCAGGCTCTCCCAGACACTGGTCATGCAGTCACCTCTTCCCGTTCGACGCGGCGCCCAATCGGCCGTGTACGAGCGAGCCAAGATTACGCCCGCCCCCGTTGCCCGACCCGCCCGCGACGCATCGACGAAGGGCACACAACCACCGATTGGCCCCCAGTTGCCGACCGATTGCCGAGGGTTACGGGCTCGCGGTCGGAAGTCGCCACCGGTAGCGTTCCCAGCGCGGAACGTGACCAGTCGACCGACACGCAGAGCCCGACCGGTGAGGGGTAACACTCGTGGACGCAGACACGGTGATGGGAACGGAGCTACGCGGGCTGCGCCGACGCCGACCCGACATCGCCGGCACGGTGCTCGCGGGCACCGACGGCCTGCTCATCTCCAGCGACCTGCCCAGCACCGACGCCACCCATCTCGCCGCGCTCGCCGCCGCGAGTTTCGGGCTCGGTCACCGGGTGGCCGACACCGTCCGGCAGGGTGAGTTCCGGGAGTCGGTGGTGTGCACCACCGCCGGCTGCGTGGTCACCTACCCGGCCGGGCGCAGCGCCCTGCTGACCCTCGTCACCGTGTCGGCGGCGGGGGACCTGGAGGCGCTGCACGAGGAGGCGCGGGCGGTTGCCCGCCGGGCAGGGTCCTTCCTGGACGTTCGCGGCGCAGGCATCGGCGCGACCTCCGTGCCGGACGCGCACGCCCCGCTGGCCACGCGTACCCCGATGGCGACCCTGCCGGCGCAGTTGCGCCGCTCGTCCCGACCCACCTGGCGTCGTCCGCCGATCTGAGCGCCGGCGGCGGCCGGGTGACCAGCCGCCGCCGACATGCGTCAGCGGCTGTCCGACCCGCCGCTCTCCACGACCGCCCGACCGGCCTCCAGCCGGGCCACCGGCACCCGGAACGGCGAGCAGGACACGTAGTCCAGGCCGACCTCGTGGAAGAAGTGCACCGAGTCCGGGTCGCCACCGTGCTCACCGCAGATGCCGAGCTTCAGCCCGGGCCGGGCGGCCCGGCCCTCCTCGGCGGCGATCCGCACCAGCCGACCGACGCCGTCGCGGTCGATCGACTCGAACGGCGAGATGCCGAAGATGCCCAACTCCAGGTAGCGCCAGAAGAACGCGCCCTCGACGTCGTCGCGGGAGAAGCCCCAGCCCATCTGGGTCAGGTCGTTGGTGCCGAAGGAGAAGAACTCGGCGGCCTCGGCGATCTGCCCGGCGGTCAGCGCCGCCCGGGGTACCTCGATCATGGTGCCGATCAGCACCTCGACGCCGCTGTCCCCGACCACCTCGGCGATGATCTTCTCCGCCTCGGCGCGGACCGTCTCCAGCTCCTGCACCGCCCCGACCAGCGGCACCATGATCTCCGGCTTGGCCACGCCCCCGTCGCGGACGCAACTGACCGCGGCCTCGGCGATGGCCCGGACCTGCATCGCGAACAGGCCGGGGATGACCAGGCCGAGGCGGACGCCCCGCAGGCCGAGCATTGGGTTCTCCTCGTGCATCCGCCGGACGGCGGCGAGCAGCGCCTCCTCCTTGGCCACGTCCTCGCCGCGTTCCTGGGCGACCGCGACGTTGACGGCGAGCTGCTCCAACGGGGGCAGGAACTCGTGCAACGGCGGGTCGATGAGCCGGACGGTGACCGGCAGCCCGTCCATCTCGCGGAAGATCTCCACGAAGTCGGCCCGCTGCATCGGCAGCAGCGCCGCCAGCGCCGCCTCCCGCTCGCCCGGGGCCCGGGCCAGGATCAGCCGCTCGACCAGCTCCCGCCGGTCACCGAGGAACATGTGCTCGGTGCGGCACAGCCCGATGCCCTCGGCGCCGAAGCGCCGGGCCCGGGCGGCGTCCGCGCCGGTGTCGGCGTTCGTCCGGACCGCCAGCCGCCGCTTTCCGTCGGCGTGCGTCATGATCCGGTGTACGGCCCGAACCAGCGCGTTGTCGATGTGCTCGGGGTCGAGGCTGCCCTCGAAGTACTGCACGACCTCGGAGGGCATGACCGGCACCTCGCCGAGGTAGACCTTGCCGGTGGTGCCGTCGATGGACACCACATCGCCCTCGGTGACGGTCTGCCCGGCCACTGTGAACCGCTTCGCCGGCACGTTCACCTCGATCTCGTCGGCGCCGGAGACGCAGGTCTTGCCCATGCCCCGGGCCACCACCGCGGCGTGGCTGGTCTTGCCGCCGCGCGAGGTGAGGATGCCCTTCGCGGCGATCATGCCGTTCAGGTCGTCCGGGTTGGTCTCCCGGCGCACCAGGATCACCGACTTCCCCTCGGCGGCCAGCTCGACGGCACGGGCGGAGGTGAAGACCACAGTGCCGGACGCCGCGCCGGGCGACGCGCCGATGCCAGTGGCGACCGGCTGGAACTCGTGGTCGAGCTGGAAGCGCGGAAACATCAGCTGGGCCAGTTGCGCGCCGTTGACCCGGAGCAGCGCCTCGTCCAGGTCGATCAGACCCTCGTCGACGAGTTGCCCGGCGATGACGAACGCGGCGGCGGCGGTGCGCTTGCCGACCCGGGTCTGCAACATCCAGAGCTTGCCGCGTTCGATGGTGAACTCGATGTCGCAGAGGTCCTTGTAGTGCTCCTCCAGCCGGGCCATGATGCCGAGCAGCTCGTCGTAGGAGGACTTGTCGAGCTGCTCCAACTCCTGCAACGGCACTGTGTTGCGGATGCCGGCGACCACGTCCTCACCCTGGGCGTTCGCCAGGTAGTCGCCGTAGATGCCCTGCGCGCCGCTGGCCGGGTCGCGGGTGAACGCGACGCCGGTGCCCGAGTCGGGCCCGAGGTTGCCGAAGACCATTGTCACCACGTTGACAGCGGTGCCGAGGTCGGCCGGGATGCGCTCCTGGCGACGGTAGAGCACCGCGCGCTCGGCGTTCCACGACTCGAAGACCGCCCGGATGGCCAGGTCGAGCTGTTCGCGTGGCTGCTGCGGGAACTCCCGACCGGTGTGCTTCAAGAAGATCTTCTTGTACGCGTCGACAAGCCCACGCAGGTCGTCGGCGTCCAGATCCAGGTCGTTGTGGGTGCCCTTGGCGTGCTTGGCCTCGTCGAGCGCGTGCTCGAACTCCTCGCCCGGCACCTCGCAGACGGTCTTGCCGAACATCTGGATGAGGCGGCGGTAGGAGTCCCACGCGAACCTGTCGTTGCCGCCGGAGGCGGCCTGGCCAGCCGAGCCGCCCGCCTGTCGTGCGAGTCCTTCCACGCTCTGGTCGTTGAGGCCGACGTTGAGGACGGTCTCCATCATCCCGGGCATGGAGAACTTGGCACCGGAGCGGACGGATACCAGCAGTGGGTCCTGCGGGTCGCCGAGGCGCTTGCCCATCTCGCGCTCCAGCGCTTCCAGGTGCGCCTCGATCTGGCCGGCGAGCCCGTCCGGCTCCCGTCCCGTCGCGAGGTAAGCCTGGCACGCCTCGGTCGTGATGGTGAAGCCGGGCGGGACGGGCAGGCCCAGGTTCGTCATCTCGGCGAGGTTTGCCCCCTTGCCGCCGAGCAGGTCCTTGAGTTCCTTGTTGCCTTCGGAGAAGTCGTAGACGTACTTGTGATCGACGGTCTCTTGCGCTGCCACCAGAGCCTCCACAACACACGCGCCGGATTGACACTTAACGAAGGTTCAGTTTTCTTCTTCCCCGGGACGGACCGCCGGTAATCCCGGGGTCGACATCGATCGGTGCGCGAAGGTTAAGCGAACATCGAGGGACCTGGGACCGTTCGGTGACAATTGGCACAGCCATCACGACTATCCGTGTTCGTACCGGTTTTTGGGAACGCTTCCATGCGCACCATCACGCATCCCGGCCGAGCGTCGTACGCTTGACGCCACGCCAGCCGGTGAACCTCACTTTTGCCATAACCGACGCGAATACACCCCCCGGAGTCGCCGCCGTGTCGACCACCCCCTCCCCCGGCCCCACCGCCGTCCCCGCGCCGCTGTCGGCGGGGGAACCGGACGCGGCCACGCTGGCCCGCGCGGCCGAGCAGACCGCTGGCGCGTTGCTCGCCCCGGCGGCCCCGCGCCGCCTGGCCGACGTCGTGCCCGCCCCGCAGCAGGTCCAGCCGGACCCGACCGCCGACTGGACGCTGCCGGCCGAAGCGGTCATCGTGGCCAGCGTCGACCCCGCCGCGCTGGCGGTCGCCGAGCAGCTCGCCCAGCTCCTGCGTCCGGCCACCGGCTACCCACTGCCGGTCACCGACGCCACCACGCCGGAGCCCGCCGGTGGCATCGCGCTGGTGCTCGACGACAACGCCGACCTCGGCACGGAGGGCTACCGGCTCGACATCGCCACCGACGGGGTACGCGTCACCGCCGCCACCGCCGCCGGCCTCTTCTACGGCGTGCAGACGCTGCGCCAACTGCTGCCGGCGACGATTGAGAGCCCCGGCCAGGTCACCGAACGCTGGGCCCTGCCCGGCGGGACCATCACCGACGCGCCCCGGTTTCCCTACCGGGGTGCGATGCTCGACGTCGCGCGGCACTTCTTCGCCGTCGAGGACGTGCTGCGGGTGGTCGACCACCTGGCCCGCTACAAGCTCAACCACCTGCATCTGCACCTCACCGACGACCAGGGCTGGCGGATCACCGTCGACTCCTGGCCGAAGCTGACCACCGTCGGCGGGACGACCGAGGTCGGCAGCGGCCCCGGCGGGCACTACACGAAGGCCGACTACCAGCGGATCGTCTCCTACGCGGCGGCCCGCCACATCACCGTCGTCCCGGAGATCGACCTCCCGGGGCACACCAACTCGGCGCTGGTCGCGTACCCGGAGCTGGCACCGGACAAGATCGCACCGCCGCCGTACACCGGCACCGAGGTCGGCTTCAGCTACGTCGACCCAGCCGACGAGCGGACGTACGACTTCGTCGCCGACGTGTTGGGCGAGGTGGCCGCGCTCACCCCCGGCCCCTGGCTGCACATCGGCGGCGACGAGGCGTTCAAGGTGAAGGGCGAGGTCTACACCGGTTTCGTCGAGCGGGTCCAGCGCATCGTGGCCGACCTCGGCAAGACCGTCGTCGGCTGGCACCAGCTCGCACCCGCCGCCCACCTCGACGGGCGGGTCCTCCAGTGGTGGGGCACGAACGGCGAAGACCCCACCACCGTCGACGCCGTACGCCGGGGTGCCCGGCTGATCGTCTCCCCCGGCAACCACGCCTACCTGGACATGAAGTACGCCCCGGACACCCCGATCGGGCACGACTGGGCCGGCCTCATCGACGTGCGAAAGGCCTACGACTGGGATCCGGGTACGCACGTCGCCGGCGTACCCGCCGAGGCGGTGCTCGGTGTGGAGGCCCCGCTCTGGACCGAATCGGTCACCTCGCTGGCCGACATCGAACTCCTGCTCCTGCCCCGCCTCCCGGCCATCGCCGAGGTGGGCTGGTCACCCCGGGCAAGCCACGACTGGGCTGGCTTCCGCGACCGCCTGGCCGGCCAGGGCCCGCGCTGGACGACGGCCGGGATCACCTTTCACCGTGCGCCCGAGATCCCCTGGCCGGCCGCACCGACCATCCCGGCGCAGCGCAACGTGCCCCAAACCGACACCGCCGCGCCCTGATCCCCGGCGGCTCGGCCCGGCCCGCCCGGCGCTCAGCCGACCGTTCACGCTGGCCGTCCTCGGCCGCCCCTTGATGGGCGGTCGGCCCCGCAAGATCGTGCTCGACCCTGGATGTAGTGGCCTCGCCTGAGCGGGAGGGGCCTGTTTCCTGGATTGAGCACGATCTTGCGCGGCGCGAGGTTCCGTACGGCCCGCTGCGCCTGTTCGCGCCCGCCTCGCCTCGGTCCGGCCCGGCCGGTCCGGTCCGGGGCGGGGCGGTCCTGTCCGGGGCGGTCCGAGGCGGTCCGGGGCGGGGCGGTCCGGGGCGAGGCGGTCCGGGGCGGGGCGAGGCGGTCCGGGGCGGTCCGGACCGGTCGAGGGCGCGCAAACCGCGCAGATCGGCATGATCCACTCGGCTTTCATGATGTCGGGGTATCCCCGGCACCCGGACACCGCGACTTCCAGGAACCCGAGTGGATCAGGGGCGGTGGCCGCCGTGTCGGGTTCGCCAGGTGGGCAGCGTGAGCAGTTTGTCGGGTTTGGCCTCGCTGTCGGGTGGTCGGGGCCACCCCAACGGCGGAATCGGCGACCGGGCCGGGTCGTTATACCTGGCAGACCACCGCAACAGCCCGGACCATGGCGCCCCGCCGGCAGACCCGCCGGGCGGAACCGCCGCCAAGACCTCCCGCCGGAAGCAGCCGCCGGGAACACCCGCCAGGCCGCCCCGGTTACACCCCCGGCACGGCCGAGCACCACAACGGCCAACCCCCGGCACGGGCCGAGAACCACAACGGCCAACCCCCGGCACGGCCGAGCACCCCAGCCAGCCGGCGGGCAGGCGGAATGATCCGCCACCGGCACCCGTTACACCCTGTCCCGACGCCGACCCCCTTCGCGGGTCACCGGGCAGAACCCCTCGAACTTTCCCCGCACGGTCGCACTGACCCCCCGTTGAGAGCCGTGCGGGCACCCCCGATGCAGAGGAGCACGCCACCATGCGTACCGATCTGATCCGCAAGA